>CAZJWO010000009.1:0-48413 GCA_964549735.1 uncultured Fibrobacteraceae bacterium | reverse complement strand
AGCGCGCGACCGCGGTCGCGCCCAGCGCTTCGACTCGGCACAGATACACGCCGGCCGCCACACCCTGTCCGGTCCAGGTGACCACCTGCTCCCCTGCCGTATTGACCTCGTCCACCAGCGACGCGACCCGGCGTCCGCGCAGGTCGTAGATCGCGAGCCGGACGTGTCCGGGCTCGGCCAGCCAGTAGCGGATCGTCACGGGATCCAGGCTGGGGTTGGGACTGATCGGGTAGAACGCGACCGGCCGCTCGAACCCGCCGTCCGGGGGCGGCGGCGGCTCGGGCGCTTCGGGATCGTGGAGGTTCAAACGCAGGACGCCGGTGCCCGCGGGGTCCAGCCACGCCGCCAGCTGGGTCTGCGGCGTGCCGCCACCTTCCCAGGAGACCAGCAGGCGGCCGTACCAGTCGCTCAGGTCGTTGCCGCAGGCCGCCCAGCCGCCGTGCAACTGACCGATGATCCGGCCGGCCGGGTTGAACAACGGGCTGCCGCTGGAGCCGGGCTCGGTCGTGCCCAGATCCCAGTCCACGACCCGCCAATGCGAGCCGTCGCCCGGCACGACGTTGCCGGAATACGACGTGACCTGCAACGGATCGTTCTCGAAGCTGATGCACTTGACCGAGGTGCTCGGATGATGGATGCCGATCCCGCCGAGCGGCGCATGGTCGCTGCGATCCCAGCCGGCGTACGTCACGCGCCAGGCCGGATCCGGCGGGGCGTCGAGTTCGACGAGGTAGAAGTCGCTGAGGTCGTAGTTGGCGCGGAACGCGGCGCCGGTCTGGGCGGCGTCCAGGCTGCCGCCGCCGAGCTGACCGCAGACCGGGCTCTCATAGTTCCAGTAGACCACCAGCGTCGCCGGATCGGAATCGGGCGCCCAGCAGTGGCGCGCCGTCAGGAAGTACGGCGTGCCATCGACGGCGGTGTTGTTGACCATCGCTCCGGTGCACTTCCAGGCGCCGGCGATGGTATAGACGCCGACGCTGCGGATCTGCTCGCGCCAGGGATCTCCCTGGGGGCAGATCACGTCGATGTTGCACCAGCCCGGAGCCTTCGCCGCCGGCGCCTCGCCGAAGAAGCGATAGCCGCGGCCGACGCGCCGCAGCTCGAGCGCGAAATCGTCGCGCCCGCGCGCCGGCAGCACGAGCGTCAGCAGCGCCTCGCTGCCGAGCACGACCGGCGTCCACAGCTGGCCGTCGTCGCGATTGTCGTCCGCCGTGAAGACGCGCGGCGGACCCGCCTCGCCGGCGATCGTCAAACGGCCGCCCCACGGCAGGCGGAACTGGCTGAAGCCGAAATTGAGGCTCAGAGAGCCGGGCGCCGTGACGCGCAGCCGCCAGCGGTGCGATCCGTCGGCCAGCCGATCCCAGCCGTCGTCGTCGGCGGGCCGCAGCGACAGATCGGCCGGCCAGGCGAAACGTTCCGGACCGTCGCCCCTGCTGGCGGCCTTGTCCTCGGCCAACAGCAGGCGCAGGTCCGGACCCGGCAGCTCCAGCTGTCGCTGGGCGAAGGCCGCTCCGGCCGAGAGGAGGAACGCCGCCAGCAGCAGCAGGGAGCGGAGTGGACGCGGCATCGGACCCCGGCCTTTCGAGCGGTCAGACATGATTGCGCAGGGCCAGTTCGGCCGGTGCCGGCTGCAGGTACTCCTGCGCGAGCAGGTACGTCACCCCCTGCACTTTGAGGTGATGCCTCAGCAGCGTCAAGGGTACGATCAACGGGACCAGTCCGTCGCGGTACATCTCGATGACCTCGATGATGTCCGCCTTTTCCGCCGCGCCGAGGCGATCCTTCAAGTAGCCCAGCAGGTGCTGCAGGACATTGACGTTCTTGCGCGTGGACGCACGCACTTGCAAGGCCGCCATGAACTCCCGCACGTAGCGCTCGCGCAGCTCGCCCGGCGTGTAGTCCTTGACCCGGGCCACGAGCCGGCCCAGCTCCTGGTAGTGCCGCGGGCTGTGCGCCATGAGCAGCAGCTTCTGCCGCGTGTGGAACGCGACGATGTCGCCGCGCCGGCAACCGCCAGCGAACAGCTTCTGCACGCGGTGATAGGCGAAGACGCGCACGATGAAGCTCTCGCGCAGACCCGGATCGTTGAGTCGGCCCTCCTCCTCGACCGGCAGCAGCGGCAGCCGCTTCAGCAACTCCGCGGCGAAGAGCCCGACGCCGACCTTGCGCGGCATGTCGCCCCGGTCGCCCTTGACGGGCACGCGTTCCATGCCGCAGCTGGGCGAGGCCTTCTTCAGGACGTACCCCGCGAGGTTCAGCGGGATGAGTTCCTTGAGCTTGCGCCGGGAGTAGCGGTTCATCCGCTCGGTCCAGTCCTCGCCGCTCTTGTTGCCGACCATCCGCGGCGCCGCCGGATCGCCCACCAGATGGACCGGCTCGCGCGGTATGCCCATGCCGACGTCGGCCTCCGGGCACACCGGCACGAACTCGAAATAGCGGCCGAGGATATCGGTCAGGTAGCGGTCGTGCTTGTGGCCCGCGTCCCAGCGCACCTTTTCGCCCAGCAGACAGGTGCTGACGCCGACAGGGATCCGCTCGTTCATGTCCGCTCCTTGGCTTCGCCGAACCGCGCGGCGACGACCCGCTGCCGATACTCGAAGATACGCGCGAGCTGGCGCCGCACCAAGAGGACGTGCGCCGCCTCGCCGAGCGGGGCCGCTACGATCTGCGTCCGCGCGAGCTCCTGGATCTTCATGCGCGTCCCTCTCGCGTCAGCTCGGCCACGCGCGCCAGGTAGCGTGCGACCTCGAACTTGCGGCGGCAGCCGTTGAGGTTCATGTAGCGGATCTTGCCGAAGATCGGACGTTCGAACCAGGGGCGGTCGTGCAGGCCGCCGATCGACCAGGCGCAGCCGACGTAGCCGTTGGGATCGCGCCCGTCGAGCAGGTAGCGGTCGTTCAGCGTGATCGCGGTCTGCAGCGCCGCGGCCGGATCGCGCGACCACTCGAGGATCTTCTTGGCCCAGTACATACGCAGGTAGCCGTGGAGCTTGCCGCGCACCACGAGTTCGGTCTGGGCGGCGTTCCACAGCGCCTCGTGCGTGGCCGCCGCCGCGAACTCGTCCAGATCATACGTGGTGGCGCGCGGATCGTCCGCGTGCTGCTCGAGCGTGGCCCGACCCCAGTCGGGCAATCCCTCGAATCGGTCATAGTCCGGGTTGTAGTGGCAGAAGTTGTCCGCCAATTCGCGGCGGACGACGAGCTCTTCGAGGAACGCCTCGCGCCCCCCGGCCGCCGGATGCTGCGCGGCCGCCCACGCCGCGCGCTGCGGCGCCAGCTGGCCGAAATGAAGGTAAGGCGAGAGATCGGACTGGCCATCGACGGTGGGGTCGTTGCGGGCCGTCGCGTACGCGGCCAGCCGCTCCGCCAGGAAGCGCTCCAGCGCCGCGCGCGCCGCCTCCTCTCCCGGCGCACACCAGGCCACGTCGCGGCCGCCGGGCCGCCCGGCGAGCCGACGATCGACGGCATCCCAGTCCGGCGCCGGCGTCGTGCGCGGCCACGCATGAGGATGCGGGCGCATCGGCGGCAGTTCGGTCAGGTAGCGCGGCAGGAGGCGCCGGATCTTCGGCCGCAGCGTCCGCGCGGCGAATTCCTGCCGCGGGCTCGCCTGCCACACGGGAACGACGTTGTGGGCATCGACCTGCACGACCGGGATCGCGACCCGGTCGCAGACCGCGCGCTCCCACTGCCGGCTGATGCGCAGCGGATTGAAGTCCGTGACCAGACAGCCCGCGCCGCAGGCGGCGACCAGCGCCGGGATCTCGCGCGCGGGCTCGCCCTGCTGCAGGAAGAACGGGATGCCCAGCGCGGCGAGGTCGCGACCGACCCCGCGCAGGCCAGCCAGCAGGAAACGATACTGGCGGCGGCCGGCGCCGAGGAACTCGGGCACCAGGCAGAAGACGACCGCCAGCGCGACGCCGCGCGCCAGGGCCAGATCCTGGGCGTGCAGCAGGGCCCAGTTGTCCCTCACCCGTTGCTCGCGACGCAGCCAGTAGATGACCGGGCCGGCGCCTGGCTCGCCGCCACGCAGGCTGCGCAGGCGACCGGGATCGACGCGGACCGCTTCCGTCAAGACGGGCCCTTCGCTGTGGTGGCACGCCCACGATAATCGCAGGCGGGCCACCAGGCCAGTCTAGACGGCCGCCGGTTCTTCCTTGCCGAGGTATGTCTCGAGCAATCCCAGCAGCGATTTCTGATCGATCGGCTTGGCGAGGTAGTCATCCATGCCGGCGTCGAGGCAGCGTTGGCGATCGCCTTTCATGGCGTGCGCGGTCAGGGCGATGATCGGCACCTGCGGTTCGAGTACCCCGTCGCTGCCGCCGCGGATGCGCCGCACCGCCTCGTAGCCGTCCATCACCGGCATCTGGACGTCCATGAAGACCAGGGCATAGCGCCGGCGCGCCAGAGCCGCCACGGCCTCGGCGCCGTTGTCCACGACATCGACCTGGTAGCCCAGCTTGCGCAGCAGGATGCTGGCGACCTTCTGGTTGACGGGATTGTCTTCGGCCAGCAGCAATGGCAGCACGTCGCGGCGCGCCGCCTCAGGCGGCGGCGCGATCGGGGCGGCATCGCGCGCGCGCGCGACCGGCCGGGCCGTGGCGGCTGGCGGCACGTCCGGGAACCCGCCAGCCGGCGCCGACGACCGCGAAGGGAGCGCCGCCGCCGTCTCGATGCCCAGCAGCCCGCAGAGCGTGTCGCGCAGCTTGCGGCTTCGCAGCGGACGACTGACCGAGGCGGCGAAGCCGGCGCCGCGCAGCTTCTCTTTCTCCACCGTCTCGCCGAGATTGAGGATCGCCAGGCAAGGCGGCGCGGTGCCGCCGAGAGAGGCTTGCAGCTTGTGCGGCACCTGGCGCGTCGCCGGAGACTCGGTCCAGGTGCCGGCCAGCACCGCCTGGATGCCCGGCTCGCGCCCCAAGGTCAGCACGGCCGTCAACGCCGGATCCTCGTCGCAGGCCGGCGCGACAGAATCGCACCCGAGGTAGCGCAGGGCATCGACCACCGCTTCCCTGGCGGTCGGATCGGGCGAGATGACCAGCACCCGCGCCCCGACGGCCGGCGCCGGGACGGCGGTCTGACTGGGCCGCAAGACGACGCTGTAGGTGAAGGTCGTGCCCTGGCCGACCGTGCTCTCGACGGCGATGTCGCCCTGCATCAATTCGACGAGCTGCTTGCAGATCGCGAGCCCGAGGCCAGTCCCGCCGTACTGGCGCGTCGTCGAGGTGTCGACCTGCGAGAACGACTCGAAGAGGCAGCCCATGCGATCAGCGGGGATGCCGACGCCCGTGTCGCTGATCTCGAAGCGCAGGCGCACCTGCTCCGGCGGCGCCGCGAGCGCGGCGATGCGCACGTCGACCCGGCCGCGATCGGTGAACTTGATCGCGTTGCTGAGCAGATTGACCATGACCTGGCGCAGGCGCAGCGGATCGCCGCGCAGATGCGCCGGCACCGCTTCGTCGATGCGCAGCGTGAAGTTCAGTCCCTTGGCGAAAGCGCGCGGACCGAGCATCTCGGCGACCTCCTCGACCAGGTCGCGCAGATCGAAATCGATGCTCTCGAGCTCGAGCTTGCCGGCTTCGATCTTGGAGAAGTCGAGGATGTCGTTGATGATGCTCAGCAGGTTGCGCGCGCTGGCATAGACGACCTCCAGATGTTCGCGGTGCTCGGGGCTCAGATCGCTCTCCAGGAGCACGGCCGTCATGCCGAGCACGCCGTTCATGGGCGTGCGGATCTCATGGCTCATGTTGGCCAGGAACTCGCTCTTGGTCCTGGTCGCCTCCTCCGCCTGGTCCTTGGCCACGCGCAGCGCCTCCTCCATGCGCCGGCGCTCGGAGATCTCCTGCTGCAGGAAATGGTTGGCGCGGGTCAGGTCGGTCGTGCGCTGCGCGACCCTCTTCTCCAGCTCCTGCGTGCGGATCTTCATGAGCCGCGTGCGATAGCGGATGAAGCCGTTCAACGCGCTGAGCGCCAGCGCGCCGGCCAGGATCATGAACCATGCGGTCTGCCAGAAGGGCGGCCTGACCTTGAGCTTGAGCGCGGCGCCGGTCTCGTTCCAGACGCCGTCGCTGTTCGTGCCGCGCACGCGCAGCACGTAGTTGCCGGCGGGAAGGTTCGTGTAGGTCGCGCGGGTGCGTCCGCCAGCCTCGGTCCAGTCGCTGTCGAAGCCCTCCAGCCGATAGGCGTAGCGGTTCTTCTCCGGCGCCGCGTAGTGCAGCGCCGCGAACGAGAACGAGATGACGTGGTCGCGGTGATCCAGCACGAGCTTCTCAGTCTGATAGATCGGCAACGCGAGCAGATCGCGGCCGCGGTTCAGCTCGCCGGTGGCGACCCGCTGGTTGTTGATCTGGAAGTCGGTGATGACGATCGGCGGCATGTACGGATTGGCCTGGATCCGCTCGGGGTAGAAGACATTGAACCCGTTGATGCCGCCGAAGTACATGCGTCCGCTGCGTCCCAGGGCGGCGGCGCCCATATTGAACTCGTTGCTCTGCAGACCGTCCTTGGCCTGGAAATGATGGAAGGACATCGTGGCCGGATCGACGCAGACGAGGCCGAAATTGGTGCCGGCCCAGATGCGCCCCTGCGCATCCTCGCTCATGGCGTAGATCGTGTTGTTGGGCAGGCCGTCCTTCTCGGTCAGGCGCGTCGCGCGGCCGGATGCGGGATCGAGCGACGTCAAGCCTGATCCGGTGCCGACCCAGACCCGACCCTGGCGATCGAGCAGCAGCGAGATGATCGTGTCGCTGGTGATCGACTGGTTGTTCGCCGCCTCGTGCCGGTAGTGCCGCCGCGTACCGCTGTGGGCATCGATCGCCAGGACGCCCACGCCCCAGGTGCCCACCCAGATCACGCCGCGCGGATCGATGTGCAGGGTCTTGCAGGCGTTGCCGCCGAGGTCGAAGAGCCCGCCGGTCTGGTGCCAATGCGCCGTGAAGCGGTCGTCGCGCCGATCCCAGCTCTGCACGCCGTCGAACGTGGCCATCCAGATGGTGCCATCGGCCGCTTCCGCGAAATCGTAGACGCGCAGCGACGGCGCTCCCGTGCGGCCCGTGCTGTCGGCCTGGATGTGGCGGAAGCGTCCGCTGACCGGATCCATGACGTTCAGCGCGCCGTGCGCGTAGCCCAGCCAGAGCAGGCCGCGGCTGTCTTCGAAGATAGCGGTCATGCGATCATGGCTGGGCCGGCGCGGATTCTGCGGATCGGCGGCCAGCAATTCGCAGCGACCGGTGCGCGGATCGAAACGGTTCAGGCCGCGATCGGTCGCGATCCAGACCTGATCCTTCCGGTCTTCGCAGAACGACCAGACCGTGTTGTGGCTGAGGCTGCCGGCCTGGCCGACCTCGTGCTTGAAATGGAAGAACTGCTTGGCGTGCGTGTCGAGCAGGCTGGCGCCGAGGTCGTGGCCCACCCAGACCACGCCGGCGGCGTCGATCATCAGCGCCTGGATCTTGCCGGTCTGCAGGCGCGTCGGCGTGGCCAGGTCCGGCAGCATGACCCGCTGCTGGCCGGTGGCGAGGTCGAGGCAGACGACCCCGTAGTCCTTGCAACCGAGCCAGAGACGCCCGGCCGCATCCTCGGCGATCGCCTGCACGCCGTTCGCGATCTCAGGCTGCGGATCGAATGCGTCGCGCTCCGAGTCCCAGCGGTAGAGTCCGGATTCGGTGCCGATCCACAGATCGCCAGCCGTCGTCTGCCGCACGACGGCGATCTTGGCCGGCGGCAGGCCCGACGGTTGATCGGGCTGCTGCCGCCACACGCGAGGCGCCTCGGCTCCGGGATCGAGGCGCGCCAGCCCCGCCGCCGTGCCGATCCACAGCCGCCCCTGCCTGTCGAAATGCAGGGACGTCACGTCGTTGCTCGGCAGGCCGCCAGGCTCCTGACGCCAGACGCGTTGGCTGCCGCTGCGCGGATCGTGGCGCAGAAGGCCGTGGGCCCCGGTGCCGACCCAGACTCGCCCTTGCGCGTCGATCGCGAGCGCCTGGACGCCGTAGTTGACGTCGTGCTGGTCGCCGTCGTGCCGCGGACCGGTGCATAGGTAGTCGAAGCGCTGGCCGATGCGGTTGAAGCGGGCGAATCCGGAGGCCTCGGATCCGACCCACAGGTTGCCGTCGCCGTCCTCGGCCAGGCAGGTGATGTAGGCGTCCGAGAGCGTCAGCGGATCATCGGCGTCGGTCTTCCAGACCAGGAAGCCGTACCCGTCGTGACGGTTCAGGCCGTCCTGGGTCCCGAGCCAGACGAACCCGAAGCGGTCCTGCAGGAAGCAATTGACCGAACTCTGGGACAGGCCGTGCTCGATGGTCAGGTGCCGGAAGCGCGGCTGGATCCGGAAGGCTTCATCGCCCGCCGCCGACGCGGCCGCCGACGCAGTCAGAACGAGCAGGCACGCACGCAGGAGCAGTCCCCGTCGATGTCTCATCCTCGCCTCGCTTGCCCGATTTTCGGCGCCGGGCGAGCGACACGCGGCCGTACGGCCGCTGTCTGCCCGACCCCGCCGAATATCGGCAAGCCGGCGGCGGACTGTTGCAGAAAAACCTGATCCCGCCTAAAAAGTCCAGCTAGAGCCTTCCGGACCATCTTGCACGCCGACGCCCAGCGCGGCGAGAGCCTCGCGCAGGCGGTCGGCTTCGGCCCAAGCGCGCGCCGCCCGGGCGGCGCTGCGGCTGGCCAGCAATCGCTCGATCTGCGCCACATCGAGGCCCCGGCGCCGCGCCTTCAGGTCGCGGCGCCGCCGCAGGTAGTCGCCGGGGTCCTGTTGGAAGCAGCCGAGCACCGCGGCGATCTGCCCCATGTCCGCAAGGAAGCGAGCCAGCATGCGCCGGCGCCTGTCGGCGGGCACGCCCTTGCCAGCGGCCAGCAGCCCGTTGACCTCGTTGAGCGGCCGGCTGAGGGCGCCCAGTGCGGCCGGCGTGTTGAAGTCGTTGCTCATGGCCAGCGTGAACGACGCGAACATGCCAGCCAGCTGTTCGCCGGCCTCGTCCGGCGCCGCCGCCGCCGCGCCGGCAGCGAGGTCGCGCGCGCCGGCCAGCGTGGCGTAGACGTAGGCGACGCGGTCGTCGGCGTCTTCCAGGCCGGGGAAGCGCGCGCTCGCCCGCAGCGCGTCGGCCGTCGCCGCCTGGCCGCACGCCGCGCAGCGGCCACTGTCCTGCTGCGGCTGGTCCAGGACGGCGCCGCACCGGGGGCAGAGCACCTCGACCTCGAAGTTCAGACCGCTGCGGTAGTGCACGGTCAGCAGGAAATAGCGCACCGCTTCGGCAGGGTAGAGCGTCAGGATCTCGCGGATGGTCCAGAAGTTGCCGAGGCTCTTGGACATCTTCTCGCCGCCGAAATTGATGAAGCCGTTGTGCAGCCAATGGCGGGCGAACGTGCCTTCGCCGTACGCGCCCTGGCTCTGCGCGATCTCGTTCTCATGGTGCGGGAAGATGAGGTCGCGGCCGCCGCAGTGGATGTCGAACGTCTCGCCGAGGTGCGTCGAACTCATGGCCGAGCATTCGATGTGCCAGCCCGGACGGCCCTCGCCCCAGGGGCTCGGCCAGCTCGGCTCGCCCGGTTTGGCCGCCTTCCAGAGCGCGAAGTCCAGCGGGCTCTCCTTGCGCTCGTCGACCTCGACGCGGCTGCCGACCCCGGCCAGCAGCTCGGCCTGGCTGCGGCCGCTGAGCCGGCCGTACGGTCCGAACGCGCGGACGCGGAAATAGACATCGCCGTCGACCGCGTAGGCCAGACCCCGCGCGAGCAGGCGCTCGACCAGGGCGATGATCTCGGGCAGATGCCCGCTGACCCGCGGTTCACGGTCCGGCGCGAGCATGCCCAACGCCGCGAGATCCTCGTGGTAGGCCGCGGCATAGCGCTCGGCGACGTCCGCGGCCACGAGGTCCTCCTGCTGCGCGCGAGCGATGATCTTGTCGTCGATGTCCGTGATGTTCCGGACGTAGGTCACCTGATAACCCGCCTGGCGCAGGAATCGCACCATGATGTCCGGCGCCAGGGCGGCGCGGGCATGTCCGATGTGGCTCATGTCGTAGACCGTCGGCCCGCAGCAGTAGATGCCCACGGCGCCGGGCCGCACGGTCCGCAGGACGACCTTCTTGCCGGTCAGGGAGTCGGTGACGTGGATCGGCGGAAGTTCGGGAACGGTCGTCGACATGTCGCTTCCTCGCCGCTGGCGGTGCCCGTTGCGGTCGCTCGCGCAAGAATCTAGGCGAGAACGGAGGGCTTTACAAGGCGCCGGGCCCTGGACCGAAGGCGTCGAGCAGGCGCCGGGCCGCCGCGACGGCCGCCATTTCGCCGCGCTCGACGGCCGCCTCCAGCTCCGGCAGGAGCCGCTTGACGGCGGCGTGCGCGACGAACCGGGCCTCCAGCTGTTCGCGCACGAGCTGCCGCAGCCACTGCCGCTCCTGCCGGCTGCGGCGCGCGAGCAGCACGCCCCCGGCCCGCGCGCGCGCCATGAACGCCTCGACGACGCGCCACAATTCCGGCACCCCCGTGCCGTTCAGCGCCGACGCGGTGAACGCGCGGGTCTGCCAGCCCGCCGTCGCCGGCCGGAGGTAGTGCAGGGCCCGCGCATACTCGCCGCGGGCTTGATCGGCGGCGAGGCGATTCTCGCCGTCGGCCTTGTTGATGACGATGGCGTCGGCCAGTTCGATCGTGCCCTTCTTGATCCCCTGCAACTCGTCGCCGCCCCCGGCGATGAGCACCAGCAGGAAGAAGTCGACCATCTCCCGCACGACGGTCTCGCTCTGCCCCACGCCGACGGTCTCGACGAGGACGACGTCGTAGCCGGCTGCCTCGAACAGCAGGATGGTCTCGCGCGTCTTGCGCGTGACGCCGCCCAGCGTGCCGCCGGTCGGCGACGGCCGCACGAACGCCTGCGGGTGGCACGCGAGCCGCTCCATGCGCGTCTTGTCGCCCAGGACGCTGCCGCCGCTGACCGTACTGCTGGGATCCACGGCGGTGACGGCGACCCGCAGCCCGCGCTCGACCAGGAGCATGCCCAGGGTCTCGACCAGCGTGCTCTTGCCGGCGCCGGGCAGGCCGGTGATGCCGACCCGTGTCGCCGGGCGCCGCCGCGGCAACAGGGCCTGGACCAACTCCTGGGTCTGTTCGAAATGCGCCGGAGCGTTGCTCTCGACGAGGGTGATCGCCCGCGCCAGCAGCGAGCGATCGCCCGCGCACACGCCGTCGATGTACTGCTGGGTCGTGAGCTGGCGCCGGCGCTGGGCGGGGTCGATCCGGTACACCGGATCGGCGCGTTCCACGCCCGGCACCACGCTGAGCGCCGAACGCTCGACCGCGATGTTCTCGCGGATATCGGCCAGCTCGCCGGGCGGCTCGGACCGCGGCGGCTGCTTGTCTTGGTCCATGGCGCGCGCCCCGGGCTGAAGACGGCTTCCCTGGCCGTCAAGGTAGTGCAGAAACGCGACGGGCCCAAGACGCAAGCGCGCGAGAGGTCGCGAGAGAACGGCGGAGGCGGCCGCGGCCGCCTCCGCGTACGTACTCGGCCCGCCTACTTCACGAGCAGCATGCGCCGCTCGACCGTCTGGCCGCTGGATTCGAGCCGGTACAGGTAGACGCCCGACGGCGCCTGCCGGCCTTGCTCGTCCTCGCCGTTCCAGGTGACGGCGTGCTGGCCCGCGGGCAGCTGGGCGCTGACCAGGGTCTTGACCAGGCGGCCGCGCATGTCGAAGACGCGCAGGCTCGCGCGCCCGCCGCGTTCGAGGCTGAAGCCGACCTGCGTGCTCGGGTTGAAGGGATTCGGGTGATTCTGCGCCAGATCGAACGCGACCCGCGGCAGCGGCCGCTCGACGGCCGCGGTCACGATCGGGAAATCGCCGACCAGCAGGAAGTCGTCGACCATGGCCTCGACCAGCGATCCGTTCGGCGGCGCGTCCTCGGCGATGAAACGCAGGCGCACCAGACCCGGCGCGGCGAAATGGTCGCTCAGCGCGAACGCCACCTGGACCCAGCCGGTGTCCGACTGGTTGGTGTTCTCGACGCTCGACCACGTCTCGCCGCCGTCGTTGGAGACGTCCACGCGCCAGAAGTCGATGCCGGGGTTGGCGCCGTGCATGTTGGTGTAGTAGCGCCAGTAGCTGATCTGGACGTTGCTGCCGCCGGTCAGGTCGAACACCGGGCTGAGCAGCGTGGTCGCGCCGTTGTCGACGTCGTA
This sequence comes from uncultured Fibrobacteraceae bacterium, assembly GCA_964549735.1. GTDB lineage: Bacteria > Krumholzibacteriota > Krumholzibacteriia > LZORAL124-64-63 > LZORAL124-64-63 > Glo-17. The sequence goes on along the minus strand of CAZJWO010000009.1, from coordinate 36,254 downwards.
GGAGCCGGCGCCGCTGCCGGCCAGCGGCCCGGTCACCCAACACGCCACTCCCGGCGCGGGCGTGTGGTCGGAACCCAGCTGCACGACGTAGCCGTTGTACAGGGTCTGCTGCGGCACGGCCCGCTCCCACAGGCCGGTCGTCGCCGTATCGGTCGGCAACCCGCCGATCCAGGCCGTCGCGGTCTCCATGTCGTCCCAGAACAGGTGATCGACCTGGAAGTAGTGCAGGCTCGTGGGCGCGTCGCGGGGGCTGGTGCCCTCTAGATCCAGCGTGTTGCGGCCGGACACGTAGTAGCGGACGACCGTGCCGAGCTCCTGGGCGGGAATCTCGCCCACGATCTGGCTACCCTCGGCCGTCATCGGCGCCATCTGCCAGTCGCCGCCATCGATCGCGTAGCGCAGCTCGAAGCTGCCGGGATCGACCTCGCCGCCGCCGAGCGAGCTGGCGGTCGCCGCGACGGTGTACGGCGCCGCCGGGTTGGTCTGATACGGCAGCGGCGTGTGATAGACGAACATCCCAGTCTGGATCTCGGGGACGAAGCCGCTGAAGCCGTGGTTCGCGGCCGCCGCCGCGTAGATCGCGTGGTGCGGCGTGCCGTCGCTCAGATCGCCGTTGTCGTCGTCGGCGACGAAGTTCGCGACGACCTGATCCGGCTGCGTCGACGGCTGCAGCAGCAGGCGCGCGAAGTGCCAGCGCTCGGCGGCCTTGAGGGTGCCCTCGTCCAGGCCGTACTCGGTCTGCAACAGCACCATGGCATCCCAATGGAAGCCGGCCATCACGCGGCCCGCGTTGTGCACCGACTGGCCGATGACGTCTGCGGGGTACTGCAAGGTGTTGAGGGAGTTGCGGATGCCGCTGCTGCAGTTGTTCAGGAAGAAGCCGCGCCCGATGATGCTCTCCTGCGTGATCAGGTTGCCCAGGAAATCGGAGTTGCCTTCGCCCAGGCCCTGATCGCCCTGCCAGCCGCCCATCACGGCGTCCTGGACGCCATGGCCGAATTCGTGCACCACGACCTGCTGCAGCTCGCCCGTGTTGGCGTACGTGTAGCTGCCCGACGACCCCTGCGCGCAGAAGTTGATGGTGCCGTTCCACCACGCGTTGCCGGGGCAGTACAGATCGCTGCGGTTGACATAGGCGTTGATCGGCGTGTTGACATAGGCGAAGCCCGGATCGAAATCCTGGAAGAACGTGTGGATGCGGTTGACCGCGTCGAAGACGTCGCGCTCGTCCTGGCGCGAGTTCGCATTGGTCCAATCGATCGCCAGCGGCTCGCCCGCCGTGGCCGGCGCGGAGAAGCTCGCATGACTGCCGTTGTAGTTGTAGACGCGCACGTACGGACCCTGCAGCGTCGCGGTGACCGTCGCGGTGCCGCCGCCGCCGGGCACGTACCAGAGTCCGTTGATGTCGGTGGACGCGGAGCCGACGCCGGAGACCGTCAGGTTGAGGTAGGCCGCGGGATCGACCTGCTGGCCACGGCAATAGGATTCCGGCTGGACGACCTGGCTGGCGCTGCCTTCGAAGGCGAAGTGCACGTCGTTGTAGCGCCAGACGACCGTGCCGTCGTGCGCATCGACGTGGGTGACCCAGTCGCCCAGCGGCTGGGCCGTGGCGACGCGCACGCGGTACACCAGGTGATGGCGCACCGTGTGTTCCGAGGTGGGCACCGGCAGCACGAGCAGCTCCGGGTCGATCCGGAGGTGGTCGCCCAGTTCCGGCTGGAATCGCAGATCGCGCAGCGCCGCCTCGCCGGCCGCGGCGGGCGTCAACGCCGGGCGCGGGTCGAGCGCGATGGCTTCGTGGAAGTTCGAGCCCATGACCATCAGGTTGCCGTTCTCGTGGAAGACGAGGCGCACCTTGCCTTGCCAGACCTCATGGCCGTGCCAGTACTGCTGCAGATGAGCGACCCACTTGCCCATGGCGTGCGGCGCCTGGACGAGGCGCAGGTCCGCGGGATCGGCGCGCAGCACGTCGTAGTTCTCGCTGACGACCTGCTTGGCCAGGCGCTCCAACTGGGCCGGCCCGGTGATCGCCACCGCCTTGCGCACGGCCGTGCCGTAGACCCAGCGCGGCGTGCCGGTGTGGGCGTTCCAGTCCAGGACCCGCCAGAACCCGCCGTAGCGGGCCGCCAGAGCCGTCTCGACGCCGCGGCTGGCGGTCAACCCGGCGAAATCGCGGCCCGCGTGGGGATCGACCGCCGGCAAGCGGACCTCGTAGAGATCGTGGTCAGCGGCGGGCGGCGCGAACGCCGCGACGGGTACGGCGGCCAGCAGCAGCGTCGCGACGCCCGCCAGCACGGCCAGGGACCGGATCTTGTCCAGGGACATGGGAATCATCTCCTCGTGGTGCCTGACGATGAAGGCCGCAGCGCTCAGGGGTACGGCCGGATGGGGCCGCGCTGCGGCCATGCTCGATGCTGAAGACGCCCGCGCCGGGAAGCGCTCCACGATGATACCACACGAAGAGCGGAATGCCCAGACCGAAGCTCCGCCGCAGCTGCGCCGCGCGTCCGTAAAAAGTGTCACGCGCGGCGGACAAATGGAGCGGCCCCGACCTCGCGGTCGGGGCCCTCGGTTCGCCACGTTCGCGGCGCCGGCTCAGCCATGCTTCTTCGCGAAGTCATCCATGAACGCGGCCAGCGCGCGGGCGCCCTCGACCGGCATCGCGTTGTAGATGCTCGCCCGACAGCCGCCCACCGATCGGTGGCCCTTCAGCCCGTCCATGCCGGCCTTCTTGGCCTCGCTGATGAACTGCTTCTCGAGGTCCTCGGTCGGCAGGCGCCACACCACGTTCATCTTGCTGCGGCAGTGCGGCGCCACCGGGCAGCGGTAGAAGGTCGGGTGCTTGTCCATCATGCCGTAGAGCAGGCCGCTGCGCTGGTCGGCCAGCTTCTCCACCCAGGGCAGGCCCCCCTGCTCGTTCAGGTAGTCGAGCACCAGGCGCGAGACCCAGATCGGGAAGACCGGCGGCGTGTTGTACAGCGAATCCTCGGCCGCGTGCACCTTGTAGCTGAGGTACGCCGTCAGGTCATCGCTGCACTGCGCCAGCACGTCGTCACGGATGATGACCACCGCCAGGCCGGCCGGCCCGAGGTTCTTCTGCGCGCCGGCATAGATCAGCCCGAACTTCTCGAGCGGAATGCGACGGCTCAGGAAGTCGCTGCTCATGTCGCAGACCAGCGGCACGTCCACGTCCGGCCACTCGCGCCACTGCACGCCGCCGATGGTCTCGTTGCTGGTCAGGTGCAGGAATGTGGCGCCCGGGTTCGCCTTGACCTCGCTGGCTCGCGGCAGGGTCATGTACTTGGCCTCGGTCCCGTCGAAGACGAGGTTGACCTTGCCGATCTTCTTGGCGTCGGCGACGGCCTTCTTCGCCCAGGTGCCGGTCAGGGTGTAGTCGGCCGGCTTGCCGCCCGCCAGCAGGTTCATCGGGATCATGCTGAACTGAAGCGTGGCACCACCCTGCAACCACAGCACGTGGTAGTTATCCGGCAGGCCGAGCAGCTTGCGCAGGCCTGCGGTCGCAGCCGTATGCACCTCGCTGTAGTGCGGCCCGCGGTGGCTGGCCTCGATCAGCGAGAGGCCGGCGCCCTGGTAATCGACCATGTCCTGTTGCACGCGCTCGAGCACGGGCATGGGCAGGGTCGACGGTCCGGCCGAGAAATTGTAGATGCGCGCCATGTCAGTTCCCCTCCTTGACGAACGCCGCGATGATCTGCTCGACCTCGACGCCGATGCGCAACAGGTTCTCCTTCGTGCTCGCGCCGATGTGCGGCGCCATGAGCACGTTCGGCGCCTGCAGGAGCGGATAGTCGGCCGGCGGCGGATCGCTCGGCCAGACATCGGTGGCGTAGCAGGCGACCTTGCCGCTCTGCAGCGCGGCGATCATGGCGGCGGTGTCGATCGTCTTGCCGCGGCCCGTGTTGACGATCACGATGCCCGGCTTGGCCGCGGCCAGGATCTCGGCGTTGACCATGCCCTCGGTCTCGGGCGTCAACGGCAGATGCAGCGAGACGTAATCGCTCTGCGCGAAGAGGTCGGCCAGCGCGGTGCACTTGCGGTACCCCTCGCAGCGATCCACGTAGGGATCGTAGAAGAGCACGTCCATGCCGAAGCCGGCCGCCCGCACGGCCATCTCGCGGGCGATGTTGCCGATGCCGACGGTTCCGAGCGTCTTGCCGAACAGCTCGGTCCGCTTGAGCTCCTTCTTGAGCCACTCGCCCTTGGCCATCGAGTTGTGGGCCCGCACCAGCTGGTTCGGCACGGCGATCATCATGGCGAACGCCAGTTCGGCCACCGCGATCGACGACGCCTTGGGCGTGTTGTGCACCCGGATGCCCCGCTCCTTGGCGGCCACCTTGTCGATGTTGTCCGTGCCCACGCCGCCGCGGATGATGAGCTTGAGGTTGGGAGCCTGGGCCTGCCACTCGCGCGTGGCCTTGGTCTTCGAGCGGATCAACGCCACGTGGGCCTCGCCGAGCCGGCCCATGTCGTCGGTGACTTCTCCGAACCGGGCCAGCTTCGCCGGCAGGCCGGGATCGAAGGCATCGCAGATCAGGATCAGCATCGTTCGCTCCTTTCGGGTTCAATCGGCGAGCGCCCGGACGACCACGCCCGAACGCAGCTTGGGTTCGAACCAGGTGCTCTTGGGCGGCATGATCGCGCCCGCGTCCGCGATGGCCATCAGCTGCGCCACGCTGACCGGATGCAGGGCGAAGGCGACCCGCATGTCCTCGCGGCAGCGCTTCGCCAGTTCGGCCGTGCCGCGGATGCCGCCCACGAAGTCGATGCGCTTGCTCGTGCGCGGATCGTCGATGCCCAGGATCGGCGCCAGCAGGTTGTCCTGCAGGATGGCGGCATCCAGGCTCTTGACGGGATCGGCGGCTGGGAAGCTGCCCGGCTTGGCCGTCAGGCGATACCACTGGCCGTCCAGGTGCATGGTGAAGGACAGAGCGGCGCCCGGCTCGGTCTGCGCGGTCTCGGCGACGGTGAAACGTTCTGCGACGCGGCGCTGGAAATCGGCGACGGACAGACCGTTGAGGTCCTTCACGACGCGGTGGTAGCCCATGATCTTCAGCTCGTCGTCAGGGAAGGCCACGGCCAGGAAATGGTTGTAGGCTTCCTGGCCCGTGTGCCGCGGATTGCGCGCGCGCAGGTTATTGCGCACGCGGAACGCCGAAGCCGAGCGATGGTGGCCGTCCGCCACGTAGGTGACGGGCCAGGCGGCGACCGCCGCGCGCAACGTCTCGACCTGCTGCGGCTCGTCGACGACCCAGAGCGTGTGGCCGATGCCGTCGGGGGCGGTGAAGTCGCAGGCCGGCGCCGTGGCCACCACGCGGGCGACGAACTCGCGGACGTCGGGCCGGCTGCGGAACGTCAGCAGCACCGGGCCGGCGTTGGCCATGATCATCTCCGTATGGCGCGCGCGGTCGTCTTCCTTGTCGCGCCGCGTCAGCTCGTGCTTGCGGATCAGATCGTCCTCGTACTCCTGCACGCTGAATCCGGCGACGATCCCGTGCTGCACGTGCGACCCCATGGTCAGGCGGTAGATGTAGAAGCTCTCCCGCGGATCGCGCACGAGCACGCCCTCGGCCCGAAAACGCCGGAAGTTCTCGGCGCTCCGCGCGTAGACCGCGTCGCTGTGCACATCGACGTCCTCGGGCAGATCGATCTCCGCCTTGCTGACGTGCAGGAAGCTGTGGGGATTGCCCGCGGCCATGGCCCTCGCTTCGGCGCTGCTCAAGACGTCGTAGGGCGGGCTGGCGACCCTGGCCACCAAGTCGACCGGCGGCCGCAGGCCGCGGAAGGGACGGATGTCGGTCAAGAGACACCTCCTGGATACGCGCGAACCGGGGCCGGCGGCGGCCCGCCACCGGTGACGGGCCCGACGGTGCGCTTGCGGTGCAGAGCGGATTCAACGATAGCCAATGGCGGGGGGAATTCAACCTGCCGGCCGCCGATTGTGCGCGGGCTGAGGCGGGGCGCGACCGGCCTCAGACCGCAGTCAGCTGGTCGGACATCGCCCGCGCCATGGCGGCCATGAGCTGGGCGCGCTGCACGGGCTTGGCCACGAAGCCGTCCATGCCGGCCTCCTCGCAGGCCAGCATGTCCTCCCGCATCGCGCGGGCGGTCAAGGCGACGACCGGCAGACGCCGGCCCGATCCGGCGGCTTCGCGTTCGCGGATCGCCTTGGTCGCCGCGAGGCCGTCCATGACCGGCATCTGGACATCCATCAGGACCAGGTCGACGTCGCCCGCCGCGGCGCGCGCCAGCGCGTCGGCGCCGTTGTCGACGACCAGCACGCGGTGGCCCAGACGCTCCAGGATGAGCTGCACGACCTTCTGGTTGACCGGGTTGTCCTCGGCGACCAGAACCGTCCAGGATGTGCTCTGCGCGCCGCTCTCGGCAGCGACCTGTTCGGGCACCGTGCCGGCGGCCGCCAGGCTGCAGACCGCCTCGAACTCGAACGTGCTGCCTTCGCCGACGCTGCTGTGCACGTTGAGCTGTCCGCCCATCAGGTTGACGAGGCTGGCCGAGATGGTCAAGCCCAGGCCGGTGCCGCCGTACTGGCGGGTCGTCGAGCCGTCGGCCTGGCGGAACGCTTCGAAGATGAGCTTCTGCTTGTCGGCCGGAATGCCGATGCCGGTATCCGAGACGGCGAAGCGCAACCGTACGTAATCGGCCGCCCGACCGGCTGGCGGAACCGTGACCCGCAGGCTCACCTCTCCCTGCGGCGTGAACTTGATGGCGTTGCCCAGGAGGTTGATGAGCACCTGTTGCAGGCGCATCGCGTCGCCGACCAGGCCGTCCGGGCAATCCTCGTCCACGTGGCAGGTGAGCGCCAGCTGGCTGGACTCCGCCTTGACCCGCAGCAGGTTGAGCGTGCGGTCCAGGCATTGGCGCAGGCTGAACGGCTGCGCCTCGAGCTCCAGGCGCCCGGCGTCGATCTTCGAGAAGTCGAGGATGTCGTTGATCAAGGACAGCAGCGACCGCGCCGAGGCGTGGACGGTCGACAGGCATTCGCGCTGGTCCTCGTCCAGTTCGGTCTCCAGGACCAGCTCGGTCATGCCCATGATCGCGTTCATCGGCGTGCGGATCTCGTGGCTCATGTTCGCCAGGAACTCGCCGCGGGAACGGGTCGCCGCCTCCGCCAGATCCTTGGCGGCCTGCAGCTCGCGCGTCCGCACCTGGACCTGCTCCTCCAGATCGCGTTCGCGCACGCGGCGCCAGCGCTCCCGCTGCGTCAACCAGCCGACGAGGCCCAGGCCGAAGGTCACCGCCACGAGGGCGAAGAACCAGGTCGTCTGGTAGAAGAATGGCAGCAGACGGAATTCCAGCGCCGCCTCGGCGCGGCCCACGCGACCGCCGGGATCGGTGACCTGCACGCGGAATCGGTAGGCGCCCGGGGGAATGTTCGTGTAGATCGCCTGCCGCCGGGTTCCGGCCTGGATCCAGTCCTGGTCGTAGCCTTCCAGCATGTAGCGGAAGCGGACCTCTTCGGCCTCGTTCAAGGCGATGGCGGTGTAGGTGAACACGAGATCGCCGCGGCCGGGGCTGACGACCGCGGGGCGGTCCACGACATAGGATTCGCCGCCGAGGATCGCCTCCTGCAAGAGCACCGGCGGCGCCGGGGGGCGCGGAGAGACGAGCGCCGGATCGACCATGGCCACGCCGCCGGCGGTCGCGAACCAGAAGCGGCCGGCGGAATCGGCCGTGACCGAGGGCGTGGAGCCGCCGTTGCACTCGCTGTTCTTCAGGCCGTCGGCCCGCGTGTAGAGCCGGGCCGGAATGGTGTACTCCTGCCCGGCGGCGAAGGTCTCGAAGCTGTCGCGATGGAAGCTGAACACGCCGCTGTTGCTGGCGACCCAGAAGCGCCCGCTCGGATCCTCCAGCAAGCCGAAGACCGCGTCGTCGAGCAGACCGTCCTGCAGGCCGTACGCGACGCCTTGATCGCCGCGGACGCGCACGAGCCCTGCTCCGACGCCGCCGATCCAGACGTCGTTGCGCGAGTCGCGGGTCATGAACACGATCAGGCCGTGCGGCACCCCCTGGGCCGGACCCAGGCTCGTGACCCGGCCCTCGCGGATGACGTTCACGCCGCTGTCGGTGCCGACCAGGATGCCGCCGTGGTCCAGTTCCAGCAGCCCGCCACGCACGACATCGCTGAGCAGGCCGTGGTCGGTGGTGTACTGGCTGATGCCGCCGCCGCTGGAGAGCTTGAACACGCCCTGCGTGCGCGTGCCGAACCAGAAGTTGCCGCGGCTATCCTCCAGGATCGAGCGGATATGCGCGAAGGCCAGATTGTCGGGGACGTCGACCGGCGCGAAGCGCCCGTCCTGACCGAGGATGGCGATCCCTTCGCTGGCGCCGACCCACAGCCGTCCTTGGCGGTCCTCCAGCAACGCGCCGATGTTGCCCGGAGGCAGGCCGTCGGCGAGGCTGTAGTGCTTGATGCGCCCGTTGTACAGGTAGTCCAGGCCCTGGCCGTAGGTGCTGATCCAGACGCCCCCCGCGCGCGACGCGCAGACCACGCGCGCCGCGTCGCCGGACAGGCCCTCCTGCGCGGACCAGGTCACGAACGGACCGGCGCGGAAACGGTGCAGGCCGGAGCCGTAGGTGCCGACCCACAGGGTCCCGTGCGTGTCCTCGTAGAGGGAGATCGCGTCGACGAGAGCTTCGCCGGCGTTGACCTGCTCCAGCTTTCCGGCCAGCAGGCGGAAGAGGCCGCGATTCTCGGCCGCGATCCACAGCACGCCCTGGCTGTCCTCCAGCAGCGACCAGATCAGGCCGGCGGGGTACGGATCGCCGGACAACGGCACGGCTTGCAACGCGCCGCCGTCGGTTCGCCACAGGCCGGAGGCCGTGGCTACCCAGATGAGCCCGTCGCGACCGGTCGCCAGGCCGAGCACGCCTTCGGACGTGAGCCAGGCTCCGGCTTCGAAGCTGCGGAATCCTTCCTCGTCCAGGACGGCGAGGCCGCCGCGGGCGCCCACCCACAGACGGCCGCTGCGGTCGGCCGCCAGAGCCCTGACCTCGGAGCCGAGGACTGGATTCTGCTCGTCGACCGGAGCGAACCGGCCGTGCCGCAGTTCGGCCAGACCGCTGGTCGACCCGGCGAACACGCGCCCCCCCGGCAGCACCTGGATCCTGTGCACCATCGCGCCCGGCGCCGCGACGCCGCGGTCCCAGGTCGCGATGACGCCAGCGTGCAGGAGCGCCACGCCGTTGCTGCCGCCGATCCACAGGCTGTCGCCGTGCGCGAAGACCGTCTCGGCCTGCTTGTGCGGATAGGCGGGCTGGCTGAGCGCATCGAAGACGGTGAAGTTCAGGCCGTCGAAACGGGTCAGGCCCTGCTGCGTGGCGAGCCAGAGATAGCCGTCGGCGCACTGCTGGACGCCGGCGACCATGTCCAGCGGCAGGCCGTTCTCCTTCGTCCAGCGGTCATGCACGTATTGCGAGACGAGGCGATCGGTCGGCAGGCCGCAAGCGGCGGCGGCCTGCAGGAGCGACGCGGCGAGCAGTACGAAGCGAAGGCGACGCGGCATGGCACAATCCATCGTGTCGGAGCGAACGTTCACGACTGGTCAGCCATGCGTATCGGCAGGACAGCCGAGCAGTTGAGCCCGGATTCGCTCGCAAGCCGTCGCCAAGGGTCGTCGGTGAGGAACCGGCGGCGCCGGCCGGCGCCGCCGATCCGCTAGCGGGCCGCAGCGCGCCGGCTGCCGCCGCCGCGGTAGCTGCGGTAGACGGCGCGCCGCGACGGCGGTCGCACCGTCTCGCGCTGCCGCTCGAAGCACGCCGCCACCGTCGCTTCATGGTGGCGATGCCCGGTCACGACCTGCAGGGTCTGCCGGGTCAAACGCTCGATTCCGCGCAACAGCGAAAGCTCCTCGACATCGCAGAACGCGAGCGCGATGCCGTGCGCCTCGGCGCGGGCCGTGCGGCCGATGCGGTGCACGTAGCTCTCGGCGTCGGCGGGCAATTCGAAGTTGATGACATGGCTGATGCCATCGACGTCGATGCCGCGCGCGACGATGTCCGTGGCGACCAGGATCTTGAGCCGGCCGCCGCCGAACGCCGCCAGGACTTTCTGGCGGGCAGCCTGCGACTTGTTGGAGTGGATGGCGTCGGCGTCGTGCCCCTCGGTGCGCAGCTGCCGCGCCAGACGTTCGGCGCCGTGCTTGGTGCGGGCGAAGATCAGCGCCCGCGAGATCTCCCGCGAGCCGAGGACCTCGGAGAGCAGCGCGCGCTTGTCCGCCTTGGCCACGAAGTAGACGCGCTGGTCGATGCGGCCGGAGACCGAAGCCGGCGGCGTGACGGCGACCGTCTGCGGGTCGCGCAACAGGTCGGCCGCCAGGCGGGCGATCACCGGCGACATGGTCGCCGAGAAGAACAGGGTCTGCCGCTCGCCGGGCAGCAGCCCCGCGATGCGGCGCACGTCGCGCACGAATCCCATGTCGAGCATGCGGTCGGCCTCGTCGAGCACGAAGACCTCGACGGCCGCCAGCGTGACGCGTCCCTGGTCGACGAGGTCGATCAGGCGCCCGGGCGTGGCCACCAGGATATCGACGCCGCGCGCGAGCGCCTGGACCTGCGGCTCCTGCGCGACGCCGCCCACGACGACCGTGGTGCGCAAGGCAAGGTCGCGGCCATAGGCGCGCAGACTGGCGTCGATCTGCTGCGCCAGCTCGCGGGTCGGCGTCAGGATCAGCGCGCGCGGCCCGCGGGCGCGGTGGCCGCCGGCCGGACGACCGCGCTGGGCGGCGAGCCGCTGCAGGATCGGCAGGGCGAACGCCGCCGTCTTGCCGGTGCCGGTCTGAGCCGTCGCGACGAGATCGCGCCCGGCGAGGGCGACGGGGATCGCGGCGGCCTGGATGGCGGTGGGCTGCTGATAGCCGGCGGCGCCGATCGCCGCGAGCAGCGGCCGGATCAGCCCCAGATCGGTGAAGTTGGTTCTGGACATGGACTCCCGTTTCGAGAAACCGAGATCTGCGGCAACGTGATCTCGGGCTTCGCTCGCAAACGGGTTGCTGGCCGAGACTGGGTGCGGAGAACCGTCGGTTGTGACAAGCCGCGAGCGATCCTTCGCCCGCGGCACTGGCGGCAAGATAACTCCCTCTTCGCGCCGCGGCAAGGCCGGCGTCAATCCGCGGCCGCGCGGATCACCTCCGGCAGCGGCTCGCCAGCCGGCACGAAGACCAGGGAGATCGAGTTGACGCAATGGCGCGTGTTCTTGGGCGTGAATCCCTCGCCGTGGAAGACGTGGCCCAGATGCCCGTCGCAGTTGCGGCAGAGGATCTCGACGCGCCGGCCGTCGGGATCGAGCGTGCGCAGGACGGCGCCGGCGATCTCATCGTCGAAGCTCGGCCAGCCGCAGCGGGCGTCGAACTTGTCGGTCGAGCTGTAGAGCGGCGCGTTGCACTGCTTGCAGATGTAGGTGCCCTCGTGCCAGTGGTGCTCGTATTGGCCGGAGAAGGGTCTCTCCGTGCCCTTGCGCAGGATGACGTGCGCCTCCTGCGGCGTCAGCGGATTGTACGACACGGCTCCGTCTCTTCTGTCTTGCGGCGGTTCGGCATCGGCAGCAGGGCCAGGGGATCGCGCGGCGGCGACCACCCATGCGGCGCACGCCACGGCGATCGCCACCCAGGCCGACCGCGCTGCCAGCGCCCGTTGCGCGTTCCAGCGTTCCATGCCGCACAAGATCGCACCACCGGGCCGCATCCCGCCACGCCCCGCGCGCGCTGACCGCGCCCGCGCGCCCGCGGCCCGCGCTACCGGACCAGGAGCATGCGCCCGACACGCACGTCGTCGCCGCTCGCGAGCCGCACCAGATAGACCCCGGCGGCGCACGCCCGCCCGGTCTCGTCGCGCCCGTCCCAGGCCGCCTCGTGCCGGCCGGCCGGCCGCTGCGCACGCAGCAGGTCGCGAACCAGGCGCCCGCGCGCGTCGAAGACCCGCAACGTGACGTGACCGGCGACGGGCAGGTCGAAGCGCACGGTCGTGGCGGGGTTGAACGGATTCGGATAGACGCTCAACGCCGCGGCCGCCGGCGCCGGCACCAGATCCTGCACCGGGGCGACCTGGCCGACGGTCAGGACCACCGGCAGCTGGACCGTGCCGCGGGGATCGTTCGAGACGAAGGCGATGGTCGCTTGATGGATGCCCTCGGCCAGTCCGCTCGCGTCCCAGGTCACGTTCACGCGCAAGGAGTCGCCCGGCGCGACCGCTCCGCTCGCGGGCAGCGGCTGCAGCCAGCCTGCCGCCGTGCTGATGCTCTCGATGAGCAGGGGAACGGCTCCCACGTTGCGCGCCCAGACCACGGCCGTCGTGTTCGCCGGCAGCGCGGCCAGCGCCGCCGGCAGATCGACCAGCCCGGCCCCGAACTGGTTGTCCCGGCCCGCGGCGCCCAGGTCCTGGCTCGTCGTGGCGAGCACTTCCGCGAGGTTGGCCGGCGCCAAGGTCGGGTTCGCCTGCAGCAGGAGGGCCGTCGCCCCGGCGACCAGCGGGGTCGCCATGCTCGTGCCGCTGTAGGCCGCGTGCCCGCCGCCGCCGATCGTCGAGGTGACCGAGACGCCGGGCGCGACCAGGTCCGGCTTGACGAGCCCGGGCGGATACGGGTAGTCGGCATGGGCCGGATTGCCCGCGACGTTCCAGGCCGCCGGACCGAGGCTCGAGCTGGACCAGAGCTGAGCGTTCTGCGCGACGGCGCCGACGGCGATGACCGCCGAATGGCCGCCGGCGCCGTAGGCCGGTTCCGGACTATCGCCGGGCGAGGAGATGTCGTGCGGAGCCGGCAGGTGCCCGCCCTGGTTGTCGCCGTTGCCGGCGGCGACGATCCAGGGCACGCCCATCGCGAGCATGATCTCGGCGTTGCTGCGGTTGGCCGAACGCAGCGCATCGCCGGGCTGCGTCCAGCCGGCGCTCGTCGAGATCACGTGGCAGCCGTGGTCCAGGCAGAACTGCAGCGCCGCCACCAGGTCCTGGTAGTAGCCGGGCACGCAGCGCGTGACCAGGACGCGGGCGCCTGGCGCGACGCCGTGGCCGGCGCTGACGATCAGGCCCGCGGTGTGCGTCCCGTGCCAGAAGCCGCCGGCGCCATCGTCGTAGGGATCGAGATCATCGTCGAGGAAGTCGTAGCCGTGGTGGGGATAGTCCGGCAGGCCGTCCCACAGCCTCCCCGCCAGATCGGGATGATCCCAGGCCACGCCGCTGTCGGTGTGGCCGACGAGCACGCCGCTGCCGGTAAAGCCCGCCGCCCAGACGTCGGGCGCCCCGAGCATCTGCAGGTGCCACGGTACGGTGGGGACCGCCGCCACGTACGCCGCCGTCGAGGGCCCGCCGGCCGGGCTCGCGGCCTCCAGACGCCGAGCCGGGTTCCGCGGCGCGACCGGCTCGCCGCCGGCGCCGTAGCGTTCGCTGAGCTGGTCGTCGAGCCAGATGAGGCCGACCTCCGGCGAGGCGGCCAGCGCTTCGATCTCGACGGACGTGAGCCGGCCCGCCAACTCGCCCGACAACCAGAGCGGGCGCAGCGCGGGATCCTCCGGCGCGCCGCCGCCGCCCTTGCCGCTCGCCGCCAGCAGCGGGGCCACCGCGGCGGCGTACCGGGCGACCTGCGCCTCGAGCGCGCGTCGCGCGCCGCGGCGGCCGCGCCGGGCGAGGTCGGCGGGGTCCGGCCGCTGGCTCGGGCCGACCACGACGCGCAGGCGCTCGGTCGCGCCTGCTCGCGACATGGCGTCCTGCAGGCGCGCCTCGATGACCGGCCCGCCCGCCTCGGCACTCCGCAACGCGAGCGGCGCGCCGTCCGGCCCCTCGGCGGCCAGATAGAGGCTCGACGGCGAGAGCGCGAGGTGCGGATCGCCGCTGAGCACCCAGACGTCCTTGACGTGGACGTTGTCCGTCTCGTCGCTCTCCGGGATCGTGCCCGCGGGATCGACGCGCAGGTGCAGCGTGTGCAGCCCCGCCGGCAGCGTCACGACCTGGTCCTCGGCAGCGGCGTACGCTCCCGCCGGCAGGCCCCCGGGAACGTTCCAGGCGCCGAGCAGTTCGCTGCCCCGCTTGAGCTCGACAGCCACTGGACCGGCAGCGGCAGCCAGGCCCAGGTTCGCGACCGCGAGGCTCGCGTAGGCGGGGTAGCCGGCGGCGATCGGTCCATCCTCGCGCTGCCCCGGCACCATCGAGACGACCAGCGGAGACTGCCAGCCAGGAGGTGTAAATGGAACGAGATTAGGCATTAACGGCCGCCGGCTCGTGTAGAGGTTGAAGCCCTGGGCGGCGAAGTCCCGGCGATCCATCCAGACCGCGGCCAGGGGCCCGGCGGGCGCGCCGCCGGCCAGCGCGCCGCCGGCGGCCACGGCGGCCGCGCGGAACTGCGGCACCACCATGGGCAGGTCCGTGACCTGCTCCACGCCGCCCCAGTAGTCCGGGTGTCCGTCGAGGGGGGCCTGGCGCGCGGCGAGGTGGAACTCGTCGCCGCCCGCCGGCGCCTCGAGCCACACGCAGCCCACGAGCCCGCCGCGCGTGGTGATCTGCGGGCCGACGCTCTCGCTCGTCGTCGCCATGATGGCGTACGGACCGTAGGCGGTGGCCAGCCCGTCCCACGAGAACACGTACATGACGTCGCCGTCGATGCCGCCGGGCCCCGCGTCCCAGTCGAGCTGGTAGACGACGTGCACGTTCGGCCCGTCGGCCGCGACCGACGGGAAGCCGTTGGACATGGGCGAACCCTGGGTCAGATCGATGTAGTCGGCGAACGACCCGCTCAGGGCGTCGGCCGCCGCCAGGATGCGGATGCGTCCGGTGTAGGGGTCCTGCTCGCCGTTGACCATGTAGACGGTCGCTCCGTGCATGGCGACGACGGGCCAGAGGTCCTGATGGCCGTCCGGCAGGAGGTAGTCGTAGGCGACGGTCTGGCCGCCGTTGGTCGAGAACAGCCACAGCAGCGTGTACTCGTGCTGCCACCAGTCCCAGTTGACCGTGTACCAGCTGCAGGCGATGAAGACGCGCGCGAAATCGCCCGCGCCGGAGACCGCGATGGAGGGCACGGCGATCGGCTCGCCGACCACGAACGCCTGGACGTACGCCCAGCTGTGGATGTCTTCGGGGCCGGCCGACCGCGCCCGGATCAGCACCCCGTCGCTGCGCACCCAGACCACGTACAGGTAGCCGGCCGCGTCGATCGCCAGGTCGGGCATCGACTCGTCGAGGCTGAAGGTCGGCATCTTGACGGTGGTCCAGGTCTGGCCCAGGTCGACGCTGCGCGCGATGTAGATGTCGCGGTCGCCGCCGCCCAGGTCGGTCGCCGCGAACACGGCGAAGAGATTGCCCGTGGTCCCGCTGGCTTCGACGGCGACGTACTCGTCGTTCATGTGCGTCGGGTTGGCCAGGAGCTGGTCCGCTGTCCAGGGAGCGGCGCGAACCGTCCCGGCGCCGGCGCGGTTGGCGGCGTCTGGCGGGCCGGCCGGGACGAGCGCGCGCGACCCCAGCGCGAGCAGATCGATCGCCTCGGCAGGCACGTGGATCGGCTGGCCGGCCGGCGCGCCCAGCGCATCGCCGTCGCGCTGGCGGCCGGGCGGCGGCGCAGGCAGCGCCGAGCGCGAGGCCGTGGCATCCGGGCCGGCAGCCCGGCGACCTCGCCGCGTCACGGCCAGTGATCCCGGCTCGGGCTGGCGCGAGCGGTCCGCTTGCGGCGCCGCCAGAACGGGCGCCCGAGCGTCGGCCCCGGGTCCGGCGAGCCCAGCCGACGATCGCGGGCCGCGCATGGACGGCGCCGGCAGCGCGAACTTGGCGACCGGATGGTCCGCCACGCCGGCGATGGCGGGCCCTCTGCCGCCGCCGGGGACGGCGCCGTCGGCTGGACCGGCGCTCGCCGCGGGGTCGGTTTCGCCGGTCCACGAAAGCGACAGCACCAGGAAGGCGCTGACCAGAACCACCAGGAACGAGGCCACGAGGCGAAGCCGCATGTCGTCACCGCCGGGCGAATGGATAGGGACGCTATCTACAGAGCCTGTGCTCACGCATTATCGGGTCGGCGGCGCGCCGATTGAATCCGGAATGGCCCGGCGCCACGGCAGAACGCGCCGCCAGCCGCGCGGCGTCGCGCAACAGCGAGCCCGGATCACGTCTGAAGGGGTTCGTGGCTAGACCGTGGCCACGGCCTGCACGACGACGAAACGGCCGTCATCGGCCAGCACCGCGACCCGCGCGAACAGCCGGGCCAACGCGCGCGGGTAGTCGAGGCGGCGGTTGCCGACCACGAGCAAGCGCCCGTCCGGACGCAGCGCGCGGCGCGCGTCCAGGAACATCGCCCAGGCCGTCTGATCGCTGATCGTGTGGTCCTGATGGAACGGCGGGTTGCAGACCACCAGATCGAGCGCGCCGGCCGGCACCGCGGCCAGGCCGTCGCCCACCTCGAAGCTCAGCCGCTCGACCGGGAACCCGGCGCGGGCGGCGTTCGCGCGCGCGCTCGCCACCGCCTGGTAGGACTCGTCGATCCCGAGGACCGCCGCCGTGGGATTGCGCGCGGCCAGGGCGAGGCTCAGCACGCCGTTGCCGCAGCCGAGGTCGGCGATGTGCAGCGCCGCGGCGCCGGCCGGCAGATACGGCAGCAAGGCGCGCACGCCGAGGTCTAACCTCTCTCGCGCGTAGACGTTAGGGCCGTTGCTTAAAGTGAAGCCGAGACCATCCAGCTCGTAGGCGGTGTCGGGCAAGCGCTCCGGCAGCGCCCCCCGCGGCGCGAAGTCCGCGCGCACGAGCCGCGCCTTCTTCCAGCCCAGGCTCGTGCGGGCCGGTCCGACGATCTCCTCGAGCAGGCGGTACGCCCGCGCCGGCGTATGCTTGATCATCGCGCCGGCGACGACCAGCGACCCGGCGCCCAGGTGCGCGCGCAGGCGAAGCAGCAGGTCTTCCCAGTAGGCGAGGGATTTCGGAATCCTGGCCACGACCAGATCGAACTCGCCCGGCGGTCCGCCGTCCGCCGGCGCGAACGCGACCGCGCCCGGATCCAGGCCATTGGCCGCGAGGTTGTGCCGCAGGGCCAGGCGCGCGAGAAAGGAATCGCTCCAGACGACGGGGCGCCGCGCGGCCAGCGCGACGGCGAGCGCACCGAAGCGATCGTTGATCACGAGCAGGCGGCCGCCGGCCGCCGCCCGGACCGCCACGTCCGCGCCCAGGGGAGCGGCCTCCTGGCGGGCGCCTGCCTCGTCGAGGGCCGCCAAGAGATACTCGTCCGCGGCGTCCCAGGCCCGCAACGGGCCGTCCGGACGCACGGGATGCCGCTGCAAGCGCAACCTGCGCCCGCCGGACGCGAGAACCGACGCCACGGCGGGCTAACCCAGCGCCACGTCGAGCATCATCATGACCACGAAGCCGAGGATGGTGCCCATCGTGGCCGTGTCGTGGTGGCCGCCCGACTGGGATTCGGGGATCGCCTCCTCCACCACGACGTAGATCATCGCGCCCGCGGCGAACGCCAGCGCATAGGGCAGAAACGACATCGCCGACAGCGCGATCACGGCGCCCAACACGCCGGCCAGCGGCTCGACCGAGCCCGAGAGCTGGCCGTAGAAGAACGCCTTGCGTCGCGAGAAGCCCTCGCGCCGGATCGGGAACGAGACCGCCGCGCCCTCGGGCATGTTCTGCAGGCCCATGCCGAGGGCCAGGGCCACGGCGCCGCCGATCGTGGCCTCCGGCAGGCCCGCCGCGGCGGCGCCGAAGGCGACTCCCACGGCCAGCCCCTCGGGGATGTTGTGCAGCGTGATCGCGAAGACCAGCAGGACGGTCTTCTTGAGCCGGGTCGGCATGCCCTCGGCGTCCTTCAGGTCGGTGAAGCGGTGCAGGTGCGGAACGACCTGGTCTGCCAGGCGCAGGAACAGGGCGCCGGCCAGGAAACCGACGGCCGGCGGGAGCCAGGGAATCATGCCCTGGGCCTCGGCCAGCGCGATGGCGGGGGCCAGCAGCGACCAGTAGCTGGCGGCGATCATGACGCCCGCCGCGAAGCCGAGCATGACGTCCATCAGCCGCCGGTTGAACGTCTTGACGCCGAAGATCGTCGCCGCGCCGAGCGAGGTCATCAGCCAGGTGAACAAGGTGGCCAGGAGCGCCTGCATGACCGGCGATTGCGCGAAGAACCAGGCTTGCACGTATGCCCCCTCCCGAACGGACGACGACTGCGATCGCGCGCCGCGCGACCACCCTGCGCGAGCGCTTCCAGGCTAGCAGAAACGTCGAGACCACGCCACCTTATGCTGGTCGCGGCGGGCGTTCGGCGCGCGCCTATCCCTTAGCCCATGGAGTCGCTGATGATCGCCGACCCCGAGCGCTGGCTCGATCTGCTCCTGCAAGCCAATGTCCTGAAGACGACCCCGCGCACCGGCTGGCACCAGCGCTGGGTCGCCCTGCCGGAGAACGTCGCCGCCCACAGCTGGGGCACGGCCTTCGTGGCGCTCGTGCTGGCGGAGATGACGCAGGCGGCGCCGGACCCGCAAGCCGGCGGCGCGACGATCGACCGCGGCCGCCTGCTCGCGATGGCGATCCTGCACGACCTCGCCGAGGCCGAGGTCTCGGACATACCGCGCACCGCCCTGCGCTACCTGCCGGCCGCGGCGAAGCACGCCGCCGAAGCGCAAGCCTTGGCCGCCATGCTCGACGGTCTGCCGCTGGCCGGAGCCTGGACCGCGTTGCGGGACGACTACGAGCGCGAGGAGAGCCTCGAGGCTCGCCTGGTGCGCGACGCCGACCGCCTCGAGTTCCTGCTGCAGGCCTGGGTCTACCGCACGACCGGCAACCTCCAGCTCGACGACGTGCGCGCGGCGTACCGGGATCGCCGGCTGGCCACGCCGGCGGCGCAGACGCTCCTGGCATCGATCCTGCGGCGCTGGGCGTGAGGCCGGCCGCCGCCCCGCGAGCGGCGGCCGGCGGCGGCGGTCAGTCCGACTCCCGCTCGCGGTAGGCCTGGCGGCTGCGCGGCGGCACCGCTTCGAACTGCGGCTCGCGCGGCGGCTGCGCGGCGCGCAGGCGCAACACCTCGGCGATGCCGCGCTCGAGCTGCGTGTCGATACCGCGGGCGAGGTCCTGCGGCAGGTTCTCGACGACGATATCGGGATCGACGCCGTGGTTCTCGACGCCCCAGCCCTGGCGCGGATCCCACCAGGCCACGATCGGCTGGGTGATGATGCCGCCGTCCTGCAGCGGGCGCACGCCGGTGATGCCGACGACGCCCCCCCAGCTGCGCGTGCCGATGACCGGGGCCAGCTTCTCGAGCTGCACGGCTTGCGGGAAGATGTCGCCGTCGCTGCCCGCGCGCTCGTTGGTCAGCACGACGAAAGGCCCGTTCAACACGCGATAGGGATAGGTGTTGACTCGCCCGTCGCGATGGCGGTTGAACGCCGTCAGCGGCCGCCGCAACCGCTCGACGAGCTGCTGGCTGACGAAGCCGCCGCCGTTCCAGCGCACGTCGACGATCAGGCCTTCCTTGTCGAGCTGCGGGTAGAACCAGCGGTTGAACGCCACCATGCCGCTGGTCCCCATGTCCGGCACGTGGAGGTAGCCGATCTTGCCGCCCGTCGCCGCGGCGACGAACTCGCGATTGCGGCGCACCCAGTCGGCGTAGCGCAGCTCGCGCTCCGAGCGCAGCGGGGTGACGAGCACCTCGCGGCTGTTCTTGCCGCGCGCGTCGTCGGCGACGGTCAGCAAGACCTGCTTGCCGGCGAGACCGGCCAAGAGCGCGTGCAGGTTGGGCGCCTCGCGCACCGGCCGCCGGTTCACGGCGAGGATGACATCGCCCTCGGCGACGGCCACGCCCGGCTCGTCGAGCGGCGAGCGCACCAGGTCGGCGACGTCGCCCCGCAGGATGCGCGCGATGCGATAGACGCCATCACTGCGCTCCAGTTCGGCGCCGAGCAGCCCGGTCGCCACGGACGGCGCCTGCGCGCCCGGATCGCCGCCGCCCCAGACGTAGGCATGGCTCGTGTTGACCTCGCCGTAGAGTTCGCCGATCAGGTCGCTGAGATCGGCGCGGCTGGCGACGCGGTCCAGCAGCGCGGCGTACTGCTCGCCGAGGGCCGGCCAGTCGAGTCCGCCCAGCTGCGGATCCCAGTAGAAGGCGCGCATCTGCCGCCACGCCTCCCAGTAGATCTGCCGCCACTCGGCCCGCGGCGCGAGTTCGACGACGGCATCGTCGAGCTTGACCTTGCCCTTGGCCAGGCCTTCGCCGGGCGGCGAACCGGCGTCCACGACGAAGATCTGTCCGCGCTGCTTCATGACGGCCAGCTTGCCGGCCTTCGCCTGCAGAGCGTAGGCGGTGATCCCGCTGACGAAAGGCTTCGCCTCGCGTTCCTTCAGATCGTACGCCATGAGCACCGCGCGCGGCTCCCCCTCCTCGAAGAAGTCCGGCCCCTCGGCCATCCCCTGCACCGGCAGGCTCACGTAGAAGACATGGCTCGCGGTGGCCGCCAGGGCCCAGTAGCGACCCCGCTCGAGCGGCAGTTCGACGACGCGTTCGGCCAGACCGTCGAACTCGATCACGACCGGCGCCACGTCGTCGCCGGACTTCTCCTTGTCCTGCTGCTTGTCGCCGTCGCCGCTCTTCTTGCCGCCACTCGCCTTGTCGTCCGCGGCCGGAGGCAATCCGGCCTCCTGGCGCAGCGGATGGGCGACATCGGAGCGCAGCAAGAGGCCGTAGAGGCGCATGTTCTGGATCTCGACGTTCTGGAAGTCTGTGTTGTCCAGCACCGGATTGGTCGCGCGGGTCGACGCGAACCACAGGTAGCGTCCGTCGGGATCCCAGGCCGGGCTGAAGTCCTGCGTCCAGGCGCCGCTGACCTGCCGCGCGACGCGGTCCTGCGTGTCGAAGATGAAGATCGCGCCGTAGTCGTTGGCGAGGTCCTTGACGTAGGCGAGCCAGCGGCCGTCCGGGCTCCAGGCGAGGTCGCGGACCGCGCCGTACGCGCCGCGATCGATCTCGCGTTCGCCCTTGCCCGCGCTCTCGATCAGAGACAGCCGATTGTCGCTGTCGGTCCAGGCGATCCACTTGCCGTCGGGCGACGGATGCGGCCGGTTCAGCCACGGCCCGGCCGCGCCCGGGCGCAACACGGTCTCCTCGCCGCGGCCCCAGGCGTCCTTGCGGTGCAGCGCGTCCTCGCGCTTCGCGTCGCACCAGTACAGGACGTGCTTGCCGTCGTGCGTGAACGCTGCGTCCCGCTCGCGCGCCCCGGTGCCGCGGGTGATCGGCAACGTGAGCCCCTCCTTCACCGGCACCGAGAACAGCTCGCCGCGCACCTCCGCCAGCAGCCGCTCGCCGTCCGGCGACAGCGCGAAGCTATGCAGGTCGCCGCTCGCGGCCCGGTAGCTGGTGCGCGTGAGCGTCCGCTCGCTGGGCAGCACGACCTCGACGCGCGTGACCGCGCCGCTGCGCGGCTCGAAGACGTGCAGATCGGCGCCGACGGTCATGACGATGGTCCCGTCGGGTCCCATGGCGGGCCAGCGCGCGTCCCAGGCGCCGAAATCCGTGAGCCGCCGCCGCCCGGAGCCGTCGGCCTCGCACCGCCAGATGTCGGCGGTGCCGCCCTGGTCGCTCAGGAAGTAGATCTTCCCGGCGTGCCACATCGGGAAGGCGTCGGGGCCGGCGAAGTCGGTGATCGGGCGGTAGTCGGCGCGATCGGGATCGCCGACCCAGATATTCGCGGCGGTCCCGCCCCGGTAGCGCTTCCACGTCGCGCGCTCGCGTTCGAGGCGATTGAACGCCCAGCGGCCGCTCGCCGGATCGACGGACAGGCGGGTCGCCGGCCCCAGCGGCACGGGCTCGGGGTCGCCGCCGGTCGGCGCGACGGTCAGCAGATGCCAGTCGCCGTGCGGATCGTGGCGCGCGCTGCGCAGGATGATCCGGCCCTGCGTGTCCCAGCCCACCACCTCGTCCCTGGCCGGGTGCCAGGTCAGGCGGCGCGGCTCGCCGCCAGCGACCGGGATGACGTAGACGTCGCGGTTGCCGTCGTATTCGCCGGTGAACGCGATGAGCTTGCCGTCCGGCGAGATGTGCGGGAAGTACTCGGCGCCGGCGTAGGTCGTCAAGCGGCGCACATCGCCGCCCTGCCGATTGCAGGACCACAGATCGTCCTCGGCGGTGAATACGATCAGATCGCCGTGGATGTCCGCCTGCCCGATGTACGGCCTCGCGGTCGCGGCGGCTGCCGCCGGCAGCAGCAGGAGCGCGCAGACGCAGGCCGATCGCCAGCGGTGATGCTCGGAACGTGAACTCATGACTGTCCTCCTCGGCATGCGGAATCGCTTGGAACGGCATCCATACGGAGTGCCGCACACCGGGTTGCAACGCAACGGCCGGCGCCTTGCACGAAGGCGCCGGCCGCGTCGGCAGAGGAACCGAGACCGTCTACTTCTTGTACGTCGCCTCGACGTAGCCCTCGGGGTAGGGATGCGCGATGGCTTTCAGCGCCGCCTTGTAGTCGAAGCCCTTGAAGGTCGGGCTCTGATCGTTGTGGCACTGCAGGCAGAGGGCCTCGTTCAGCTCCACGAGTCCGATCGATTCCGGCTTGATCTCGCCGGCCATGAGCTGCCGCTTGGCGGGCAGCTTGTTGTAGGCGCTGCCCGGTCCATGGCAGGATTCGCAGCCGATGCCTTCCTCGATCGAGAAGCGACGGCCGATCCGCTCGGCCGGCACGCCATGCGCCGTCACATGGCAGCGCAGGCAGGCGTCGGCCTGCTGCGGATTGTCGATGCCCATCTTCTTGGCGATGGCCAGGGACTGCTCGCTGGCCAGCGTCGTGTAGGCCTTGGCGTGCGGGCTCGCGGCCCAGAGGTCCCACTGCTTGCCCGAAGCGTCCTTGTTGTGGCACATCTTGCAATTGGCCGCGCCGACATAGTCGAACTCCTCGGCGGCCGCCGGCACGGTCAGCGCAGCTCCCAGCACGGTCAATCCGGCCAGCGCGAGGACGCGCAGCGCCAGGGTATCGAGCTTCCAACCAGTCATGGGTACTCTCCTCGTTGATTGAGCCTGCAAGAGCGGACGCTGCCCAGCCTAACTCATCGCAGCCTCGGTGTCACCACTCCACCGGCAACCACACGCCACAAGAGTCTTGAACCCCTTGTCAGGCGCCAGGTTCCGGCTCGCGAATGGCCGCCTCGCCCTCCCGGGCGTATTCGGCCGGATGCATGATCTTCCATTCGTGCGCCGGCAACCGACCGTCGAGCCAGATCGTGCTCATGGGGTACTCCGACGGCATGAAGATCACGTAGAAGAAGTGCCAGATGATGATGGCGCTCACCGCGAGGACCGCCTCGTAGTAGTGCACC
The DNA here is from genome assembly GCA_964549735.1 of uncultured Fibrobacteraceae bacterium. Lineage (GTDB taxonomy): Bacteria > Krumholzibacteriota > Krumholzibacteriia > LZORAL124-64-63 > LZORAL124-64-63 > Glo-17. Next base: position 12,956 of record CAZJWO010000009.1, on the reverse strand, counting down.
ACCTCCGAGACCCGAACGACCCAGGCCGGCAGCCAGCCGGTCACCAGGTCGGGGAACCACAGGATCAGGCCGGTCACCGCCATGATGACCGTGCCCCAGATCACCGCCCAGTATTCCGCCTTCTGGGTGTAGTCGAAGCGCTCGAACCGCGGGCGCTCCTTCCGCAAGCCCAGATGGAAGGCCATGTTCTGCGGGAACTGGACGAAATCGCTGGCCTTCGGCACGATCGCGCCCAGGTTCAGGCGGCCGCGCCGCGTCAGGAAGATCCAGACCAGGTGGTAGGCGCTGGCCAGCATCAGCACCACGGCCAGGGCCCGGTGCAGGTTCGCGCGCACGAACTCGTTGCCGCCCAGGCCGATCAGCGCCACCCACCAGGCGTCGGGTGATTTCAGGGCGAAGCCGGTGATCGCCAGACCGGTGAACGACAGCAGCAGGACGAGGTGCTGCATGCGCTCGACCTTCTGCCAGCGCATGACGTAGGGCTCGCGGCGCCGCTGCGCGCGGTGCTTCCGCAGCTCGTAGCGCGCCACGATGCCGTTGTGGACCGCCATGCCGCCGAGGACGACGGCGATGAGCGTCAGGTAGATGAGCTTGGCCCAGCCGTGGGGACCGCGGGCCGCCAGCGCGCTGGCGTGCGTGTAGCTGCGCGCGAACGTCTCGTTCGACCGCGGATGGCACTTGCCGCAGGTCGCCGTGACGTTGTCCGGGTGCACGGCCGAGATCGGGTCGAGCGGACTGTGGATCGCATGCGTGTTGTGGCAGTCGATGCAGGTCGCCACGAGCGGTCCGCCGCGGCCGACCGCCCAGCCGTGGTAGCTGTCCAGGTAGCTCTCGACGACGCCGACCGTGATGCCGTACTTCTCCGCCAGGCCGGGGCGGGTGTGGCAGTTGCCGCACATCTCGCGCGCGATGCGTCCGGGAGCCGAGAGCGACAGCGGGTCGTCCTTGCTGCGCGTCAGGTGCTCGTCGTGGCAGTCGATGCAGGTCGGCGCGTCGCTGATGCCCATCTGCAGCGCCTGGCCGTGGATCGAGTCCTGATACTCCCGCGTCTGCGGCGCGTGGCACTTGCCGCAGGTCTGGGCGACGTGGAAGCGGTTGATGCCCGCGTCGGCGACCTGCGCGTGCTGCATGTCGTGCGCGCCGTGGCAGTCGACGCAGGTCGCGGCGTGCTGGCCCGCGGCGTTCAGCTTGCCGTGGACCGACTCCTGGTAGCGGGGCAACGTGATCGGCAGGCGCACGAAATTGGCGGCGATGACCACGTCCTCGCCGTGGCAGCGGCCGCACATGTCCGGCACGTTGTTCGGGTGGATCGACGACGCGGGATCGTCGACCGCGCGCACGTCGTGCCCGCGGTGGCAGTCGGCGCAGGTGGCGGCGCCTTCGCTGCCGCGCAGCCGCCCGAAGCGGTGCACGCTGCCGCGGTAGATCCGCTCGACGTCCTCGTGGCACGAACCGCAGCCACCGTCGAACATGCCGATCGCGGCTTCGTCCTTGTGCGTGCTGTGGCAGGAGATGCACGTCATGTCGCCGCCCTCGATCAGGTCGGCGTGCACCGAGCCGGCGAACTGCGCGTACTCCGCCTGGTGGCAGGCGTTGCAGGCCTGCGCCAGGCGCGCATCCATGTGCGGCCGGTGCGTCGCGTGCACCTCGTGGCACGAGGCGCAGTTCAGCACGCCGTCGCGGTCGAGCTGCCCGCCGATCATCACGTGCCCGCCGCGCTGCACGTCCTCCATCGCGCCGCGGTGGCAGGACGCGCAGAGGCGGTTCACGGCGCCCGCGGCCGGCGGCAGGCCGGGGCCGTGCGACTGGTGGCAGGTGATGCACCCCGGCAGATCGCCGGCCAGGCCCGGCTTGACGGCGTGCACGCCGGAGTCGTAGAGCGCGGTCTCGACCTGATGGCACGTGCGGCACGACTCCTCGGCCACGGTCTTGTCCAGTCCGTGCATGCGATGCGGGTCGCCGCCCTGGCCGTGGCAGCCGGCGCAGTCGGGCGCGCGGCGGTTGCCGCGATCCAGCGCCTGGAAATGGAAGTTCTGGCGGTACGTGCGCACGGCGTCGCCGTGGCACTCGGCGCAGTCGACCCGCCGGTAGCGGTCGTAGTGCGGGACGTCCTCGTAGTTGCCCAGCTGGGTGTGGCAATCGACGCAGGCGAGCCCGGCGTGCACGCTGCGCTCGTACTCGGCCGCGGCCACGCTCATGCTCCGCCCCGCCGCCGAGACCAGCTCCGGATCGTCATGGCACATCAGGCAGGTCTCGTTGTCGACCGCCGCCGCGGCGGGCGCGGCCGGAACCGCCAGGACCGCCGCCGCCAACAGGCAGCAGATCGACCAGCAGGATTCGGCCTGACGTCTGCGTCGCATGCTCACTCCCTCGGTGCGCGCGTTCGTATGGGGCGATTCTCGCCCCACGATAATACCCCACCGGAGCGAATTGAAGAGATAATTGGTTTGTTCGCTGCTAGTTATGCGAATTAAATGATCTTGATTGGCGATATCATCGCAGCGCGTCCACGGCGCGCGCGCGGAACCGGTCCCGGACGCCGAACTGGCCAGCGACCCGGCCCGCGTGTACCATCCACGCGGCGGCCGGCGCTCGGGCGGCCGGCGGCGTAACGGCGAAGGATGGCTCATGAGCGAAACGAACGACCGATTCCTGGCGGACGCGCTGCGCCTGGCCGAGGACAACGCCCGCAGCGGCCGCGGCGGGCCGTTCGGCGCCGTCGTGGTCCAAGGCGGCCGCGTGATCGCCGAAGGCGTCAACCTGGTCACCGGCGCGCACGACCCCACCGCGCACGCCGAGATCGTCGCGATCCGCGAGGCCTGCCGTCGCCTCGGCACGTTCGACCTCAGCGGTTGCGAGATCTACGCCAGCTGCGAGCCGTGCCCGATGTGCCTGGGCGCCGTCTACTGGGCCCGCCTCGATCGCCTCGTCTACGCCGCGACGCGCGAGGACGCCGCGGCCGCCGGCTTCGACGACGCGCTCATCTACGACGAGATCCCGCGGGCGCCGGCCGACCGGACCCTGCCCACGCGGCACCGGCCCCATGCCGACGGCGGCCGGCCGTTCGCCGCCTGGGCGGCGCGGGCCGACCGCCAGCCGTACTGAGCCGCGCCACCCGTGCCGCCCCTACCGCGCCGAGCCGCCACGACGCCTACTTGCCGAGACGGTCCTTGAGGAACGGCGCCAGCAGGTCGATCGGCAGCGGGAAGATCGTCGTGCTGTTGTTCTCGGCGGCGATGTCGTTCAGCGTCTGCAGGTAGCGCAGCTGCATGGCTCCCGGGTGCTTCTCGATGATCGCGGCGGCCTCGCTCAGCCGCTGCGCCGCCTGGAACTCGCCGTCGGCGTGGATGACCTTCGCCCGCCGTTCGCGCTCGGCCTCGGCCTGCTTCGCCATCGCGCGCTTCATCTCCACCGGCAGGTCGACGTCCTTCATCTCCACGGTCACGACCTTGATGCCCCAGGGATCGGTCGCCTCGTCGAGGATGGTCTGCATCTTCATGTTGAGCTTGTCGCGCTCGGCCAGCAGCTCGTCGAGGTCGGCCTGGCCGACGACGCTGCGCAGCGTGGTCTGGGCGAGCTGGCTCGTGGCGAACAGGAAGTCCTCGACATCGATGACCGAACGCTCCGGCTCCATGACCCGGAAGTAGAGCACGGCGTTGACGCGCACCGAGACGTTGTCGCGCGTGATGACGTCCTGCGGCGGCACGTCCATCGCCACGGTCCGCAGGCTGATGCGCACCATGCGCTCGATGAACGGCACCAGGAAGATCAGGCCGGGCCCGCGCGTGCCCACGTAGCGGCCGAGCCGGAAGACCACGCCGCGCTCGTACTCGCGCAGGATGCGCAGCGCGTTCGACAGGATGAAGACGATGAACAGCACCAGGGCGATCGGAAAGGTGAACGGCAACGGCATGGCAACTCCTTTCGCGATGGACAGCGAACCCCGCCGCCGCGGCGGCGACCGTATCGATCAGGAATCCTGCGCGACGGGGCGGACCTCGGCGACGCGTCCGACCACCCGCACGACCTCGACCTGGGCATCGGCCGCCACCGGCTGCGCGGCGCGCGCGTCCCACAGCTCGCCGTGGAAGACGACCTTGCCGAGCGCGTCGCCGCCGCCGATCGCCTGCGCGACGCGCCCGCGCTTGCCGACGAGCGAGCGGAACCCGGTGACCGCCGGACGCCGCTGGCCGCGGATCACCAGCCAGACGCAGAGCACGAAGAAGCCGCCGAAGACGGCGACCGCGGGCACCAGCACGGTCAGCTTGAGCTGCGCCCAGGGCTCCGGCGAGTCGAAGAGCATGAGCGAACCGAGCACGAGCGCGGCCAGGCCGCCGATGGTCAGACCGCCGTAACTCGTCACCTTGACCTCCAGGATCAGCATGACCAGCCCCAGCAGGATCAGGCCCATGCCGGCGTAGTTGACCGGCAGCGCCTGGAAGGCGAAGAGCGCCAGCAGCAGGCTGATCGCGCCGAGGATGCCGGGGACCAGCGCGCCGGGATTGCTCAGCTCGAAGAAGATCCCGTAGATCCCGAGCAGCATCAGGAGGTAGGCGACGTTGGGATCGGCCAGCCAGCGCAGCAGGCGCTGGCGCGGCCCCATCGGGCGCTCTTCGACGACCGCGCCGGACAGGCGCAACGCGCGGGTCTCGCCGGCCAGCGTGACCTCGAGGCCCTGCAGGCTGTCCAGCAGCGCGGCCGTCGTCGGCGCGATGGCGTCGATGAGGCCGGCGGCGAGCGCCTCGCTCGCGGTCAGGTTGATCGCCTCGGTCACGAAGCTGCGGGCCAGTTCCTCGTCGCGGCCGCGCTGGCGCGCCAGCGACGCGATGTAGGCGGCCGCGTCGTTCTGGAACTTGGCCGCCATGACGCTGTCGGTGACCGCGCCGCCGAGCTGGACCGGGCTCGCCGAACCGACGTTGGTGCCCGGCGCCATCGCCGCGGCGTGGCCGGCCAGCAGGATGAAGGCGCCCGCCGAGGCCGCGCGGGCGCCCGGCGGCGCCACGTGCACGATGACCGGCACCTCGGCCGCCAGGATCGCCTTGACGATCAGCCGCATGGACGCGTCGAGCCCGCCGGGGGTGTCGAGCTGCAGGACGACCGCGTCGGCCTGCGCGGCGGCGGCCTGCGCGACGCGCGCCGTGATGTACTCGGCGGCCACCGGCGTGATCGGCCCGTCGTACGCGACGAGGTGCACGCGGGCGAGGTCCGCCGGCTGCGGCGCCGCGGTCGCCTGGGGCTGGTCGGCGACCGGGTCGGCCAGCAAGAGGCCGGCGCCCAGCAGCACGCAGCCCAGCGGCAGGACCAGTGGCAGGCAGCGCACGGCAAGGCTGTTCATCGCCGCTCCTCGATCGGGATGGCTCGCGTCGTTTCGACCGGGATCTCTCAGGACAGGATAACGCAATTCCAGGGCTTGGACAGCCCGTATCGTCGATCCGACGGCTAGGTCGGCGCGCGCGCCGCGGCCCGCGCTCGGCGACGCGAGCGATCGGCGGCGCTCAGTCGGCGTAGCCCAGGCGGCGGTTCAGCTCGATGAGCAGCTGGCGCGCCGCTTCGGGGATCACCGTGCCCGGGCCGAAGATCGCCGCGGCGCCGTGCTGCCGCAGGAAGTCGTAGTCCTGCGCCGGGATCACGCCGCCGACGACGACCATGATGTCCTCGCGGCCCAGCTTGCGCAGCTCCTCGACGAGCTGCGGCAGCAGCGTCTTGTGCCCGGCCGCCAGCGAGCTCATGCCCAGGATGTGCACGTCGTTCTCGACCGCCTGGCGCGCCGTCTCCTCGGGCGTCTGGAAGAGCGGTCCCACGTCGACGTCGAAGCCCAGGTCGGCGTAGGCCGTGGCGACGACCTTGGCGCCGCGATCGTGACCGTCCTGGCCCATCTTGGCGATCATGATGCGCGGCCGCCGGCCCTCGCGCGCCGCGAACGCCTCGATCATCGCGTGCACGTCCTGCACCATCTTCTCCTCGCCGAACTCGGCGCCGTAGACGCCGCTGATGGTCCTGACCTCCGCCTTGTGGCGGCCGGCCACCTTCTCCATCGCGTCGGAGATCTCGCCCAGGGTGGCGCGGGCCATCGCCGCGGCCACCGACAGCGCCAGCAGGTTGCCCTCGCCGGTCGCCGCGCAGCGCGTCAGCGCCGCCAGCGCGCCGGCGACCGCCTCGGGGTCGCGCTGCGCCTTGAGCCGGGCGAGCCGCTCGACCTGCTGCCGCCGGACCTCGGTGTTGTCGACCTCGAGGATCTCCAGCGGCTGCTCGCGTTCGAGGCGGTACTTGTTGACGCCGACGATGGTCTCCTGCCCGCTGTCGATGCGCGCCTGGCGCCGGGCCGAGGCCTCCTCGATGCGCAGCTTGGGCAGGCCCGCGGCGATCGCCTTGGCCATGCCGCCCAGCGCCTCGACCTCCTGGATGTGGCCCCACGCCTTGCGCAGCAGGGCGCCGGTCAGGTGCTCGAGGTAGTGGCTGCCGCCCCAGGGATCGACGACGCGGCAGATCCCCGTCTCGTCCCGCAGGTAGAGCTGCGTGTTGCGCGCGATGCGGGCCGAGAAGTCGGTCGGCAGCGCGATCGCCTCGTCCAGCGCGTTCGTGTGCAGCGATTGCGTGTGCCCCAGCACCGCGGCCATGGCCTCCACGCAGGTCCGCACCACGTTGTTGAACGGGTCCTGCTCGGCGAGCGACCAGCCGGAGGTCTGGCTGTGCGTGCGCAGGGCCAGCGACTTGGGATTCTGGGGCTGGAACTGCTTGAGCAGCTTGGCCCACAGCACGCGGCCGGCGCGCAGCTTGGCCATCTCCATGAAGTAGTTCATGCCCTCGGCCCAGAAGAACGACAGCCGGGGCGCGAAGACGTCGATGTCCAGCCCGGCGTCGATCCCGGTGCGCACGTACTGCAGGCCGTCGGCGAGCGTGTAGGCCAGCTCGAGGTCGGCCGTGGCCCCCGCCTCCTGCATGTGGTAGCCGGAGATCGAGATCGAGTTGAACTTCGGCATTTGCTGCGACGTGTAGCGGAAGATGTCGCCGATGATCCGCATCGAGAAATCGGGCGGGTAGATGTACGTGTTGCGGACCATGTATTCCTTGAGGATGTCGTTCTGGATGGTCCCGGTCAGCTGCTCGAGGCTCGCGCCCTGCTCCAGCGCGGCGACGATGTAGAAGGCCATGATCGGCAGCACGGCGCCGTTCATGGTCATCGAGACGGACATCTGGTCGAGCGGGATGCCCTCGAACAGGATCTTCATGTCCTGGACCGAATCGATGGCCACGCCGGCCTTGCCCACGTCGCCGACCACGCGCGGGTGGTCGCTGTCGTAGCCGCGGTGCGTCGCGAGGTCGAAGGCCACCGAGAGGCCCTTCTGGCCGGCGGCGAGGTTGCGCCGGTAGAAGGCGTTGCTCTCCTCGGCGGTCGAAAATCCCGCGTACTGGCGCACGGTCCACGGCTGCAGCGCGTACATCGTGGCGTACGGCCCGCGCAGGAACGGCGGCAGCCCGGCGAGGTAGTCGAGGTGCTCGAGGTCGGCGTCGTCCCGGCGCGTGTAGAGCGGCCGCACGTCGATCTGCTCGTTCGTGCGCCAGGTGCGGTCGGGATCGGCGCCGCCACGGCGCGCGCCGTCGGCCCAGGCCTGCAGGTCGCGCCCGCCGGCGGCCAGGGCGGCGAGGTCCAGCTCGACGCGGGTGTAGTCGGGAATGCGGCTCACAGCGCGACCCCCTTGCTCGCGGCCAGCTCGCGAAGCACCGCGTGGGCGTCGGAGCGGACGTGGATGAACTGGTCGACGCCGGCGTCACGCAGCGCGTCGGCGAGGTCGCCCGGCTGGCCGGCGAGGATCACGGTCTCGATGCCGGCGTCCTTGAGCTGGCGCGCCGTCTCGACGGCCTGCTCGGCGTAGGTCGCGTCGAGGCCGACGATGACCGCCGTCGAGGCGAGCGTCTGCATCGCCGCGTCGCCCGCTTCGGCCGGCGACTTGAACCAGCGTTCGGCCTCGACGCTGAAGCCGCCGATCTGGAAGAAGCTGCGCGTGAAATCGAGCCGCAGCATGTACCGCGCCACGTTGCCGAGGTTGGCGCAGAAGACGGTCGTCGCGCTCTGGTCCGGGCAGGCGCGCACCTGGAGCCGCAGGCGCTCGAACATCTCCCCCGCGCGCCAGGGCGCAAGCGGCGCGACGGCGAGCTGCGGATCGGCGTCGTGGCGCAACGTGCGGTTCAGCTCGCCGACGGTCGCGCCGGCGGCGGCGGCCTCGACCAGCGCCGCGAAGACCTGCGAGCGTTCGCCCCCGAGGATCCCGTCCAGCTTCTGCAGGACGGCGAGATTCTGCGCCGCGTCGCCGCCGGTGCGCAGCTCCTGCAGCGTGCGCGAGCGCTCGGCGTGCAGGGCGGCATGGTCGACCACGCGCGGCACGAGCAGCCGCTCCTGCGCGTTGGGGTACTGGTTGGTGCCGACCAGGATATCCTTGCGGCTCGCCAGATTCTTGCGCCGCGCGGCAACGGTCACGGCCACCTGCTCCTGCAGGACGCCGGCCTGCAGGGCCGCGACCACGCCGCCGGCGGCCTCGATCTCCTGGAACTTCCGCCAGGCGGCTGCCGCGACCTCGGCGGTCAGCTTCTCGACGTACCAGCTGCCGCCGGCCGGATCGGCCACCAGATCGAAGTGGCTCTCCTCGCGCAGGATGAGCTGCGTGTTGCGGGCCAGGCGGCGGCTGAACTCGTCGGGCAGGCCGAGCGGCTCGTCGAACGGCGCCACATGCAGGCTGTCGACCTGGCCGAAGATCGCGGCCATCGCCTCGGTCGTCGCGCGCAGGATGTTCACGTGCGGGTCGAGCACCGTCTTGGTGAAGCGGCTGGTGCGGGCCGACAGCGTCAGGCGCTGGGCCTGCTCGCTGCCGCCGGCCGCGCCCACGGCGCGCGCCCACAGCAGGCGCGCCGCGCGCAGGCGGGCGATCTCCAGGAAGAACTGGGTGCCCACCGACAGGTGCCAGCGGATGCGCGGCGCGACCGTCTCGACGTCCAGGCCGCGCCCCTCCAGCTCGCGCAGGTGCTGCACCGCGGTCGCGAGGCAGATCGCGAGCTCCTGCACCGCGTCGGCGCCGGCATCGTGGTAGACGTGGCCGCGGACGGCGACCGTCTGCAGCGACGGCGCGTGCTCCGCCGCCCAGGCGGTCAGGATCGCCAGCTCATCATAGGCCTGGGCGAGCGACAGCGGCAGGCGGCCGTGTTCGGCGAGCCCGGCGACGGGGTCCAGACCCACGCTGCCGTGCAGCCGCGCCGCCGGCACGCCCTGCCGGTCGGCCAGCGCCACCAGCAGGGCCGCGTACGTCAAGGCCGCCGAACCGCTCTCGATGTGCACGGGGACGGCGCCGAGGTCCACGCCGGCGAGCGCGCGGCCCAGGCTGCGCAGCGACGCGAGCGAGGTGCCGCCGCCGCCGACCTGCTCGGGCGCGGCCTGGTCGGGATCCAGGCCCGCCTGGCCGGCCTGGTCGATCACCAGCACGACGGCGGACTGCCCGCGCTCCAGGTCGTGGCGCAGCGCGGCGTTGAACTCCTCGCTCGTCGGATACGGCAGCTCCTGCGCCACCTCCCAGGCGCGCTCGCGATAGCCGAGCGGCCGCGTGCCGCGCAGGTAGGGCGCGAATCCCGGCAGCGTGTCGGTGTGGGGCAGCTCGGCCAGGTCGGCGCGGGTGTAGAGCGGCTTGAGCGTGATCCCCTCGTACGTCGCCGTCAGCATCTGCTTCTCGAACGGCGCGCCCTTCAGCAGACGCAGGCATTCCTGGTGCCAGTCCTCGAGCGACGGCGCGGGGAAGTCCGCGCGCAGCCCGAGTGAATCTGGCGACCGATCGTTCCGGACATCGTTCATGCGCTTGCCTCGCTGGTCCGCCGACCGTGCGGGCCGGCGACATTCGACTGCTGCGGCAGGCGAATCGCCTGCCGTCGTGGCGCAAAGTTGGTCGTTGCGCAGGGCGCAAGCAAGCACCGTCGAATCGCCGCGCGCGCCGCGCCGTCACGCCTCGCCGGCCGACTCCGGCCCACGTCGCAGCTCGAGCAGGACCATCTCGGGCGGACAGCCGAGGCGGAACGGGAACCACTGCCCCAGGCCGCTCGTGACGTGCATCGCGGTCGGCCCCTCGCGGTACTCGCCCCAGGCCCAGCGCGCCGCGCCGTTGAGCTGCAGGATCGAGCGCCCGGCGATCCCGAGCTGCCCGCCGTGCGTGTGGCCGGCCAGCACCAGATCGACCCCGGCGGCCGCCGCATACGGCAGGACGCTGGGGCGGTGGCTGAGCAGCACGCTGAACGTGCCCGGTTCGCGCGGAGCCAGCGCGCGCGCGAGCTGGTCCGGATAGAACACGCGCTGCGGCGTGCGGGGCGCCGCGCGCTGGTCGTCGATGCCGGCGATCCAGAAGTCGCGACCTCGCCAGCGTAGCATCCGGCCGCCCGCGCGCAGCAGCTCGACCGGACCGCTGGCGTACGCGGCCAGCGCCTCGCGCAGCCCGCGCGCGTGCTCGTGATTGCCGAGGCAGGCGTAGTGGCCGAGCGGCGCGCCGAGCGCCGCGATGAGCCGCAGCGCGGGCGGCAGCTGCCACATGTCGTCGGCCAGGTCGCCGGTCACGCACACCAGATCGTACTGGCCGGCGGAAACCCGCCGCAGCGCCCGCTCCAGGTCCGGCAGCCTCACGAGGTGCCAGAGGTGCACGTCGGCGAAGTGCAGGATGCGCAGGCCGGCGAGTTCGGGCGGCAGCGCCGGCAGCACGAGCGTGCGCCGGCGCACCCGCGCCGCTCCGGTCGACTCCATCACGCCGCCCAGGCCCGTCGCCGCGGCGGCGGCCGGCACCATGAGCGCCGCGCCCTGCAGCAGGAACCGGCGGCGCCCGGCGCTGAGGCGGTCGGCCTCGCTGTGGCCGGCCAGCGGCGCGTGCCGCCAGCGATCGCCGGCCCGCCACAGCACGTGCAGCAGCAGCGCGCCGCCGAGCGCGATCTGTCCGAAGAACAGCACGAGCTGCAGGCTCACCAGGCCGTCGGCCTGATGGGTCAGGCCCAGGCGCATGAGCGCGTACCAGAGCGTCGGCACCGCGGCGTTCAGCGCCAACAGGGTCCACGCCCACCGGCGCACCACGTCGCGCCGCCACCAGGAGGGCCGCGCCGCCCGCAGGAACGCCACGAGCAACGTGGCCACCGAGAGGAACGCCACGAGCAGCAACAGGTAATCACGCCAGCGGACCATGGGGCCGAAGGTACGGCCGCGCCGTGGGATCGACAAGGCGACACGGCGACCAGTGGCGCCGCCGATCCCGCCCCGCCGCCGCCTCGCGGTTGCTGTTGCAATAGAATTGCATTTCTTGTGCCGCCGACGACGGGCACGGCCAACGGAGGAGATCCATGACGACCGATGGGGCAGACACCGCGCTGCGCCACGACCTGCGGGCCGCCGGCCTGCGCACGACCGCGCCGCGCCTGGCCGTCCTGCGCCTGCTGCGCGGCTCCCGCCAGCCGCTCAGCCACGGCGACGTGATCGCCAGGCTGCGGCATCGCGGCTGGGACCGCGCCACGCTCTACCGCAACCTCGTCGATCTGGCGCGGGCCGGCCTGGCCCGGCGCACCGATCTGGGCGACCGCGTGTGGCGCTTCGAGGCGGACGGCCGGCCGTCCGCGCACCGTCATCCGCATTTCGTCTGCCGCGAGTGCGGCGACGTCGCCTGCCTCGATGGCGTCCGCGTGCGCCTCGAGAGCCGGCGCGACGCCCTCGGCGCGCTGCGGGCGCAAGAGTTCGAGGTCTTGCTCAAGGGGTGTTGCGACCAATGCCGAAGGTAAGCCCGATGCGAACCGACACGCGCCTGCCGCGCGCCGGTCGCGGCGCGCCGAGACACTGGCTGCTGGCGCCGCTGTTCTGCCTGGCGGTCTGGGCCGGTCTGCAGCCGGCGAACGCGGCGACCCGCACCGCCGCCGCCGAGCCGCTCGACGTGCTGGTCACGATCCTGCCGCACGCCGGCATCGTCCAGCGCCTAGGCGGCGACGCGGTGCGCGTGCACGTGCTCGTCGGCCAGAACCAGTCGCCCGAGACGTACCAGCCCTCGCCGCGCGAGCTGCAGGCGCTCTCCGGATGCCGGCTCTGGCTGACCACCGGCACGCCGGTGGAGACGGCGCTGCGCGCGCGCCTCGTGGCGATGCTGCCGGAGCTGGACGTCGTGCCCACCCACGTGGCGCTCGAGGTGATCGACGGCCACCACTGCGTGCACCACGACCACGATCACGACCACGGCGAGCTCGACCCCCACGTCTGGGTCAGCGCGCGCAACACGGCGCAGCAGGCCGCCGTCATGGCCGCGGCGCTGCAGGACCGGCTGCCGCACCGCGCCGAGCCCATCGCCGCGGCGCTCGCCGCGCTCACCGCCGAGCTGGACGAGGTCGACCGCGACCTCGCGACGCTGCTCGCGCCGGTCGCCGGCCGCACGTTCTTCGTCTTCCATCCGGCGTTCGGCTACTTCGCCCGCGACTACGACCTGCGCCAGGACGCGATCGAGAGCGGCGGCCAGGCGCCCAGCCCGCGCCGGCTCGCCGAACTCATGCGCGCGATCAAGGAGCAAGGCGCCAGCACGCTCTTCGTGCAGCCGCAGCAGTCGGTGCAGGCGGTGCGGCCGCTCGCGCGCGAGGCCCAGCTCGACGTCGTCGTGCTCGACCCCTTGGACCCCGACCACGTGGCCAACCTGCGCCGCATCGGCGAGGCCCTGCGCGCCGCGCTGGACGGCCGGCCATGACCGCGGCCCCGGCGCCCGCGCCGATGCCGGCCGTCGAGCTGCGCGGCGTGACCTTCGCCTACGGACGCCGCCCGGTGGTGCGCGACATCGACCTGACCGTCGCGCCGCGCACGTTCACCGCCTTGATCGGCCCCAATGGCGGCGGCAAATCGACGCTGCTCAAGCTGGCGCTCGGCCTGCTCGCGCCGGACCGCGGCGAGGTCCGCCTGCTGGGCGATCGTCCCGAAC
>CAZJWO010000008.1:0-57443 GCA_964549735.1 uncultured Fibrobacteraceae bacterium | reverse complement strand
CCAACGCCGCGAATGGAATCTGGGTCAAGAATCCCTCGCCCGTGACATAGAGCCGCCGCGGACGCGTTTCGCGGCGGAAGAACCGATCCGGCAGCAGGAGCCCCGCGAGATCGCTCAGCTCGTTGGCGAGATCCTGGGGCATGGGCACGTCCAGGTCGCCGGGATCTTGCGCGAGTCGCGGCAGCACCGCCGCGAGTCTGGCGCGTAGATCGCCGGGCGGGATGTCCAGCAGCGCCTGTTCGATTCCGGCGCCGTCGGCCGTCCAGCGCACGATCCCGTCGGAGCGCAAACGGTAGACGAGATGGACGGCGCCGGTCTGCCGCAACCGATCCGTGGCGAGCGCCGCCGCTGCCGCGGCGGCTCCGGACAGCGTGGCCCCGTCCGCCAACGACGGCGCGCGGCGCAGCATGGCGTTCCGCCACAGCAGCTCCAGCCCATAACCCACCTGCGGATCGTCGCCCAGGAGATCCTGGGCGGCCCAGCGCAGATGCGGGTTGCGGTTCAGGTCGAGGTAGGCCTCGGAGCCTGGTTCGTGCGCGAGCAGCCGCGCCTGCAGCGCCCGCCAGCCGGCGCGCAGCGTATCTTCCGCCGCCTGTCGATCGTGCGCCCAGAGCACGCGCGCCTGCAAGGCGAGGTACGGGAACTCGAGGCCGGCGACCGCGGCGGGCGCGTTGACCAACCCGTCGCCGCGGAAACGCGAGAGGTGGGCCGCGGCACCCGCCAGATCGCCACGGCGCCAGTCGAGCCACGCTCGCCAGAGAGGGACACGCAGGGCAAGCAACGGCAGATCGCCGGCTGCGCTGGCCGGTTCGAGCACGGCGAACGCCTCGCCGGCGAGGTCCAGGCGATCGGCGTCCATCATCGACTGGAACCACTGGCGGCCGACGTAGCCGACTTCGGCGAACGGCAGCGTATTGGCGATGTCGAAGGTCTGCCTGAAGACGGCGTGGGCGGCGTCGGCCCGGCCGAGGGCCGCCAGACGGCGCGCCGCCAGGTTGTCGAGTTGCGCTCGCCTGAGACGTTCTTCCACCGAGCGCCACTCGCCGGCGGCGGCCTCGTCCAGCAAGCCATTCGCGCGCTCGAGCAGCTGTTCGACCTGCTCCCAGCACTCGAGCGTCGCGTAGAGGCGCATCAGGAGCACCATGGCTGGCACGGCCGCGGCCGGTTCGCCGAAGTCCCGGCAGACCTCGATCCCTTCTTCGAAGGCGGCGCGCGATGCCGCGCTGCGTCCGCGCCGGAACTCGTCGTAGCCATGGAGCGTCAAGAGATGCGAGGTCACCGCGGCCAGACGGGCCCGCCGCGATCCCTCGATCAGCAAGTGCAGCGTATCGCGCTGGGAGGCGGCCAGCCCGTCGCCGAGCCTGGCCATGACGAGCTGCCCCCAGGCGCGGCATTCCTCGGCCAGCCGACCGAGCCGCCGCGCCTGGTCGTACGCCTGCCGCTGCAACGCGATCGCCGCCGGCAGATCGTTGCGGCGGTGTTCGAGGATCGCGAGCTGCCGCCAGACGCCGAGGGCGCCATGGGCGTCGCCGGCGGCCAGGAGCTGGTCCTGCAGCTGGCGCAGGCGCTCGATCTTGTCCGCCGCCTGGAGGTCGGCGGACTCGTACACGTCTTGGATGTCCAGCCGCTGCGCCATGATCCGGCGGACCGTGGAGTCGGGCTGCAGGCTCAGAAAAGCCGACTCCTCGGCATACGTCGCCAGACCGCGGGATTCCGCCAGAGCGCGTTCGATGCCGGCCAGGGCGCCCGCCAAACGCGCGCGAGCGCCGGGATCGATCGGCGCCGGCCCGTAGAGCGCCCCCAGCAGAGGCTGACGCAGCGCGATCAGACGGTCGGTGCTGGCGGTGGCGACGAATGCCGCGAAGGCCGGCCCGTCTGGTTCAACCAGAACCGCCGCCACCTCGGGCTCGAGATCCGGCAGCAACTCCTCGAGATCGGCCCGCTGCGGGCCGCACCCGGAACCGAACAGGAGACAGGCGGCCCAGCCGCACACAGCGAGGCCGGCCCCGTGGGCCAGCGCGCGAAGCCTTCGCGTCATGATTCGTTGGCCATGGCTGCAGCAATCCTGTCGACGCGAACACGTTGCCCGTCGTATCATGCGGGGGGGTAAGCATACCGACAACCGCGACGCGCGCCAAGGTCATGGATCCATCGTCGTACGCAAGAGACCTGTCGCTGGCGAGGAAGATCCTGGCCGGCTCGGAGTCGGACTGGCACGATTTCGTCGGCCAGTACACGCCGCTGATTCGCGCGGTGCTCCGGAGCTACGTGCACGATGATGAGGTCGTCGCCGATCTGTGGACCGATGTCTTGGCTCGCTTGCACGGCGGACTGCTGGCCCAGTTCGAGGGGCGTTCCAGGCTCGCGACGTGGCTGGTCCTGGTCGTGCGCAGCGCAGCGTTCGACCATCTGCGGCGCCAACGGGGGCGGCGGCGCCTGCCGCCTGCGCTGGCCGACGCCCCCCAGCTCCACCGCACGGTCTTCCGGGAGATCTTCATCCGCGGCCGCGGCAGCGAAGACGTCGGCCACCAGCTGCGGCGACAGGGTCTCCTGCCGCCCGACACGAGCGTCGCGGAGGTCATCGCCGATCTCGAGGACCGCCTCGGCGACCGTACCTTGCGGCGCATCGCCTGGGACCTGCAGGCGGATCGCGCGCGAGCCGTCTCGGGCCGCCTGCTCGAATACCTGGACCACGCGGCGGCCGAAGCCCGGACCGCCGAGGCCGAACTCAGCCCGGAACGGCAGGTCCTGCAAGCCGAAGCCCGCCAGACGCTCGCCCGGATCGAAGCCCTGATGCAAGACCTGCCGTCGGACGAGCAACGCGTGCTCGACCTTCGGTTCCGCCATGGCTGGACCGCCCGTCGCATCGCCGCCGCCATGCGTCTGCAAGGTCCGCGCGAGGTCTACACGATCACGGAACGCGCCCTGCGCATGTTGCGTAAGATGTTTACAGTCAAGAGCTTGATGATTTTCGGCCAAATCGCCGCCGCATTCCAGGTAATCAGCGGCGCCTGACCGTCTAACTGTCCCGGTCGCCCGCGCGACGCGGCGACCGTCGACGCGACCCGACAGGAGCGCAGACATGGCCAGGCACGACGCGCACCTCACATGGAACGACCTCGCGGCGCTCGTCGACCGCGGTGCGGAGTCTGCCGCCGCCGGCCAGCTGGCCCATCTGGCGGCCTGCCCCGCCTGCCTGGCGGCCTGGTCGGCCGCAGTCGAAGAACGCGACCGCGGGCTGGCGGCCGCGCCCGTCGAGGTGGCGGCCCAGCGGCGGCCGGTCCTCGCCTCGCGCAGCCGGCGACGACCGGCGCGGACCTTCGCCTGGGGCCTGGGCAGCCTGGCGGCGGCGGCCGTGCTGCTGCTCGCGCTCACGCCGCGCGAGTTGTCCGACCCGCCCGCCGAACGCGCCGGCGACGGGCCGGAACTGCGCCTGCAGCAGCGCCTGAGCAACCTGTCGCACCACGGGCTGGTCTTCCCGCGGGTCGCCGTGCTCGGGTCGGCGCCGATCGCCGATTATCGCGCCGGCGTCACGAACGGCCAAGCCATCGACCTGTCGGACTGGGCCGCGCGGTTCGACGCCGATCCCGGCGACGCCGCCGCAGCGTTCTGGCTCGCGGCCGGACTCCTCGCCCGCGGCCAGCTCGATCGCGCCGATGACGTGCTCCGGCGCGCTCTGAAGAGATCGCCCCAGGCGACAGACCTGCGGCAACTCGTCGCGATCGCCGCCTACCAGCGCAGCGACCTGGCCGGTGCGGCCGCCGCTCTGCGGGCGATCCTGCGCGACGAACCCGGCAACAAGCTCGCGCAGCTCAACCTGGCGATCATCGACCACGAGGCCGGCGATCGCGCGGCGGCCCGCGCGGCCCTGGAGGCTTGCGCCGGCGATCCGACGCAGCCCGCGGCGCAGGCCCGCGCCAGACAGCTGCTGCAGGAATCGGATATCAGGTGATCGCCGCGGCGTCGGTCGCCAGGCCGCACACGAGGCCCATCTGCGCCGCCAACCCATTCAGCTCGCTGGCCTGCTCGGCGCCCACGTCGGGGCCTTCGGCGCCGTGATCGGCGTACAGCACGCCGACGACGCCGGACGGCGTGCGGACCGGCGCCGCGACGAATCCCGCGCAGCATGCCGCGGCGAGCAGCTCGGCGCCGATCAGTCCGCCATAGGCCGCGCTGCGCGCGTTGGGCGCGTGGATGACGCGCTTTTCGATGACCGCCAGCGCCAGCGCGCCGGTCTCGCGCGCCAGCGGCAGATCCAGGCGTGAGGCCAGCGCCGCCGCTCCGGGTCCCGCCCACAGCCACGGTACGAGCCGGCGCGCCAGACGATCGGCCCGCAGCAGCACGACGCGCTCGAAGCCGAGGATCTCGACCGCGCCGTCGAGAATGCCGGTCAACGATTCGGCCGCGTTTCTGCCTTCGGCCACGCCGCGACCGATCTCCTGGTAGAGTCCGAGCAGGCTGGCGGTGCGCCGCGCGATCTCCGCCGCCGTGAGCTGGGGCGGCGCGACGGACGCGCTGCCTTCGACGTTGATGACCTTCCGGTAGCTGGACAGGTCGCCAGGCTCCAGGCCGATGCGCACGGCGAGGTCGACGACCTCCTTCTCCATGGCCGCGAGCAACGCTTCGTGGCGCGCCGACGGAATGGACAGGCGCCGCATCGCCTGCTGCAGGACGCGCAGATTCGCCGCGCCCGGCGGCTCGCTTTCGCCGAAGCGGGCGATCGCGTTCGCATAGACGAGCACGGTGAGCCCCGGCTCCAGCCGACGCGGCGGAGCCAGCGGGTCGATGTCGTGGTGATCGCCGATCAGGTTCTGCAGGTCTTCCGGAAGCTGCCAACGCATGGCGAGGCGACGTCCGGCGCGGTCGTGCGTGATGCCGAAGTGGCGGCGCTCGGCGGACAGACGCGAGGCGCCGCGCGCGACGTCGCGCTGCACGAGGTCCATGTCGCGCGGGGAGCATTCGATCAGCACGATCTTGCCGATGTCGTGGATGAGGCCGGCCACGAAGGCCTCCTCGGGCGGCACGGTGCCGGCAGCCTCCGCCAGCACCTGCGCCAGCCCCGCGGTCAGCAGCGAATGACGGGCGATGTCGGCCAGCAGCGGCGAGCGCGACAGCTTGCTCATCATGTCGAAGACCGACAGCCCCAGCGCGAGCTTGCGCACCGTCTCGAAGCCCATGACGATGACCGCGCGGTGGACCGTGCGTACGCGTTCGGCCTCGCGCCGCTGGTAGAGCGCGCTGTTGACCACCTTCAAGACGCGCATGGTCAACGCCTGGTCTTCGAGGATGACGCTCGCGAGATCTTCGGCCGAGGCGCGCTCGTCGCTGGCCACGTTCTGGATGCTCAGCAGGGTGCGCGGCAAGCTGGGCAGTTCGCCCATCGTTTCGATCTGCGCGAAGACGTCGGCGGAGTTCAAGATCGGGCTCCCGGGTCGCGCCGCTGGGCAACAGCGGCGGATCGATCAGGATTTCGCAGATAGGATCGGCAGCGGGCTGCCGGAGTTGAATCAGGAATGGCTGTCGCCGTTCTCGCGGCCGTTGCGTCGCGAACGTACCTTGACCTAGACTGGACCCGCGGCGCGCGCGAAGCGCCGGCATTCGTCCATGCCGCCGCCGCGATCTCCAACCCGTCAGGAGACCCCCATGGTACCGATCATCGCCCTCTGGCTGCCGATCCTGCTCTCGGCGGTCTTCGTCTTCGTCCTCAGCAGTCTGATCCACATGGTTCTGGGCTATCATGCCGGCGACTATCGCAAGCTGCCGGACGAGGCCGCGGCGGCAAGCGCCCTGCGGGCGCTGAATCTGCCAGATGGCAATTACGCGCTGCCCAAGGCCGGCGGCATGAAGGAGATGTCGTCGCCGGAGTACCAGGCGAAGGTCACCCAGGGACCCAATGCGATGATCACGATCTGGAACCGCGGCGAGATCGCCATGGGCAAGCCGCTGGCGCTATGGTTCGTCTACGCGGTCATCGTCGGCGTCTTCGCCGCCTACGTGGCCGGGCGCGCGCTGGAGCCCGGGGCGCCTTACGCCGCGGTCTTCCGATTCGCGGGCGTCACCGCCTTCGCCGGTTATGCGCTGGGCGACCTGCAGCGCTCCATCTGGTGGCGCCAGCCGTGGTCCGTCACGTTCAAGAACGTGTTCGACGGCCTGCTCTTCGCCCTCGTCACGGCCGGCACGTTCGGCTGGCTCTGGCCGAGTCCTTGAGATCGCCTTTGCCCGCCATCGTGGCCGGGACTACAATTCGTGGCAGCCTGCTGCCCCGGACTGCAAACGCGAGGAGATGCCGAACATGAGGACGCTCACCCTGGCAGTGCTGGCGCTCAGCCTGCTGACGACCACGGCTCTGGCCGGCGGAGACGATATGGACCAGGATCCCTACCTCTGGCTCGAGGACGTGACCGGCGAGACGGCCCTCGACTGGGTCCGTGCCCGCAATGCGGTGACGCAAGCCGAACTCGAGGCCGATCCCGGTTTCGGCGCCTTGCGCGACGATCTGCTGGCGATCCTCGACTCGGACGAACGCATTCCGTTCGTCAGCAAGATCGGCGCGCACTACTACAACTTCTGGCGGGACAAGAAGAATCCGCGCGGCCTGTGGCGTCGCACGACGCTGGCCGAGTACGGCAAGGCCAGCCCGGAGTGGGAGATCGTTCTCGACCTCGACGCGCTGGCGAAGCAGGAAAACGAGAACTGGGTCTGGTCCGGCTCGAATCACCTGCCGCCGGACTACACGCGCTGCCTGATCTCGCTCTCGCGCGGCGGCGCGGACGCGACCGTGTCGCGCGAGTTCGACCTGGTGCGCAAGGAATTCGTCGTGGACGGATTCTTCCGGCCGGAAGCCAAGGGCAGCATGAGCTGGATCGACCGCGACCATGTCTACGTCCAGACGGATTTCGGCGCGGGCAGCCTGACCACGTCCGGCTACCCGCGCATCACCAAGCAGTGGCGGCGCGGCACGCCGCTGTCCGAGGCCGTCGTGATCTTCGAGGGACAGCCGCAGGACATGAGCGTCGGCGCCTACCGCGACCATACGCCGGGCTTCGAGCGGCATTTCGTCTACCGCGCACTCGCGTTCTACAACAGCGAGGTCCATCTGAACAACCGAGACGGGACCTTGACCCGCGTCGAGGTGCCCAACAGCGCCAATCCCTCGGTCCACCGCGAGTGGCTGACGGTCGAACTGCGCGACCCGTGGACCGTCGGCGGCCGCACCTATCCGGCCGGGGCGCTGCTCGCCATCCTGTTCGAGGATTTCATGGCCGGCGGCCGCCGCTTCGAGGTCCTCTTCGAGCCCACGCCGACGACGTCCCTGGCGGGGCACAACTGGACGCGCAATCATCTCATTCTGAACGTCATGGAGGACGTCAAGAACCGGCTCTACGTGCTGACCCCCGGCCAGCCGGGCTGGGCGCGACGGGCGTTCGCCGGCGCTCCCGCCTTTGGCACGGTCAGCGCCTGGGCCGTCGATGATCGCGAGTCGGACGCGTACTGGATGACGTCGACCGACTTCCTGACGCCGACGACGCTCTATCACGGCGAGATCGACGGCCCGCCGATCAAGCTCAAGGAGACGCCGGCCTTCTTCGACGCCACCGGGCTGGAGATCAGCCAGCACTTCGCGATCAGCCAGGACGGCACCCGGGTGCCGTACTTCGTGGTGGCGCGCCGGGATCTCCCGTCGAACGGGGACAATCCGACGCTGCTGTACGGCTACGGCGGGTTCGAGATCTCGATGACGCCGGCCTATGCCGCCACGGTCGGCCGCGGCTGGCTGCGCGAGGGCGGCGTCTACGTGGTCGCGAACATCCGCGGCGGCGGCGAGTACGGTCCGAGCTGGCACCAGGCCGCGTTGAAGTCCAACCGCCACCGCGCCTTCGAGGATTTCGCCGCCGTGGCGCAGGATCTCTTCGCGCGCGGAGTGACCAGCCCCCGCCGGCTCGGCATCCAGGGCGGCAGCAACGGCGGCCTGCTGGTCGGCAACATGCTGACGCTGTATCCGTCGCTCTGCCAGGCTGTCGTCTGCCAGGTGCCGCTGCTGGACATGAAGCGCTACAACAAGCTGCTGGCCGGAGCGTCCTGGATGGCGGAGTACGGCGATCCGGACCTGCCCGAGGAGTGGCAGTACATCAAGACGTTCTCGCCGTACCACAACGTCCGGGCCGGCGAGGCCTATCCGGCGGTCCTCTTCACGACTTCGACGCGCGACGACCGCGTACATCCCGGCCACGCGCGCAAGATGATGGCCCTGATGCAGGAGCAGGGCCATGACGTGCTGTACTACGAGAACATCGAGGGCGGCCATGGCGGCGCCGCCAACAACGAGCAGTCCGCGTACATGCGGGCTCTGGCGTACACGTTCCTGAAGAACAGGCTGTTCTGAGCCGCCCATGACGTTCGACCTGATCGAGAACGTCGCCCTTCTCGTGACCCTGGCGCTGGGCCTGCAACTGCTGGCCCGGCGCCTCGACCGCCGCATCTTCATCTACAACCTGACGGCCGGCGTCGTCTTCGGCGGCGTTAGCGTGCTCGGCATGATGGTCCCCATCCAGCTCGCGGAAGGCATCATCTACGACGGGCGCTCCGTCGTCATGGCCCTGGCGGGCCTTTTCGGCGGTCCGGTCACGGCGGTGGTCGCGGTCCTGATCGGCGGCACCTATCGGCTCGCGTTGGGCGGCGCCGGCGTCGTGGCAGGCGTCGGCACGATCATCGAAGCGGCGGCCCTGGGCCTGGTCCTGCGCCGACTGCGGCGGCGAGACGAGCGGTGGGTTGGCGTCGGCCGGCTGCTCGCGTTCGGCCTGCTCGTCCACGTCATCATGCTCGGCCTGCAGTTCCTGATTCCCGGCATCGACGGCTGGGAGATCATGCGCCGCGTGGGGCCGACGGTGCTCGTCTTCTTCCCCGTCGCGTTCACGCTCATCGCGCTCGTCTTCCTCGAGGGCGAGCGGCACCTGCGCCGCGAGGACATGCTGCGC
This sequence comes from uncultured Fibrobacteraceae bacterium, assembly GCA_964549735.1. Taxonomy (GTDB): domain Bacteria; phylum Krumholzibacteriota; class Krumholzibacteriia; order LZORAL124-64-63; family LZORAL124-64-63; genus Glo-17. Next base: position 48,468 of record CAZJWO010000008.1, on the reverse strand, counting down.
GAGACCGAAGAGCGCCTGCGCCTGGCCCTCGAAGGCGCCGACCTCGGCGTCTGGGACTGGGACATCGCCGCCGGTCGCGTCCGGTACAACGAGCGCTGGGCGACCATGCTCGGCTACGACCTCGCCGAGATCGACACGCGGCTGGAGTTCTGGCAGAGCCTGGTGCACCCCGACGACCGCGAAACGGTCGACCAGAGCCTGACCGACCACCTCGCCGGCCGTACGGACCACTACGAGGCCGAGCTGCGGCTGCAACACCGCGAGGGTCGCTGGATCTGGGTGCTGGATCGCGGCCGCGTCATTTCCCGCGGACCGGGAGGCGAGCCGTTGCGAGCCTGCGGCACCCACCTCGAGATCACGCGTGCGAAGGAGCTGGAGCATCAGCTGCGCCAGGCGCAGAAGCTCGAATCGGTGGGGCGGCTGGCGGGTGGCGTCGCGCACGACTTCAACAACATGCTCAGCGTCATCCTCGGACACGCCGAGTTGGGAGCGGCACGCGTGGATCCTCGTGATGGACAGTTGCGCGGCGATCTGCTGCAGATCCGCCGCGCCGCTGAACGCTCGGCGGAATTGACCAACCAGCTCCTGGCGTTCGCGCGCAAGCAGACCGTGGCGCCGCGCGTGCTCGATCTCAACACGGCCGTCGCGAACATGCTCACGATGCTCCGGCGGCTCATCGGCGAAGATATCGACCTGCGGTGGCGGCCGGCCGCCGCCCCATGTCCCACGCTGCTGGATCCGTCGCAGCTCGACCAGATCCTCGCCAACCTGGTCCTCAACGCGCGCGACGCGATCGCCGGTGTCGGCAAGGTCACGATCGAGACGTCGACCGTCGAATTCGACGAGGAATATTGCGTGTACCACCCCGGCTTCCTGCCCGGGTCGTACGTCATGCTCGCTGTCAGCGACGACGGCGCCGGCATGGATCGCCAGACCCTGGCGATGATCTTCGAACCGTTCTTCACGACCAAGCGACCCGGCGAGGGGACCGGTCTCGGCCTGGCGACGGTCTACGGCATCGTCAAGCAGAACCAGGGCTTCATCAACGTCTACAGCGAGGTCGGCGAAGGCTCGTCGTTCCGCATCTACCTGCCGCGGCACGCGGCCGCCGAGATCGTCCCCGTGGCGGCGAGCATCGCGACCCAGACGCCGCTCGCCGCGCCGGCGACGGTCCTGCTGGTCGAGGACGAGCCTTCCCTGCTGCTGCTGGCGGCGCGGCAGCTCGAGAAGATCGGTCAACGCGTGCTGGCCGCCGGCTCGCCGCAGGCGGCGCTGGAGCTGGCCCAGGCGCACGAGGGGCCGATCGATCTGCTATTGACCGATGTCGTCATGCCGCAGATGAGCGGGCAGGAGCTGTGGCGACAGCTGGCGGTCATGCGCCCGGAGCTGAAGTGCCTCTTCATGTCCGGCTACACCGCCAACGTCATCGCCCACCGCGGCGTCCTCGACGCCGGCGTGCACTTCCTGCAGAAGCCTTTCACCGTGCAGGAACTGGACGCCAAGCTGCGCGAAGCCTTGACCTCTTGAACGGCACGCGCCGCGCCGCGCCTGCGCGCACCGCCGTCTAGGCCGTCACCGTCTGCTGGTGCGCCAGCACCAGCTTCTCGACCACCTCCGGCTCGGCGAGCGTCGTGACGTCGCCCAGGTCGGCGTATTCGCCCGCCGCGATCTGGCGCAGGATGCGCCGCATGATCTTGCCGGACCGCGTCTTGGGCAAGCCCGGCGCGACCAGGATGACGTCGGGCGTGGCGATCGGGCCGATGACGTGTCGCACCTGCTCCTTCAGCAGACCCTGCAGTTCGTGCGGATCGAGCGTTTCGAACTGCCGGTCGAGGATCACGTAGGCGAAGATGCCCTGGCCCTTGATCTCGTGCGGATAGCCGACGACCGCGGCCTCGGTCACCGCCTCGTGCGCCACCAGCGCGCTCTCGACCTCGGCCGTGCCCAGTCGGTGCCCGGATACGTTGATGACGTCGTCGACGCGGCCGGTGATCCAGAAATAGCCGTCCTCGTCGCGGCGGCAGCCGTCTCCCGTGAAGTAGAGCCCCGGGAAGCGCGAGAAGTAGGTCTCGTGGAACCGATGGTGCGCGCCGTGGATGGTGCGCGCCTGTCCGGGCCAGGAATGGCGCAGGCAGAGGTTGCCGGCGGCCGCGCCCGGCAGTTCGCGCCCCTCGTCGTCGACCAGCAGCGGACGCACGCCGAAGAACGGCAGGCTGGCCGAACCCGGCTTCATCGGCGTGATGCCCGGCAGCGGCGTGATCAGGATGCCGCCCGTCTCGGTCTGCCACCAGGTGTCGACCACGTTGCAGCGACCCCGGCCGACCTTGTCGTGGTACCACCGCCAGGTGTCGGGATTGATGGGCTCGCCGACGGTGCCCAGGGTGCGCAGGCTCGCGCGCGAGCTCCACTGCAGATGCTCGTCGCCGGCGCGCACCAGCGCGCGCAACGCGGTCGGCGCCGTGTAGAAGATGCTCACCTGCAACTCGTCGACGATGCGCCAGTAGCGGCTGGCGTCCGGATAGACCGGCGTCGACTCGAAGAGGACCGTCGTCGCCCCGTTGGCCAGCGGCCCGTAGACGATGTAGCTGTGGCCCGTGATCCAGCCGCAGTCCGCCGCGCAGAAGTAGACGTCGTCGTCGTGGTGGTCGAAGACCACCTCGTGCGTGTAGGACGCGAAGACCAGATAGCCGCCCGTCGTGTGCAGGACGCCCTTGGGTTTGCCGGTCGAGCCGCTCGTGTAGAGGATGAACAGGGGGTCCTCCGCGCCCATCCATTCGATCGAGCAGGTGGACCGCTGCTTGCGGCACTCCTCGTCGAGCCAGTAGTCGCGGCCCGGGCGCAGCGGCGGTTCGTGCGCGGTGCGCCTGGCCACCAGCACGGTCGTCACCTGGTCCAGCCCGTCGACGGCGCGGTCGACGGTCTGCTTCAAGGGCAGCGTGCGGCCGCCGCGCAGCCCCTCGTTCGCGGTGACGACCACGCGGGCGCCGCAGTCCAGGATGCGGTCGCGGATCGCCTCGCTGGAGAAGCCGCCGAAGACGACCGAGTGCACGGCGCCGATGCGCGCGCAGGCCAGCATGGTGTAGACCAGCTCCGGGATCATCGGCAGGTAGACCACGACGCGGTCGCCCTTGCGCACGCCGTGCTCGCGCAGGACGTTCGCGACGCGCGCCACCTGGTGCTTGAGCTGCCGGTAGGTGATGTGCTCGTACTGGCCCGGCTCGTCCTTGGCCCAGATGATCGCCGCCTGCTCCCCCCTCTGGTTCAGGTGCCGATCGACGCAGTTGTAGCACGCATTGAGGCGTCCGCCGAGGAACCAGCCCATGTCGGTCTCCTCGTAGTCGCTGTCGAACACCGTGTGCCAGGGATGGAACCAGGTCAGCCGTTCGGCGCGCTGCGCCCAGAAATGGTCGGGCGCGTCGAGCGAGAGGCGGTAGAGGCGCTCGTATTCGGCGAAGGTCGGGATATGCGGCGTGCGGCCCGGGTGGCGGTGCGGCGCGATGACGAGGCGCTCGTTCATGGGAACCTCCGGTGGCGTGCGGGCGGCCAGGGACGGCAAATAGAAGCTGAATATTATCTTATTTTCGGGCGTCCGCACCGTCAACCGGCGAGGAATTCCTCAATCTGCCGCCCTGACGGGCGAAAACACCCTGGAATGACGTCGTCCCGATCCCCTTGCCGCCGGCAAGGACGCGGAGGAATCATGGCGTACCGGCGCATCTTGCTCTCGTCGACCGTACTCTGCGCGCTGCTGCTGAGCGGCTCGCTCGGGCTGATGGCGCATGCCCGCGGCGAGCGCGGCGAGCAGCCAGCGCAGCTCGAACGGAACCGCGCGCTGGCCAGCGCGCTCGAGCGGTTGCAGCACCGGCTCGAAGCCCTTGGCGATGCGCCGGATCTGGTCACCGCGCGGCAGGCGCGCCAGGATCTGGCCGAGGTCGTCCTGGCGTTCGATCAGGACCTGCTGGCCGCCGCAGAAGCGGCCGGCGACCGGGATGCCGTCGCCGCGGTGCGCGAGGTCCAGTCCGTGTGGCGCCATCTGGGACTTGGCCTGGCGGACCTCGCCGCGGGCGAGTACGCCGCCAACAGCGCGGCGGGGCGCGACGTCATCGGGTCATGGCGACGCGAAGCGCCGACCATGCGCGGTCACCTGCAGGCGATGGCCGCCGCCCTGCACGGCGCCGAGCGCCAGGCGGGACGGCTCGGCCGGCTCGCCGCCATCGGCGCCGCCGTCTTCGGCGGGCTGACCTTGCTCTGCGCGCTGGCCGCTTCGCGGTTCGGTCGCGCGGCGAGGACGGCGCCACGAGCCGGCGCGTGGGCCGGCGCCCCCGGCTGGCCCGGCGCCGACCCGGCACAGACGCTCGAACAGTCGGCGCCGCCCGTGCAGGCCGCTGCGCCGGCGGCAGCTGTCGGCGCGCTGCGGCGAGCCGGTCCGCTGGCCGCCCACGGCGATCTGGGGTTGGCCAGCGCTGCGGTCGACCGGGTCACGCTGGACATGAGCACCGTCGCCCGCAGCGCCGAACGCATGCAGCAGGCGGTAGATTCGGTCGCCTCCGCGCTGCAAGGGATGCTCTTCAGCCTGAACGAACTGGCCCAGGACACGTTCGAAGGCAGCCGCCTGGCGCGGACCGCCAACAACGCCGCCGTCTACGCCGCCGAGACCGCGCGCGAGTTGCTCGAGACCGCGCGCGAAATGGGCACCGTGGTCGCCCGCGTGCGCACCTTGGCCGCTCGCAGCCAGGAGATCGCCGGCCGCATCGAGGGCGAGGCGGCCGCCACCGGCGCGACGGGCGAGGCCTTCACCAGCGTGGTCGCGCAAGAGGTCAAGCAGCTGGCGGCGACCACGAGCCAGGCGACGGGGTGCATCGAGGCCACGGTCGACGAGATCCTGGCGGCGCAGCGCCAGTACGAGGAGGCGATCGGGCAGATCATCAAGAACATCGGCGCGGTGCGCAAGGTCGCCGCCAACCTCGGCGAACTGATGGTCGCTCCGCCGACGCGGGTGCAGCCGGGCGTAGGCTACGCCGCGGCGGTCGCGCCGCCGGCCACCGCCGGCACCGGACTGGCGACGGCGGGCGTCCACCCCGGCGCGGCGGCCAGCGCACCGGCCGCCGTCGCGCCGTCCGCGCCTCGCGATCTGGACGCGACAGCGCACGACGCGGCCGCCGACCTGTCGGCCGAGAGTCCGCTCGCGCCCGAACCGGACGCGGAGGACACCGCGGAGGTCTTCCGCAGCGCCGAGGATCTGGCGGCGGCTACCAGCAGCCTGCTGGACGAGCTGGCGGAAGTCGCGGCCGAGACCAACGCCAAGCCTGCCGCCGCTGGCGGTGAACCGCCGGCGGCGGAGCCCGCGCCGCAGCCGGCGCCAGAGCCAGAGCCGCCGGCCGCGAAGCCGCCGGTGCAGGCGACGGGCGCCAATGGCAACGTCTTCATGCTCAACCGACCGAAAAAGTCGCCGCCACCGGCAGCGGAATCACCGCAGGCGGTCGATCCCGCGCCGGCAAGCGCGCCGCCGTCGGAACCGCCGGCTACGCCGGAGCCGCCCGCGGCCGCGCCACCGCCGGCAGACCCGACAGCCGATGCGTCGTCGCCGGCGACCCCCGCCGCAGATGGCGCCTCCGCGGCCGAGGCCGAGCTGGAACCGGCCGGCGCCGCCGCCGGTCCGGCCCGTCCGCGACCGGTCGCCCAAGGCGCCAGCGGGAACATCTTCATGCTCAACAAGCCGAAGAAGTGACCGTGTGCGCCGGCAGCGGGCGCGGCGAGATCAGCGTTCCGCTTGCGGCGGTCCACCGGCCGGCTGCGCCAGGCGCCGCACTTCGGTATCGCGCCACGCGAAGTACGCGATCAGCGTGATCGCCGCCATGACCACGAACGAGGCGATGACCCAGTTCGGCACGCGCGCCGCCTCGCCCGCCGCGTAGCTGTGCAGACCCACCAGAAGGTGATTGACCCCGAAGTAGGTCATGATGATGACCCAGATCGACATGAACGCCCAGGCGGCGTGCACGAACGCGTTGGCCAGCCTGGGGATCCAGCGGAAGTGCAGGATCAGCGCGTAGACCAGGATCGAGACCAGGGCCCACGTCTCCTTCGGATCCCAGCCCCAGTAGCGACCCCAGCTCTCATTGGCCCAGACGCCGCCCAGCAGCGTGCCGACCGCGAGTAGACCCAGACCAGCCATCATGGCGTCGACGTTGAGTCGATCGAGTCGGGCCACGGCGGTCGCGACCGGCCGGCGGCCGAGCCCGGCGACGATCATCAGCACCAGCGTCAACAGGCCGAGCAGGCAGCACAAGGCGAAGAAGCCGTAGCTGGCCGTGATCACCGTCACATGGATGTTGAGCCAGTACGACGCCAGCACCGGCACCAGCGGTCCGATCGCCGGATCGAACGCGCCGAGCATCGAGACGCCGAGCACGACCGCGGCCAGCAGCGAGCCGAGCGCGCCGGACGCCGCCGAGCGGCTCCTCAACTCGAAGATCAGGCCGGCGAGCGCGACCGCCAGGGCGACCCACAGCAGCGATTCGTGGCCGTTGCTCAGGGGCGCGCGCGCCGACGCGATCCAGCGCAGCACGAAGCCGAAGACGTGCAGCGCGAATCCGCCCAGGAACAGGAGCATGCCCAGCGCGTAGAGCGGATGGCGGAACGACCACGGCGCTTCGTCGCGCCGGAAAAGGTGCACGAAGTACGCGATGATCAGGAGCAGGAATCCCGCCAGATACGGCATCGTCGCGCGCTGGAATGGCTGCAGGCGATTGAGCATCAGCTCAGAGTTGATGCGCAGCGACGACGGCTTGATCGACTTGCCGTAGCGGCGCTGCAATTCGGTGGTCAGCCGCAGCCCTTCGAGGATGCGCTCCTGGTCGCCTGTTTCGAGGCCGGTGAACAGCGCGTCGGCAGCCGTCTCGAACTCCAGCCGCCGGGGATCTTCCGCGGGCAGACCTTCGAGCACGGTCTGGATGCCGGCCCACGTGTCGCCGGGATCGTCTGGCACCGGATAGATGCGCAGCGAGCTACCGAGCAGCGCGCCGTACATCAGATGCACGCGCTCGTCGAAGCGCAGGAGCTGCTGCTGAGTCTTGGTGCGCTGTCCGGCAGCGGTGCGGTGCGCGAGCTCGACATCGTTCTGCAGCCGGTAGCGGCCACCGGCGAGCACCGTCGCCAGCGCCACGTGCGTCTGATCATGACTGATCCCGAGCAGGTCTTTGACCCCCGGGTTGTCGACAGAGATCGCCGGGTGATGGTACCAATCCGACGGCAGCACCGCGAAGGCGAAGAACAGCTCGACTGGATCGTGCCCTTCGAACACGGCCTTGCGCGTGATCTTGAGCGAGGTCTCGCGAGCCAGCGTATCGAGAGGTTTCATGCGGCCGCGGAAATCCTGCACGATGAGCCGCGCCGCCGCGTCGCGCACCGGCGGCGAGAGTTGCAGGGCCGGCGGCGGCCCGTGGTCGTGCGGCGCGGCGCTGGTTCCGTGCGGCGCGTGCTGCGCCGACGCCGCGCCGGGCGCGAGCGCGCCCAGGCCGGCGAGCAATCCGATCGCCAGCGCCGCGGCCTTGCGCCGCCGGTTGCCGCCCAGCGCCTTGGCCAGCACCAGCACGAAGCCCAGCGTGAAGATCGTGTAGCCGACGTAGGTCGGGTTCTTGCCGGGATCGCGGTTGATCGACAGGACCGTGCCCAGCCGATCGCGGTCGTAGCTCGACTGGAAATGCTTGGTGCCGCGATGGTTCAACGGATTGTTCATCCAGATGCGGACCGGCCGTTCCACGATGCCCTGCTCGGGATCGTTCAAGAGCACGTGGCTCTCGTAGCTGGCAGGATTGTCGCTGCCGGGATACGTCTCGAGACGGAACTCCTCGAGGTGCAGGCTGTAAGGCAGCGCGCGCATGATGGCGCCGTACGCCAGCCAGTACGTCTCGCCGCCGAGGTCCACCCGCTGCGGCGCGCCGCCCCGCGTGCAGATCGCCTCGGCGCGCTGGCCGTCCTTCGCGAGGAAGAGCCGCGCGGCCGCGGGCGCGTTCGGATTCGCGCTGTGCCCAGGCGTCGAGACGAGCGACGGCTCGATCTTGGTCGGCACCAGCCGCAAGCCGCCGGCGCCGCGGTACAGCATCTGGACCTGCAGCGGCACGACCTCGCCGGCGGCCGCCGCGCGTCCGTCTTCGCCGCTGCCCATGGGGCCGATCTCGAGCGGGAACGCGGCGCGCATCATGACGCGCCCGTCCACCTTCGCGAGGTCGATCCCGCCACCGAGTTCGTAGAGCAGGTCGATCTGGCGCAGGAGGCCCTGGTTCTCGCTCGCCAGGGCGAAGTCGGGATGATGGGCGAACAGCGTGCGCGTCGCGCTCTCGCCGGACGGGCTGGTCACGACGACCCGCACCATCGGGTTGCGCAGCGACCCCTCGCCGCTGTCGCCGCCATGGCCTTGGTAATCGGCCTGGTACTCGTTCAAGGCGAAGCTCCAGCCGCCGCATGTCCCGAGCGGACCCGGCTCGGAGCGGATCGGCAGCCGGCAGATCTCGCCGCCCGCGCGCACGCGCAGCACCCCCTGGGGCGTCTCGGCGCCGGCTGCCGGCGGCAGGCCATCGCGATGGAAGCGCACGGGCACGCCGCCGACGTGCAGGTCCTCGCCTTCGCCGAGCGTGTACATCTTCAAGCCGTCCTCCATGACGCCGAGCGTGACCTGCGCGATGCCCCCCTCGCCCGGCTGCATGGTCTGTTCGAAGCGCGGCCAGAACTCGGCCACGCCGAGCGTCAGCTCGCGACCGCCCAGCGAGACGCGACGGCTGACCGACTGCGCGCCCGGGCGGTATAGGCGCACCGGCGCCTGCGTTTCCAGATCGCCGCTGCGCACGCGCAGGTACATGTCCGCCGAAGACACGATGTTGTTGCTCTCGCCCTCGCGGATGTGCAGATAGCCCTCGAAGCCGAACCAGCGCGTCATGCCGGCACCGGCCAGGATGACGAGCATGCCGAAGTGCACGAGAAGGAAGCCGAGGCTCGGCCTGCCGCGCTGCAATCGGCGCACGAGGTTCAGCAGCAGGTTGATGAACAGCACGATCAGCAGGGCGTTGAACCAGGGGGCGTCGTAGACCAGATCGTAGGCCGCCGCGCGCCCGGTCTGCGACGAGCCGAGACCGGAGTAATGGCTCTCGATCAAGGTGGCCGCTCCCGTGACGACGGCCAGGATCACGAGCAGCACGGCGCCGAGGCGCAGATCGGAAAGAACACGGAAGGCGGGATTTTGAACGAGTTTTTTCACGTCCCCTCGCATGGTTGAGGTCCCTGGCATTGTCTACCAACATAGCAGGACTTGGCCCGGTGGAACAAGATTCAGGTCTTCGAGGTCCGGTATTTCGCCTCCCGGCCGCTCCCAGGCCCGAATCTGTCGGCGAAGATCACTTCTTCGGCCGGCAGCTTGCCGCCGCGCGGGATCGCCGGCTCGAGCGCCTTGCCGACAGCCACGAACATGCTGACCAGGTGGTCGTGCGGCAGATCGATGAGCCGTGCGACCGCGTCGAAGTCGAAACCGTCCATCGGGCAGGAATCGTAGCCGAGATCCTGCGCGGCCAGCATGAGGGTCTGCGCGGCGATGCCGCAGGACCGCAGGCACTCGTCGCGCTGGATCTGTTCCCGGCCTTCGTAGTACTGCCGGATCATGGCGACCATCTGCGCCTGGACCGGCGGCGGCACATGGCTCCAGTAACGCTCGGGTTGTTTGCGCCAGGCCTGCAGATCGGCGCAGATGACGACCAGCAAGGACGCGTCGGTCACCTGGGCCTGGTCGAAACTGACCGCGCGGAGCCGGCGGCGCAGTTCGGGATCGGAAACGACCACGAAACGGCAATGCTGGATGTTGAACGCCGTCGGCGACAACAGCGCCAGCCGCAGCAACTCGTCGAGCTCGGCGGGCGAAAGGCGGTGCCCGGGATCGAACCGCTTGACGGATCGGCGCCGGACAACGGCTTCGCGAACATGCATCTTTCGGCGGTCCTTTCGCGACGGATCGCGGCGGCGGCCTTTTTTTTCTTGACCATGATGGTAAAGAAGGCGCCATGATCCGCCAGTTGGAATCGTGCCGCCGGACCACCACCAGAGAGGAGCCCTGTCATGCGCATCGCCACCATCGTCCTCAGCGCGCTGCTGCTCGCGGCGTTCTCGTTGCCGGCTGCCGCCGATGAGATCCTCGACCAGATCAAACACGCCATCCAACTCTACCAGGACGGCGACTTCGCGGGCGCGGCCGGCGAGCTGGAGTTCGCCGCGGCGCAGATCCGCCAGCTACGGGCCGGCGAGATCTCCGGCGCCCTGCCCAAGCCCCTGCCCGGCTGGACGGCCAAGGACGCCGAGACCGCGGCCATGGGCGCCGCCTTCTTGGGCGGCGGCACGAGCGCGAGCCGGCGCTACGAGAAGGGCGACGCCGAGATCGAAGTCCAGATCGTGACCGATTCGCCCATGCTGCAGGCCATCAGCATGATGCTCAACAATCCCACGCTGCTGAGCAGCAGCGGCCAGAAGCTCATCCGCGTCAAGGGCAACAAGGCCGCCCTGGAGTGGGACGGCAGTCACGGTTCGATCAACGTGGTCGTCGGCGGCAACGTGCTGGTGACGGTCGAGGGCCGCCAGTGCACGCAGGAGGAGCTGACGGCCTACGCCGAAGCGGTCGATTTCGACCTGCTCAAGCAGATCTCGGCGCGGTGAGACCTGCCGGCGCGGCGCTTCAGCGCTGGTGCGGAACGGCCGCCACCCGCCAGGCGCCGGCATTGGCGCGGGCGAAGTCGTCGAAGCTGATCGGCTTGCGCCCGAGCAACTTGCCCACGGTCGGATGGATCTTCGCCGCCTTGCCCGCCCGGACTTGCCGATAGAGCGACATCAGGTATTCGAGCTGGCCGCCGGGCAGACCCGCCCGGCGGCCCCGTTCGCGCATTTCGAGCGGATCGACCGCGATGTAGTTCACCGGACGTCCCGAGGCGCGGGTCAAGGCGGCGGCCACCGCCGTGTGGCTGAGCGCGTCGTCGCCGGTCAACTCATAGGCGCGCCCGCGCAACGCCGGGTCGCGGAGCACCGCGACCGCGACCGCGGCGACGTCGCGCACGCTGATGAAACTGGTGCGGCCCGCGCCCGCCGCCAGGGTGATCGTCCCGCTCGTGCTGATCTCCGGCAGCAGCCAGCCGTGCGAGAAGTTCTCCATGAAGAAATTCGGTCGCAGGACCGTCCACGCCAGTCCGCTGTGGCGCAGGTAGCTCTCGACCAATCCGAGGGGCCCGGCAGGCTGCGTGTCCGTGCCCAGAGACGACGAGAAGACCACGTGGGCGACGCGCAGCTGGCGGCACAGATCGACGAAATCGGGCAGGATCGCGGCGGCGGCGAGGTCGAGCGGACGCGCGGTCAGAAAGACCTGCGCGGCGTCGGCAAGCGACGGCGGCCACGTTTCGGGGTCGGTCCAGTCGAAGCGGACCCCGCCGGCCAGCCGGTCGGGAAAACGCGTCGCGCAACGCGCCGTGAAGCCCGCCGCGCGCGCCTGGCGGACGACCTCGCTCCCCAGCTTGCCGCTGGCGCCGATGACGAGGATATTCTCTGCTGGACCGGTCATGCCGCAGCCTCCTTGCCGGCGGGCAGTATGGCAGATGCGCGCGCGCGTGGCAAGAAACCCTCCGGGCTCGTAATCGTGCCGGGCGCGTGGACCGTGACAGGTTGGCAGGAGCGATCGTGATGAGAACACCGGTTCTCGGCTGTGCATGGATCGGTCGCCCCGCAGGCCGGACCGCGTTCGCCCGCCGAGCGGCCGCTCTCCTGTGCGCGACCGCCTGCACGTTGGTCCTGCGCGGTGCCGGCGGCGGCGCGCCGCCGGCCCTGGCGGCCGATCAGCCGCCGAGCGCGCCCGGCCGCGCGCGGGCCGCGGCCGCCGGCGAGCCCTCCGAACCTGCCTGGCGCGGCCTGGCCCCCGGACTCGAGCTGGCGGTGTTCGCGGCCGGCCAGGCCGCCATCAAGGTTCTGCGGGCCGATCCCGAACTGTGGGAGACGGTCGCGCTGGCGGTCACCGGGGTGGGCGGCGAGCCGCGCTCGGCGCGCGCCTGGGGCGAGGAGTTCGGCCTGCACGCGGTCATCAACGCGGGCATGTTCGATGTCGACCGTCGGCGCCACACCGCCTACTTCCGCGCGGGCGAGCACGTCAACAACGCGAACTGGGCGCAACGCGGCTATCGGCAAGCGGCCTGCTTCGAGCCCCGCGAGGAGGGCCTGCCGCGCTTCCAGCTGCTGGACCTCGACGACGAGCTTCCCCCGCCGCTGGCCGACAGCTACGAGATCGTGGTCCAGAACATGCGCTTGATCCGCAAGCCGGGAGATAATCGCTGGCCGGCCGGAACCCGCCCCTGGTCCGAGGCCTGCCTCGGCGAGGACGGCCAGGGACGCCTGCTCTGGATCTACTGCCGGCAGCCGCACACCATGCACGACTTCAACGAGATCCTCCTGAGCCTGCCGCTCGGCCTGGTCGCCGCCCAGCACCTCGAAGGCGGCGTGCAGGCGCAGATGTGGGTCAGTCCGGCGGCGCTGAGAAGCCCGGGCGGCGGCCGCGAAGGACCGCCCGCCGCGTGGCGCGCCGAGCAGCTCGGCGAAGCGGGCTGGCCCGTCCCCAACGTGCTCGGCCTCAGGCCGCGGGAAGCGCACCGGCATGCTGCTGACCAATGACGTCACGCTGATCGGCCATCTGGTCGCGCTCGCGGCGGGTCTGGTGGCCGGCTTCATCGACAGCATCGCCGGCGGCGGCGGCCTGATCACGGTGCCGGCCCTGCTGGCGATCGGCCTGCCGCCGCACCTGGCGCTGGGCACCAACAAGCTCGGCTCGACCATGGGCGTGCTGACCGCCCTCAACCGCTACCGCGGCGGCGGCCTGGTGCGCGTGCGCGACTGGCTGCCGGCGGTCGCCTGCACGGCGCTCGGCGCCGCGAGCGGCACGCTGCTGATCCAGCGGCTGTCGGCCGATTTCCTCGGCTGGCTGATCCCCGTCCTGCTGCTCGCGATCCTGGTCTACACGCTCGCCTCGCCCGATCTCGGCTCGCGCCCGTCGCGCGAGCGTATGGGCCGCCGCCTGTTCCACGTCGTCTTCGGCCTGGGGCTCGGCTTCCACGACGGGTTCTTCGGCCCGGGCACCGGCGCGTTCTGGGCCATGGCCCTGGTCACCCTCGCGGGGCTCGACCTGCGCCGGGCGACGGGCGCGACCAAGGTCATGAACGCGACCAGCAACGTGACGGCGCTCGTCTTCTTCCTGCTGGGCGGCAAGGTCGTCGTCACCGTCGGGCTCGCGATGGGCGCCGGCCAGATCATCGGCGCCACGCTCGGCGCGCAGCAGGTCTTGCGGCGGCCGCCGGGATTCGTGCGCTGGTTCCTGATCGGCTCGGTGGCGCTGACGCTGGGCCGGATGGTCTGGCAACGATTGCTTTCCTGAGGGCCGTTGCGCACCGTTATCCCGCTGGACGCAGCCGCCACAGTCCGGAATAATCGCGGCCGGACCACCAACCCGGCCGCACCGCTCACGCCGAGGAGAATTCCTTGACGCAGCCGCCGCTTTCCGATCAGCCCGCCGGCAACGGCCGCCCGCCCGCCCGCCGCTCCATCTTCAAGCAGTTCCCCGGCTACTTCTGGGCCGCGAACACGATGGAGGTCTTCGAGCGCATGGGCTGGTACGGCTTCTATGCCGTCAGCAGCCTGTACCTCACCGGCGCCGTCGCCGACGGCGGCCTGGGACTGAGCAGCGCCGACCGTGGCGTGATCCAGGGCCTGTCGACCTTCTTCCTGTACCTGTTCCCGGCGGTCTTCGGCGCGCTGGCGGACCGCTACGGCTTCAAGCGCATGTTCCTGTCCTCCTGCGCCGTCATGATCCCCGGCTACCTGCTGCTCGGCGTGCCGGACTCGTTCTGGGGCTTCCTGGCGGTATACTTCCTGGTCGCCGTCGGCCACGGCATGTTCAAGCCGGTCGTCATCAGCACGGTCGCCAAGGCCACCACGCCCGAGACCGGCAGCATGGGTTTCGGCATTTTCTACATGATGGTCAACATCGGCGGCTTCCTCGGGCCGATCATCGCCGGCATCGTGCGGGGCTGGTCCTGGCAGTACGTCTTCTACGCCTCGGCGTTGTGGATCCTCTTCATGGGCCTCATCGCGCTCGCGTTCTACAAGGAGCCGGCGCGCGACACCGCCGCCGAGAGCAAGCGCAAGCTGAGCGACGTCTTCCGCGGCATGATCGAGGTCATCGGCAATGGCCGCTTCTTCCTGCTCATCGTCGGCCTGCTGACCGTGCTGGTCATGGGCTCGCGCTGGCTTGCGCCGGCGGTCTACCTGCCGCTGGCGGGCGGCTGGCTCGTCCTGAACCTGCTGCTCGACATCCCGCTGCGCGCACGCATGGCCGCGCGCGCGGGCGAGACCACCGGCCTCTGGCTGCTGCAGCCGATGCGCGTCGGCGAGGGCCGGTACCTGACGTTCCTGCTGCTGATGTCGTTCTTCTGGGTCAGCTTCAACCAGATCTTCATGACCCTGCCCGAGTACATCCGCGACTACGTCGACACCAGCGACATCATCCGCAGCCTGACCCCGCTCGCGGGCGGCCTCGCGGGCTTCGCGCAGCGCTTGGGCCTGGACACCAGCGAATGGGGCCGGGCGATCCTCGAGCACGGCCAGGTCAAGCCGGAGCACCTCATCAACCTCAACGCGTTCGGCATCATCGTCGGCCAGGTCGCGATCAGCTACCTCTCGCGGCGCCTGCAGCCGCTGTCGACGATCATCGTCGGCAGCGTCATCACGGTCTTCAGCTTCCTGCTCTACCTGGTCGGCCAGGCCGGCTGGATCATCGTGCTGGCGATCCTCGTCTTCTCGGTGGGCGAGATGTTCGCCAGCCCGCGCTCGAAGGAGTACGCGGGCCGCATCGCGCCGCCGCACAAGGTCGGCATGTACATGGGCTATTTCTACTGGTGCGTGGCGCTGGGCAACCTGTTCGGCGGACTGATCTCGGGCAAGGCGTACCAGCACTTCGGCCCCGTCGCGCGCGGCGGCATCGACCGCACCGACACCATGTGGCTGATCTTCGCGGGCCTGGCGCTGCTGTCTGCTGTCCTGCTGTGGGTCTACAACCGCTGGGTCGCCGTCAAGCAGCCGGCGCAGGGCTGAACGCCGCGAGCGAGGGGATGCGGTTCGGGATGAGCGACAGAGAAGGCAGGCACCCGCGTCGCGCACCGACTCCGGGGCGACCCCGCATCGCACTCGCGGTTGGCGTTGCCCTGCCCGCCGTGCTGCTCGGCCTGTTGCTCACCGCCGGTTGCAACGAACACGGCGCGATGCCGACCCGCCCCGGCTCCGGTTCAGACGACGGCAACGAAGGCGATTGGCAGCGCGTCTACCCGGCGGTCACCAACCAGAATCTACGGGCGCTCTGGGGCCTGGACGCCGACGACATGTGGGCGGTGGGCGACCGCGGCACCATCCTGCACTACGACGGCCGCCAGGTGCGCCGATTCGCTGCCGGCACTCGCGCGGATCTGGTCGCGATCGACGGCTGCGCGCGTGATGAAGCCTGGGCGGTCTCCCGAAGCGGCCACATTCTGCGCTGGGACGGTCGGCGGTGGCACCTCGTCCATCAGCTAGTTGCGGACCTGACGACGGTCTGCAATCCGGCGCTCGGCGACGTGTTCGTCGGCGGGCGCAGCTATGCGGGGGCAGCCTCCGGCGCGGCCATCTGGCAGCTCGTGGGCGGCCAGTGGCGGATCGAACAACGTAACGGTCTGCACGCCCAGCAAGGAATCCTGCGCATCTGGTCGCCCGGCGCCGGTCGACCGTTGCTGGCCGCCTCGTCCGGACAAATTTGGCGCTTCGCAGAGGATGGGTGGCGTCCAGCGGACGATTTCGTTCGCTTCAGGGACGCCGACGGCGATCTGGTTCTGGTAGATCGCGGCATCTGGTTCGACGACCTGTGGTTCACCGTCTACCGCGTCCGTCCGGACGGCAAACTCACCGAACTGTGTCGCCCTCTCGCGTATCAAGTATCCGGGTTCGTCCAATCCCGTAGCCTGGTCATCGATCTGAACCAGCGGCTCGACCGGTTCGACGACTGCACACTGACTCCCCTTTACGACACGGCCCAAAGCCTGAACGACCTCGCGGTGCCCGTCCTGGCGGGGCGCCACGGTCCGCACATCTTCGCGGTCGGCCATTCCGCGCGGTTCCTGCGCCTGACCTGGCAAGCCGATCTGAGCCTGGACGCCGTGGATCTGCTGCCCGCACCGGAGAGCCGATCGGTACGCACGATCGCGACCGATGACAACGATCTCTACATCCTCGACGATGGGGGCCGTCTGTTCCGCCGCGACGAGGGGGAATGGCGCGAGATCGGCCTGCCGTTCGAAGCGCGCGACATCACGACCCTCGCCAGCGGCGCGCTCGCCATCCGCGAGCGGTACACGGAGCCGAACCGATTCTCGATCTTGCCACGCGGCGGCGTCTGGCAGGAATTGCCGCCGTTCGATCGCTATTACGAACGCTGGTGGATCGACGACGCGTTGCGCCCGCGCATCGTGCGCTGGGAGGGCGAGCGGATGGCCTGGGAGTTGTGGGGGCTCGAGGGGCAGAGCTGGGTGCGGCTGCTGGATGCCATCGGCGCCGAATCCCAGGAATGGTGGTACCAAGTCCCATACGTCGTCGGCTTCGCGCCCGACGACCTCTATCTGGCCACCGTGCTGGAAGGAGAAGGGCTCTCGCCGCTCTGGCACTACGACGGGACGCGTGCCGTCCGCGTCGCGCCGGAGCGGGATCTCGTCGTGCGTTTCATCCATGCCGGCAGATCCACGGGGCGGCTCTACTTCATCGGCGCCGACAGTGAACACGGCGAATTCTTGGGTTTCCTGCAGGACGGCCTGTTGACGGTTCTCGATCCGGCGGCGACCGCGGCATCGATCGTCGAGCTGGGTGCCGATCTCGTGCTGCTGCGAACGATCGACGGTCGCCTGCTGCACCTCGGTCCCGCCGGCTGGCGGGACCTCCGCGTTCCCGCCGCCGAGGCGATCGTCGCGATCGCGGGCCACCCTGCCTGCGGGATCTTCATCCTCACGGACGACGATGTCGTCTACCACCACGATCCGGGCGGAGAGACCCCATGACCCGCTACCTCGGCACATCGCTGATCAGCATGGCGTTCATCGCCGCGCTCACCGCGGTCGCCGCGACTCCGGCCGGCGCCACGCTGGCCCGCCAGCGCGCCCTCGGCGACGGCGCCGCCTACGTCGAAGACGACGCGAACGTGCTGGTCTGGTTCGCCTCGCTCGTCGACTACCCCGATCAACTCGTGCTCGATTTCGGCCACCTCGACCACGACGCGCGCGGTTTCCGCGGCAGCGGCGGCGGCTTGCACGCCCAGCTCGACCGGGCCGGGCGCTGGGGCACGGCCGGACTCTACGTGCAAGAGCGCCTGCCCGCCGGCGCTCCCGGCGGCGCCGTCTCGCTGCTCGGCGCCCGCGCCTTCGGCCGCTTGGCGCTCGGCGCCAAGGCCATGTTCTCCTCGCACTTCGAGGGCAGCAACGCGACCGGCAGCTACGGCCACGGCGAAGGCCTCTACCTGCATTCGTTCGGGCTCGCGGCCCGCTGGGACGTGCGGCCGGGATTGTACGGCGACCTCGCGGGCGAGGTCGTCAACGTCCAGTACGACGGTTCTGAGCAGGACCTGTGGTCCCTGCCGTACCAGCAGACCTGGTCGACGTGGGGCGCCCGCGCGCGCTGCTTCGTGGGCCTCAACCAGTCGGCGGCCCTGGTGCCCGTCCTGGACCACCGTCGCGACGAGCGTCCCGCCTACGCCGCGGTCCTCGCCGCCCCCGCCGACCTCGCGGCCCGGCGCACCGCCGCCGGCCTCGGCCTGAACCTGCTGCCGGACGCCGACAACCTCGTCATCATCTCCGGCGAGTACTGCTGGGGTCACGAGCGGCACGACCGCCTGGCCGGCATGTCGTGGGTCTACGAGTACGACCGCGCCGCTGTCGAGTACAACGAGATCCACGCGCGCGTGGGGTTCGAGTCCCGCGTCCTGCCCTGGCTCAGCTTGCGCGGGGCGTTGCAGTACTGGCGCCTGCAACACGAGCTCGTCGCCGAGCGTGAGAGCGTCCTCGGCGCCGAGGCCGACCGCTGGTTCGCCGATCGCTCGATCCGCGTGCTGGCGCCGGTGACCCTGGGCGTGGGCTTGCACGCGGGGGCGTTGCAGGCCGACGTCGTGTTCAACGCGCGCTGGACCGAGACCTACGGCGCGTTCCCGTTCGGCCCGCAGGCGGGCCAGCGCGGCACCTACACCGGCGTCGTCTTGGGCTATCGTTTCTGAACCTGATCGAAAGGCTGCACGATGCCCCGCTCGCCGACTGGGCGCCTCCTCGCAGCGTGTGTGCTGGCCGCCGCGGCGGCCGGCCTGGTGGGCCCCGCGACGGCCACGACCGCCCGCGTGCGCAGCCTCGGCGGCCAGGCCGATTTCCTCGAGGACGACGCGAACGTGCTGCGCTGGTACGGCAGCCTCGTCGACTATCCCCGGCAGGCGGTCCTCGAGCTCGGCAACTTCGACCACCGCGGCGGCGGACCGTTCACCGGCCACCTGAGCGGCGAGGGCGGCGGCCTGCACGTGCGCTTCGATCGCGGCGGCGCCTGGGGCGTCGGCGCCTTCTACTTCGGCGAGGATCTGCCGTCGCCCGCTGCCGGCGGCTGGATCGGCCTCTTGTGGGCCCGCCGCTGGGGACGTCTGGACATCGGCGCGTTCTTCCTCGCCTCGTCGTTCAGCGACGTGTCGCTCGCGCCGGCAAGCGGCGGCCTGCACGGTGACAGCGACTTCCTGCACGACGCGGGCCTCGGCCTGCGCTGGGATCTCGCGGCCAACCTCTACGCCGATCTCGCGGCCAACCTGACCCATGTCGAGGTCGATTATTTCCATGCCGAGCGCGGCGTCGCGGTGGTCGACGCCGGCGGCTGGGACAGCTTCGGCCTGCGCGGCCGGCTCTGGCACGGCATCACCGACCACGTCGCGGCGATCTACCGGCTGCACTGGTACCGGGATCTGCGACCCCTGGTCGACCCCGCCCTCGACGACCTCGCCGACCTCGACGCCAGCACCTTCGGCGCCGGCATCGGCTGCAACGTGCTGCCGGACGCCGACAACCTGTTCGTCGTGTCGGTCGACTACCGCCGGCGCGACGATGACCGTCGCGCGCGCCACCCCGTCGAAGCCCGCTTCGAGCGCGGCCGGCAGGAATGGTGGCGTCTGCACGTGCGCGGCGGCCTGGAGGCGCGCGTGCTGCCGTGGCTGACGGTCCGCGCGGCGGCGAGCTACCAGCGCACCGTCGACGAGTCGCTCCTGACGTTCGATTGGGCGGAGGATTACCAGGAGCGGTCGTACGACTACACCGTCTCGGTCGCCACGCCCGTCGTGCTCGGCCTCGGCGTTCACCTCGGTCCGTTCGACGCCGACGTGGTCCTGAACGACACCGCGCCCTACAGCCTCGACCATCTGCCGCGCGGCGGCAGCGGCCACGAGAGCTGCGACCGCAGCGACCGCGGCACCCGGTACACGTCCGTGACGCTCGGCCTGCGGTTCTGATCATGGACGGCGGCGGACTCTACCGGACGCCCGCTCTCTACGACGTCGTCAACGCGCGCGGCACCGCCGCCGAGGTCGCGGCCCTGGTGCGCGCCGCCCGACGTTTCGCGGCGCGTTGCGAACCCGCAAGCGTCTGGCTCGAACCGGCGTGCGGCACCGGCCGCTACCTGCGCGGCCTGCTGCGGCGCGGTTTCGCCGTGCGCGGCTACGACGTCCAGCCCCCGATGCTGGCCTACGCCGCGCGGCGGTTGCGGCGCCTCGATCCGCGCGCCCGCCGGCACGTGCTCATCCAGGCCGAATTCACGACGCCGGCCGCCGCGCTGCGCGCCTGCGGCCCCGCCGACGTGGCCTGCTGCCCGGTCAACTCGCTGCGCCACCTGCCGGACGACCGCGCGGTGCTCGCCCACCTGGAGCAGATCGCCGCCCTGCTGGCGCCGGGCGGGGTCTACCTCGTGGGACTGGATCTGCACGACGCGGCGCGCCTCGGCGACGAGGACGTCTGGATCGGCACGCGTGGTCGTCTGCAGGTGACGCAGGTCGTGCAGTACCTGCCGCCGGAGCGCGGCTCGCGGCGCGAGCGGGTCGTCGTCGAGATGGTGGCGCGCCGGCCGCGCGGCGCCGAACACCACGGCTTCGCCTACGATCTGCGCACCTACACGGAGCGCCAGTGGACCGCGCTGGTCGACCGCTCGCCGCTGCGCCGCCTGGCGGTCTGCGACGCGAGCGGGCGGCCGGTCGCTGACGAGGACCGCACCGCCCGCTTGCCGTACCAGCTCGAGGTCCTGGGGCACCGCCGCCGATAGGCTAGCGCCCCGTGATCGTCACCCCGCCGCTGCCCGTATCGATGGTCACCTTGGCCGCGCCGTCGCCGACGCGCAGTCGCAACCTGTCGCGAGCCTGCTCGAGGACCTCGCCGCCGGGCACGTCGGCGCGGATGCCCCCGCTGCCGGTATCGGCGGTGATCAAAGCCGAGGCGGCGGCCGGCAGCGAGAGCCGCACGCCGCCGCTGCCGGTGTCGATCACGAACGGGCCGTCGCCCATGCGCTCGAGTTCCAGCACGACGGCGCCGCTGCCGGTGTCGATGCGGGCGCTGTCGGTCCGGATCGCCTGCGCCTTGACGCCGCCGCTGCCGGTGTCGACGTGCAGGCGCGTCGCGTCGGCGCGGGCGATCGTCACGCCGCCGCTACCCGTGTCGACGTGCAGCGCACCGCGGTGGTGATCGGCGACCACGACCCCGCCGCTGCCGGTATCGATCATCACGTCGCCCTC
Organism: uncultured Fibrobacteraceae bacterium; assembly: GCA_964549735.1. GTDB lineage: Bacteria > Krumholzibacteriota > Krumholzibacteriia > LZORAL124-64-63 > LZORAL124-64-63 > Glo-17. The sequence goes on along the minus strand of CAZJWO010000008.1, from coordinate 27,599 downwards.
GACTCCGTCGACCTCGACGCTGCCGCTGCCGGTGTCGACGGTCAGCGGCCCGCGGTGATCGGCGACCTTGACCGGACCGCTGCGCGTCATGAGCCCCAGTTCGCCCTCGGTCTGCGCGGACGTGATCTTGCCGGCGCCGAGCTTGACGTCGGCCAGGCGCTCGCGCGGCACCAGGACCGTCACGTCCGCCCAGACTTCGAGGCCGCGTCCCGCTTCGCGGACCGTGATGGTCCGGCTGCCGAGGCCGACCAGCAAGCGCTCCAGCCAGCCCTTGCCCGCGTTCGCGCCCGCCTCCGGCGGGCTGATCGTGATGCGGCCGCCGCGGCCCAGGCGCGGGTAGATGTAATCGCGATGGCGATCGAGCGGGAAGCGCACGTCCAGGCTCGCCGCGCGCCCCTCGGCGACGTCGAGGACGATCAGATCGGGATCGGCGTCCTTGCCCTGCACAGCCACGCGCACCTCGAAACGATCACCAGGCGCGGCGGCGACGTGGACTTCGCCGATCAGGTTCATCACGCTGAGTTCCTCGGCGGCGAAGGTGAACGTGCGCTCGAAACCGGCGGCCGCTGCCGGACCGGCCGCGGCGACGGCCGCGATGACCAGCAGTGCCAGAATGCGACGACCTCTCATGGTTCTTCTCCTCGTCAGCCCGCGAGCGGGACAGAGTCGACGTCGAGCCGGGACATGCCGAAGTTTCGATACGCCGTCCGGCTGCGCCGGGTTGCGCGCTGCGGACCGCGCCCGAACAATACGACGGCGCCGCCTCGATCGCGAGGCGGCGCCGAACCGTATCGTCCGCGGGGAAGGTTCTAGTGGCCGCAGAAGGCAACCTCGAATTCCCGGTTCAGCTCCTCGAGACGCCGGCGGGCGCGCTGGCGGGCCAGCTCGGCCTCCTCCGGCGAACGGGCGGCGTTGATGGCGCGCAAGCCCTCTTCCAGGGCCTCCTGCAGCCGGTCGAAATGCTGAGCCCTGTCCATTGTCGGCGCATCGTGGGTGTTCGACATCGCTCCCTGCCTCCTCCGGGGTCCGACGCCGCCGGGGGGTGTGCGGCGTCGTCTGATGGTTGCTCCTGCCGCGCTGCGATCTGCAGATGGCGTGCCTGATCCCGGCGTAGATCACGATCAAGCTAACTCTATGTTTGTTAATCGATTGCTACGGCCGTGCCAGAATGCCGCCAGCGTGGGCGCCGCCCTCGCGCTGATCGGTTTCCGGACGCGTGCCGCCCGAGGCTGGTCAGGGGCTGAGCCGTCTCGCCGTGCCGTCGCCCCTTCGGGCCGCGTGTTTGGGCGCGATCTGCGAGAGGATCATCCCGGCCAGCATGAGCGCGCAGCCGGCCCAGCCACGCCCCGTGAGCCGCTCGCCGAGCAGGACCCCGCCCCCCAGGACGGCGAACACGGCCTCCAGCGACAGGATGATCGCCGCGTGCGCCGGCGGCGCTTGACGCTGGGCGACCACCTGCAGCGTGTAGGCCACCGCCGTGGACATCAGCCCGGCGTAGAGGATCGGCCCCGCGGCGCCCCGCAGTTGGGACCACGCCGGGCTCTCGAGCAGGAACGCGCCGCCGAGGCTCGCGGCCGAGCAGATCGCGAATTGCAGGCAGGCCAGGCGGACCGGATCGGTCGCCGGCGCCCAGCGACCGATCAAGAGCACGTGCACCGCCCAGAAGAGGGCGCTGCCGAGCACCAGCAGGTCGCCGAGGTCCATGCGCAGCCGCCCGGAGATCGACAGCAGATACAGACCCCCGACGGCCAGGACGGCGCCGAGCCAGGTCGCCCCCCGCGTGCGGGCGCCCACGCCCAAACCCAGCAGCGGCACGAGGACGACGTAGAGACCGGTGATGAAGCCGGCCTTGCCGGCCGTCGTGTAGACCAGACCCGCCTGCTGCAGCGTGGCGCCGCCGCACAGGACCAGCCCTAGGACCAGGCCGCGCCGCAGTTCTGACGGCGCATCGCCGCGCGCGATCGGCCGGCGCCGCTGCCGCCAGATCAGCGGCAGGAGCGCCAGCGCCCCCAGCGCGAAGCGGGCCCCGTTGAAGGTCAGCGGTCCGGTGTGCTCCATGCCGAGGCGCTGGGCCACGAACGCGAATCCCCAGATGGCTGCCGCCAGCAGCAGCAGGAGATCGCTGCGCAGCTTGAGGCTCAAGGACGGAACTCCTCCTCGAGATGGGCCCTGCGGACGGATGCCGAGCCGTTGGTGGTTGCCTGGCCGCGGCGGCGCCCATAGCATAGACCCGGTGGTCATCAGCGGCCGCTTCTTTCCCGCGGCCCGACGAACGGAGGTGCGCATGGCCGCAGCGGAATCGGTGCACGGCTCGCGCCGCGCGATCGCGGGCGTCGCCGCGATGATGGTCTTCGCTGGCGCGCTGTCCATGACGGCCGGCGCCCTTGCCGCCGACGAGGTCCCTTCGCGCGAGGCCGCCCGGCACATCGGCAAGACCGTGACCATCTGCGGACCGGTCGCGGGCGCTTCCCATTTCGCGCGCCTGAAAGGCGAGCCGACCTTCCTGAACTTCGATCGGCGCCATCCCGAGCAGACGTTCACGGTGGTGATCTGGGGCAAAGATGCGCGCCGGTTCCCGCGCAGACCGCACCTGATGTTCGCGGACAAGCACGTCTGCGTGACCGGCACGGTCGAGACCTACCAGGGCAAGCCGCAGATCGTCGTGCGCGACCCCGCGCAGATCGTGGTCGCCGAGCAGACCTTCGCCGCCGATCTCTTCACGCGTGAAGAGCGCATCCTGCTGAAGGCGCTGCTGCGGGAGCTAGGGCACGAGACCGACCCCGGCGATTCCGCCTGGGACCCCGCCGCCGACGCCGCGCTGCGGTCCTTCCAGGCCCAGGCCGGCCTTGCGGAAGCAGGAGAACGGAACCCGCAGACCCTGCGCGCGCTCGCCGCGGCGGTCGACGCCCTCGACGCCGAGGCCCGCGGGCGCGTCCTCAAGCTGGTCTTGCTGAACCTGGCTCAACGCGAGGAAGCGCCGAGCCGGTAGAAGTCGCCGACGACCGGCAGGTGATCCGAGGCGACGGCCGTGTCGTCGCGCTCGAGGCCGTGCTCGGCGAGGAACGCGGCAGACAGATCTGGCGTCCAGAGCACGAAGCGTCGGCCCAGCCCCAGCACGCTGTCGGTGTAGACCAGGTAGTCGAGCCGCCCGGGAGCGAAAGGTCCCCGATCGTTGCGCCACGTGTAGACCTCGCGCCCGGTCAGATGGTAGGGCGCCGCGTCGGCCAGCGAGGTGCCATCCCAGTCGGGCCGATGCGGCGCGCCGAACATCCCGGTGTCGACGATCTCGCCGTCGAGCAACGTGCGCAGCTGCCGCGCATCGCCGACGAGATTCATGTCCCCGGCGATCACGATCGGCGTGCCGAGCGCCAGCGCGCCGGAGATCTTGCGCTCGCGCAGCCAGCCGGCCAGCGCATCGAACTCCTCTTGCCGGCCGGCGTCGTCGTCGCAGCACGGCGGATGCGGATTGATGACCAGGACGTCGCCGGCGGGCGCCGCGACGAGAGCCCAGCCGCCTCGCCGCCGCGATCCGACGGGACCTCCGTCGCGGATCGGATAGCGGCTGGCGATGATGCCCCGCGCGTCGCCGGACGCGTGCCAGCGTTGGCCCGGGAAGATCCGTTCGAATATCTCGCGGGTCTCGGATGCCGAATGGTTGAAGACCTCCTGCAGGCTGACGATGTCGGCGTCCAGCGCCCGGAAGATGCGCGTGAAAGGTTCCGGCCGCTCGAAGCAGCCATCGAAGAGCACGTTGTAGCTGAGGACCCGCAGATGGGACGGGTCCGACCGGGCGAGCGTCAGGTCGGCGGCGCCCGCTGGCGCGTCGTCGCTCAGATGCATCACCAGCGGACCGGTCGAGCGCGCGGCGCGGCCGCTCTCATCGCGCAGCAGGACGACGATCCGCTCGGCGCCGAAGATCGGCGCCCCGGCCACCGAGGCGTTGCGGTCGATCGCGATCTCGAACTCGCGGGCCGCATGGGTCGGCGCCTGGCGCAGACCGATCGCCGCCGGTTGAATGGTCACTGGCAACCCCAGCGTCACGACCCGACCCTTGCGCTTGCTGAAGGACCAGCGCAGGTCCGCGCCGATGCTCTCGACCGGCATCCCGGTCGCCGGCGACGCGTCGGTGTCCAGGTAGAGGACCAGGCCGCCGTCCCGCTGCAGGATCGTCTCCTGCCGCAGCAGCAGACGCAGATAGAGTCGACCCCGGTCCGAGGCCAGCCACAGGCGCTCGACGGGCGCCGCGGCGCCGGCGCCCGCGGCGGACGCTGCCGCGTCGAAGACCGCCGGCACGCCGCGCCATTCGTCGAGACGACCGTCGATGACGATCCCTGCGCCGCCGGCATGCGGACCTGGTCCGTCGTGCGCATTCGCCTGCCAGCCTGGGGCCGAGCCGGCCAGGCTCAGGGCGACCAGCACCGTCCATACGCTGCGAACCAGCTGGTATCGACCTCGTCGCATGGCAGCCGTCCTCGGTTCGACCTTCGCCGGGCCCCGGCCCGAACTATCCGCTCTCGTGCGCCGTGTCAAGATACGCCCAGGCGAACCGCCGCGGCGCCGATTCGTGTTGAGAACGTACGGCGAATTGTAATATGATCCGATCCTCGGGGATGCCTGATCACCTTCGCCTGACCGTCCCATCGCTCGAGGCAGTTCCAGCCGCCTTCAACCAGGAGGATGGTCATGTGGCATTGGTCTCCGATCGCTTTGCTGATGGGCGCGATCCTGCTGAGCGCCCAACCCGTGGCGAGCGTCTCGCCGCGGACCGCCGCCGCGCCCGCAGCGGCCGCCCAGGGCCGCGCGCTGTGGTACGTCGCCACCGACGGGGATGACGATCATCCCGGCTCGGCGGAGCAACCCTTCGCCTCCATCCAGCGCGGCATCCAGGCCGCGACCCCCGGCGATGTCGTGCTCATCGCCGACGGAGTCTACCGCGGCGAAGGAAACCGCGAAATCGATTTCCTGGGCAAGGACATCACGGTGCGCTCGGCGTCGCGGCGGTCGATCACGCCGGCAACCAAAGCGAACCGGCCGAAGCCGCGGCGGCGATCGGCGCGCGATCCGAGACGCGCGCCGAAATCCGGCCGCACCGCGCCGCTCACCGGGCCAGCAGGAGCTTGACCGTCTGCCGCTGTCCTTCGATTTCCAGCAGCGCCACGTACGCGCCGGAGGCGAGGGCGCCTCCGGTGGCGTCGGTGGCGCGCCAGAGCACCTGGTGCGCGCCCTCCGATCGTAGCTCGTCGACCAGGACGACGAGCCGGCGACCGCGGACGTCGTAGACGCTCAGCCGCACGCGCGCGGCGCTCGGCAGCTCGAACGAGATCCTGGTGGCCGGGTTGAACGGGTTCGGCCACGCGCTCAGGGAGATCGCCGGCGGCGCGGCCGGCGGCGCGGACACGGGCCCGCACCCCTCGCCGAACGCGCCGATGAGGGCCACGCCATTGTTCTGCGGCAGGCAGGGCGACTCGGAGCGCAGGTGGCGATCATCGACGGCGCAGTAGAGCGGATCGGCGCTGAAGTTGTGGTGGACGCCGAGCTGGGACGCCAGCGCGCCGGTCCAATCACCGCCCGCGTTGCCGTAGATGTTGGTGGCGACCAGGGTCGGCACCGCGCCATCGGTGCAGCTGAACGCGGCCTGGGCATGGAAGCTCACGATGCAGCGCGTCAGTTCGAGCGAGCATCCTTTCGTGTAGATGCCGCCGACGGCGTCGACGCTCTCGTTACGGTCGACAGTCACCGATTGTATGATCGGCCCGGCTCCCGTGGCGACGTAGATGCCGCCGCCGCGGCGAGCCGAGTTGTCGGCCACGAGGCAGCGCACCAGGACAGCTGTCGCGCCGTGATCGCACGCCAGTCCACCGCCGAGACCAGGCGCGGCGAGTGTCTGATTGGCCTCGAAACGGCATTCGACGAAGCGAGCGGTCGAACCGGCGCGTACGGCCGCGGCGCCTCCCCAGGCACTGCTATTGCCCGCGAGCAGAGCCTCTGCGACCTCGGTCCATGAACCGTAGCAGACAGCCAATCCCCCGCCTCCTCGCCCGGCGGCGTTGTCGCGCACAACGCAGCGAAACATCTGCAGCTCGCCGCGCGCGACGCGCACGCCACCGCCGTTGCCCGCCGCCTCATTTCCGCTCACGACCGTGTCCTCGAGCTTGACCGTGGCCTTCGAGACCAACACGCCGCCGCCGCTCTTCTCATAGGCGTTGGTCCCGTCGGCATGGCCGCCGGTGATCGTCACGCCGATGACCGTCGCCGCCGAGGCGAGGTTCTCCGCGCGCAGCACGCGCCCTTGCCCCTGGGCGTCGATGACGACGTCGCCCGGGGCCTGGGGCCTGCCGAGCAGCATGACCCCTGACTTCAGGACGAGGTCGTATTCCCGGTAGATTCCTGGCGCCAGGATGATGCGGTCGCCGAAACTGGCGGCCGCCAGCGCCGAGGCGATGCTCGCGTATCCCGACGGGACGTGTCGATCGACAGCCGAGGCCGCACTGCCGCCCAGAGCGGCCAACGCGACGGCGGCGCGCAGGAGTCCTGTTCGTTTCATGGAGATCTGCTCCGCGGACTGCAGGATCTATCAGCAAACGGCAGATGCGGAAGCAGAGCAGCATAATCGGTAGCCGGCGAGCGCTGATAAAGAATGTACTTATATCCGGCGATAGCCAGAAAATATCGCGCGCTCAGGTCACAAAATTAAATTATAAATTGATAGTGATAATTAATGGACCAAACAGCCAGTTTAGACATGTCTGAAGTGCAACCATTGCGGCTGTATACTGCACACCTCTCAAGTCTCCCGCCTCATATGCTACGTGTTTTCACGTATTCACCCGGCCGCCGACACGGCACCGACCTTGCGTTGCGTGACGGTTTGCTGCATCCTGAGCGATACCGGCAGGAGACATGGAAGGACCCTCAGGCCAGGAAGGAACCCCTGCGGCATGCGCGACGAGACCTCCAGTCGACTCGATCGACGGCGTTTCCTCGACCTCTGCGGACGCGCAGCCCTCTTGACCCTCGTGCCGCTGCCGTGGCAGAAAGCCGTCGCCGCGATGGTCTCCCCAGACCGCTCGCTCGCGCTCTTCAACACCCACACCGGCGAAAGACTCGCCTGCGAGTACCGCCACGACGGAGTCCTCGTACCCGACGCCGTCGCGGCGTTCAGCCGACTCCTGCGCGATCATCGCACCGACGAGGTCAAGGCCATCGACGCGCGTCTGCTCGATCTGCTCGCCGACATCGCGCGGCGTATCGATACCCGCGAACCCTTCCATGTCATCTCGGGGTATCGCTCGCCGGCGTCGAACGCCGCGCTGCTGCAGCAGGGCCGCAGAGTCGCGCCGCGCAGCTTCCACCTGCAGGGCAAAGCGATCGATGTGCGGTTGCCGGGCGTCGCGACGGCGCGACTCTGGCGCGCGGCCCTAGGGGAGCAACGGGGAGGCGTCGGCCACTACCCGAAGTCCGACTTCGTCCACCTCGACACCGGCCCGGTCCGCCGCTGGTGACCATGCCGGCGGCGGCGAGATCGTCGAACTCGCGACCAATGCCGCGTCGTGGCCGTAGATGTCGTCCCGGAATTGGACGACGCCGTCGGGATCGACCCAAGCGGTCCAATAGACCATGAAGACGGGTACGGGCTCGGGCAACCTGACCCGTCGCGGATCCGTGCCTTCGCGCGCCGCGTCGAACTGCGCGCGCAGGCGCGGTCCGGCTCCCTGCAGCAGGAATTCCGCCAGCGCCACGGGGTCCTCGATGCGCACGCAGCCGGAGCTGTAGAAGCGCGCCGGCGAGTTGAAGCGCTCGCGGCTCGGCGTGTCGTGGATGTAGACGCTGTACGGATTCTCGAAGACGAACTTCATGCGACCGAGCGGATTGAGCGGCCCGGGTTCCTGGCGGAGCTTGAAGGCGAGGTTCGCGGGCCGGATGGCCGGCCAGTCGATCGCGGCCGGATCGAGCTCCGGCGCGCCATCGAGCCAGGTCGCGAACACGCGGATGCCGTGTTCGCGCCAATAGTCCGGATTCTTGCGCAGGTGCGGCAGCACGTCCTGGCGGGCCAGGCGCTGCGGGATGTTCCACGCGGGATTCAGCTCGAGTTGCGTGATGCGGCTGGCGATGGTCGGCGTCGGACGATCGGGCCGGCCGACGACGGCGCGCATCACGCCGTGCAGGGAGTCGTCGGCGACCATGGCGAGCGTACCGGCCGGCACGTTGACCAGGACGTAGCGCGGCCCGCGATCCGGCGGCAGTCCGTTCACGCGTTGCAGATTCAGCGCGAGCTGGTCGGCGCGCACCGCCGCCGGAACGTCGAGCGCGGCGACTGTCAGGCGGCCGACGGCGCCGTCGGGGGCGAGACCGTGCCGCACCTGGAAGCTGCGCACGGCTGCGACGACCTCGGCGTCGTAACGGAGGGAGTCGATTCCGGCTGGCACAGGCAGCGACAGGCGCCGCCGCAGCGACGGGACCCGCGGATCGATCATACCGTCGCGCAGGAGCGGCCCGCCGCCGACCGCGGGCCAGCCGCCGGCGTCGGCGACTCCCCACAGCTCGGCCAGCGCGGCCAGCGTACGGTAGTACGCCGCGCCGCGTCGGGGCGTCTGGACCGACAGCAGGTCCGCTTCGGCGCCCGGAAGAGCGCTGCGCAGCCAGCCGGCCGCAACCGGGCTACCTGCGACAGCGACGGCCAAAACGAGGCAGAAGGCGGCGAGGCGACGGGTTCCCATGCTCGACATCCCGAACTCGTCTGGACGACCATCATCCTTGGTTTTCGACCGGGAGATCCCTCGCACCGGCGCCCTCGGGCGGTGTCAATCTGGGCATGATTATACAATAATTCTCACGACATATTAAAGGGATTTCGATCGTTCGAGGAGCCGCAGTCCCGGCGGGTCCGCGCCGCGAATCCTCACGGGGCGACCGGGCGCGAGGTCAGTTCGTAGATCTGCACCGGACCGCCGAAGAGCAGACGGCTGTCGGGCGGGGCGGTGGTCGCCAGGACGTAGCGGAAACCCCATTGCGATCCCAGCTCGGCGAAGGCTTGCCGCTCGATCAGGTGATTGACCCTGACGAAGCTGCGCCGGACCGGCTGCGGGATCCGGGCGAGGTAGCCCGTATGGATCGGTTGCTGGTGGCGCGTCTGGTAGACCATCGCCAGTTGCTGGGGATGGACCAGATCGAGGATGGGGCCGGGATGGGTCGTCGCGTGCCGCGCCAGGACGTCGATGTACGCCGGAAAGGTCACCCGCGTGACGGGCACGGGACGTGGATACAGCTCGACGCAGACCAGACCGCACAGCAAGGCCAACGCGAGACGACCCCCGCGCGTCGCCGCGAGCAGCCCGGCGCCGCGCGCGGCCAGCACCGAGAGCGCCAGGATCGCGACCACCACGAAGCGCACCGGCACGCCGCCGGTGCGCAGCGGCGGCACCGCGAATTCCAGCGCGTCGTACGGCATCGGCAGGTTCATGCGCCAGCCGAAGACCTGCAGTTCCCTGCCCAGCGCCAGCAGGAAGAAGACGAGGAACCAGAGCAGCAGCAGGAGCCGCGTGCGGTCGCGGCGCCGGCGCAGATCGATGTATCCGCAGACGGCCAGGGCGGCCGCGCCGAGCCCCACGTGCACGCTCGTCTCGTGGATGTTCGCGCCGAGACGTTCCCAGTAGAACGCCGTCAGCCCATGCCAGCGCCAGTGCGCGCCGGGGATGAGCAGCGCGAAGAGATCCATGCCGGACTCGCGGGACTGATGGCCGGCGATATCCCCCGCCGCGACCGCCTGCAGGTAGAGATAGATGAAGACGCCCGCCGTGCTGGCGACGAGCGATCCGAACAGCAGCCACGAGCGCAACGCCGGCCGCGACAGCCCCGCCGGTCGGCCGCGAACGGCGGCCCAGAGCAGCGTGAGCGCGCCGGCCAGGACGCAGAACGAGAAATAGTAGTGGTCGCAGAGCAGGACGAGCACGAGGAAGAGCGCAGCCAGGACCGCGTGCCGCGCGCGGCCATCTTCGACCACGCGCAGGAAGTACAGCAGGAAGAACGGGATCCACTGCATGAGGACCAGATTGAGATGGCCCTGCGCATGGGCGAAGTGGTAGCTGCAGAACGTGAAGATGTAGCCCCCGGCGAGCGCGGGCAGCCTGGCGGCGCCGAAGCGCCGGGCGAGCAGGAAGGCGCCCCAACCCGATGCGGCGAAGGCGAAGATGACGACCAGATTGAACAGGACGATGTCCGGGCAGACAGCAGCCAGCGGAACGGTCAACAGTCCTCCGAACGGATGCAGGCTATGCGCGAGGAGGCTGGGCGACTGCGGGTAGAACAGCATGGGGGTCTCGTACACGTCGAGTCGGCCGCTCAAGACGGCGTGGCGCACCCACCAGATGTTCCAGTACATCTGCAGTCCGTCGCCGCCGTCGGCCAGGATGTGCGTGCCGAGATGCACAGCGGAGGGCCAGGTGAGGATCAGGAAGAGCAGGCCGTACAGCAGCGGCACAGCGGCCGCGGTGGCCGCGCGGGCCGCGGCGGACGGCAGGGCCGCGGCACGTGGCGCGGGCGATCTCCTGGCCGCGCCGCTGTTCAGAGCTCTCTTCACGGCAACCCCCTTTCCCGCTGCGGACACTACCATCCGACGGAGCGGGCGGCGAAGATCAATTCGCTCGCGGGGCCGGATCTGAACAAGGCGTTTCACCGGGAATCGAAAGTAAAATCACGACCTGTATCTATTCGCGAAGGAATCGCGATAAATGTCGGTCGCTGTCCGTCCAATACAGCATCGCACGCGGCGAGGAAGGACTGCTCGTGATGCTGTTGCGGCCGAGGTCGCGGGGAGGTCGACCATGCACCGCCGTTCCAACATCTACGCGACTGTCGCGACCTTGCTCGCGGTCGCGCGTATCGTGCCCGGCGCTGCGCTGGCCGAACCTGCGAACACGCTCATCGGCTGGGGCATCCACGGACAGACAAGCGTGCCGCAGCCCAACGCCGATTCCGTCGCCATCTCGGCGGGCAACGAGCACAGTTCGGGTCTGAGGTCCGACGGAACGATCGTGGCCTGGGGCCGCGACGATCAAGGCCAGTGCGGCGCATCGTATGGCCAGTGCGATGTGCCGCCACCCTGGGCGAGGATTTGCCGAAGAACATGGTATGACCGCCACGAGGGTAGGCTTGCGGGTCGTCATGCCGGATGAAGATCGCCGGAGCTCAATCCCCGTTGTGCGCCTGACCGCGCCGCTTCTTTTCGGGCCGGCGAAGCCGCAGGCATCTTAGCGGATCCCGATTCCATGCGTCGATTCGGCTCGTCCGCTCTCCTCCTGGCGCCGACCCGGGATCCGGCGACCCCGGGTCGGCTCATCGCCGGCGACGGCCGGCTGTCACTTCAAGACGGCGACCTTGCCGGTGCGCGTCTCGCGCGACGTCTGCAGGACGATCAGGTAGACGCCCGCCGCAACGAGGCGGCCTTGATCGTCCTGGCCGTTCCAGTCGACCTCGTGCCGTCCCGCCGGCAGCAACTCCGCGACCAGCCCGCGGATCGCGCGACCGGCCACGTCGACGATCTGCAACCGCACCGTCCCCGCCGCAGGCAGCGTGAATCCGATCGTGGTGCGGGGATTGAATGGATTGGGATAGCTCGCCAACGTCAATGCGAGGGCCGGCGGCAGATCGACGGCGGTCGCCGGGTTGACATGGCCCAGGTGCTGGTTGACGAGGGCGACGTCCGCAGCCGTGACGACACCGTCACCATCGAGATCGTAGCACGATTGCGTCGAGCCGAGGTAGGGCTGGATCTCGTCCAGGTCGTCCTGGTCGACGATGCCGTCCGCGTTGATGTCGACCGACAGGATCTTGAAGGGACCGTAGACGACCGTGCCGCAGGCCACGATGTAACCGTCGCGGCAACCATCGCGCATGGCGTCGGCGGCCGCGAAGGGGATCACGCCCCTGCCCGTGGCGTCGGTGGGCCCGGCGCCAGGATAAAAGATGCCGTCGACCTCGATGCCGTAGCGGTCAGCCGGCAGACCGACGATCGGCAGTCCCGAGAGGTCGTCCTCGAAGATCAACGACACGACGCCCAGATCGCCGGCCGGGCAGAACAGCGCGCACGGCACGAGCGCCTTGTCGGGACTGTGGTCGTGGCAGTTCTCGACACCATCGACAGGCTCGCCGATGTCCTTCGTGCGTACGCCGTCGTTGCACTCTGGCGCGCAGAGCTTGCCGGGCGCGCAGCTCGCGGACGGAGACTGCCGGCCGGTGCCGTTGCTGCCGTTGACGACCGAGGCCGTGCCGCCGTTGCCGCCGCTGGCGTTGGCCGGACCGGGGATGCCGCCAGCGGAGGGCCCGTTGCCGTCGCCGCCGTTGCCGCAGCGCCCGGCCGCCGCGCGCGCGTTGCCGCCGTCGCCGCCGATCAGGCTGGCATCGCCGCCGTCGCCGCCGATGGCGTAGGCGCCGCCGCCGTTGCCGCCGTTGTGAGGATTGCCCTGCGGAGGCTGGCAGCAATCGGGACCCCGCTGGCCGTTGCCGCCAATGGCGGTCGCATCGCCGCCCCGGCCACCGCCGCAGGGGTACCCGACCACGGGACCGCTACCCCCCTTGCCGCCCGTGGCCGAGCCGTTGCCGCCGCCGCCGCTCGGCGCGCCGCCATTGCCGCCCTTGGCGAACCCGTCGCCGCCGCGCGCAGCCCACGAGGACGTGGCGAAGCCCAGCGAGACCGGCCCCAGGGAGACGCCGACCATCTTGAGGTTGCCGCCCTGGCCGCCGACGGCGAGCGCGTCGCCGCCGTCGCCTCCCGGCGGACCGCCGAGGCCGTAGGCGAACGCTGGCATGCCGATGCCTGGATGGGCCCAGCCGTCGCCGCCCTTGGCGCCGTAGGCCTGGACCGGCGGCGGCTTCTGGCCGTTGGGGCGGAAGCAGTCGGCCCGGTTGTCCTTGCCCTCGTCCGGAACGCCGTTCTGGCCGGCCGTGGGGATCGCGTCGCCGCCCTGGCCGCCCGCGCCGCCGGCGACGATCTCCAGCTCGTGCGGCTCGAGCTGCTGGTCGCCGTTGGCGTCGAGGTCCTGCGCCGCGACGTAGAGCGACCCCGAAGCTCCTCCGCCGCCACCGCTGGCCGTCGCGCCGCCGCCAGGTCCTTCGGGAAGGTCGTCCTCGCCGGCACCGCCGCGGCCGCCCGTCGCCTCGGCATCGCCGCCCACCCCGCCGTCACCGCAGTGGAAGATCCCGAAGAGATACGGATGCAGCAGGTTCGAGCCGAACGCGCCGACCGCCAGGTACCCGCCGCCGCCGCCGCCGCCACCGATCGCCTCGGCATCGCCGCCCACATCTCCCGGTGCGCCGGCATCCTCGCCCTGGGCGTGCGCCCCACCGCCATCGCCGCCTCTGCCGGAGACCAGGATCGCCGTCTCGCTGACGTGGATCGCCGCGCCGTGGCCGAGTAAAGCGACATCGCCGCCACGGCCGCCGTCGCCGCCTTGCGCCAGCAGACCGATCGTGGCGACGGCCTGACCCGCGGCGCCGGCGCCGCCGGCGATCGTCCCGGACATCTCGATGCTCTGCGACGCCAGGATGCGCACCGAGGCGCCGTCCTGCCCCTCGCTCAGACCATCCCGGCCGATGATGGCGCCCGCAATGTTCACCGGCCCGAGCGAGAGGATCGTCAGATCCTCGATCGCGGTCACGACCACGCCGAGCGGAATCACGACCTCCGTGGCGATGATCAGGCCGCTCATGTTCGTCGGCCCGATCGGTGTCACGGGGACTGGCATCAATTCGACGACCTGGACGGGAATCGGCGGCGACCAGTCGCCGAGCAGCAGCCCGCCGGCGTCTAAGCCGGCGCAGCGCAGCTCGTACGTCGCGGGAACGATGTCCGGCGGCAGCACCAGGGTGCTGATCACGTCTTCGCCGGCCACGCCCACCGTGATGTCGAAGAACGACGCCACCGGCCCCGTCATCTCGATGCGGTAGGAAGCCGCATCGATTTCGCCGTCGGTCACGCGCAACAAGTGGATGAGGTTGGGCGGATTGTCCAGCCAGGCCGGCGTGACGTAGAGGTGTCCGCCGGGCGCCGGCTCGAGGAAACCGGCGGCGGACGGTTCCCGAAGCGGCTGAGCTTCCGCCGGAACGAAGGATCCGCCGATACCAAGAACCAGGATCGCGCAGACGGTCGCTTGCGCGCGTAGTCCGCGAACGGCGCGGATTCGGTAGCCAAAAGACATGAAACACCTCCTAGGCTTTCGCCCGATACACGCACCGGCGTGCAGCGGCGCAGGCGCCATGAGGCGCGCGCGGTCGCCGCAGATCCGGCTCCGATTGCACATGCGGCTGGGATCGACGAATCGATAGTCACAGGCCGGCCGGCCTCGCGCAGCGTCGTGACGAGGTCTGTGGATAGGGGTCCCGCCGCGCCTGTCGCGCCGACAGCCAGGTCAGAACGGCAAGGAGACCGCGGCTGGGCACATGTCCACGACCACCGGCCGCTCGTCCTCCTCAGGCAGTTGCCTTATCGGAAACCCCCCGCGGCCGCGGGCGAACAGCGCGGCGCTGCGGCGCGCGCTGCGTCCGGCTGCAGGGGTAGGACCTCGATCTGCCTCAGGCTGTCGGCTGAGGCTTCGAGCGTAGCATCGGTCGGATCTCGACGTCAAGCGCCGGGATGGGCCCCCGCGGTGTAAGCCGTTGGAAATATGGGGTTTCTGTAGGCGCGTCGGCGATCAAGGCGACTCGGTCGCGGGATCGGGAACGGGTATCGCCGCGCTTAGACGAGCTTGAATCCCACGGCTTCGTTGACCACGTCGCGGACCGCTCCCAGCGCCGCGTTGATCGCGTTCTCGGCGGCGACGATGCCTAGCCCTTCGATGGTCAGCAGCACGGTCTGGGTCGTATTGCTGTGGATCCGCAGGAGCGCGCGCGCCTGGCGCTTGTTGACGGCGCCGCTGGCGATGAGCCCGGCGATGTCCACCAGCGTCGCGGCGAGCCGTTTCATCTCCGGCCTCGCGAACGCCTCGGCCTTGCCCCAATCCCTGGCCAGGGACCGCTTGGCGGCGTCGAGCATCGGCTTCAGGATGTCCGAGGTCGTCAGCGACATCGTGTCCTCCTCGTGCTCCGGCGATGATGCGCGCGGCGCGCGGTCAGCGTTTCTTCGCCACTTCGAGCTTGATGATCGCGCCCCAGGCCTGGTTGAACAGGTCGCGATAGGCCGGGATCGCGACCACCGGCAGGGCGCCGGCATCTTCATCTCCGGGCTCGCCCTGATGGGAAGCCTCCAGTTCCGCGAGGCTGTCCAGCATGAGTTCGTACTGCTCGATCGTGCGCTCGTTCATCGGATGCGCGCGGGCGCGGACGAGCACCGAGCGCACCTCGACCGCGTAGTCCGCATAGAACTGGCGATTCTGCGCGTAGGTCGCCGCATCGCCGGCCTGCTGCTCCATGCGGGTCAGGAACGCATCCATGCTCTTCTGGAGCCGTGTCGCGGTCAGGTCGATCGTTTCGTCGTACGCGGCGATCAGGCGCACCGCGCAGCCGCTTGCGGCCAGACCCGCCAGCGCGATACACGCGAGCGCGAACGCCAGCCAGACGCGCCGCGATCGGGATCGCAAGGCGCCGGGTCGCTGGAGCGCAGGTTCGGTTCTTGCCATGGCGTCGTGCTCCCTTCGCCGTGAGGCCGCCGAACGGACGCAGCCCGCCGACACTGTCGGCTAGCCGGCTCGTTGGCGCGACCGGCCGCCCGTCCGCAATCACCATAACGCATCGGCGGTCGCGCGTCGAATCGCCGCTGGATGGTCATTGCCAAAAGATGAAGTGTCCTTGCAAACGAGGTTCCGCTCCGTTCAGGGTACGGCGGCGAACGATCGCCTCGCGATGATTGCGAAGGGGATTCATCCCATCGCTGCCGAACCCGAGGAGTACGGAAATGAAACGAACTGTCATGGCGCTCATGGTCCTGATCCTGGTCGCCGCCGGTGCAGCAGAAGCCCAGTCCTACAACTACTACTTCCGCATCCACGGCACCGTACTTGCCGGCAGACCCGGCTTCCCCAACTACCCGTGCACCAACCCCGTCGTCGACGCGCAGGTGACCTTCGGCGTCTTCCCGGTGACGATGTGGGGCACCTGGGATTATCCTCTCGTCGTATTCACAGGTCCCGCGACCGACGAGAATGGCTACTGGGAAAAGTATTGCAGTTTCACGTACAGCCAACCGGGCCTGGTCTACGACATTTGCCGCTGGAATCCCGTCAATCAAAGAAAGGGACAATGCGCGTGGAGGAATTACGACTCACAGTGGTGGGTGCTGGACATCTGCGTCCGCGGCCCTGACGATGTCTTCCCGCACGACCCCGTCGAAGGTGAGAAGAGCTTCTCGGAGCCTACGGAGAACGCAACCTGGAGTTCGATCAAGTCGCTCTATCGTTGATATGGTCGTCGCTGGCCAGACGGAAATAGCCACGGCGGGGGCCGGCCGACCGGCCCCCGACTAGTCCGTCTGCCGCCGGCCGGCCGCCGCCCACCCCACCAGCGCCAGACAGCCCAGCATCCCCGCCACGCCGAGCGCCTGCACGGCCTTGGGCGCGACCGCGACGCGGAAGGCGACGAACTCCGGGAACGTGCCCGTGCGGAACGCGCTGCGCAGGCCGCCGGGCGGCGCCAGGTAAGCCGGCACGGGCTCGACGAAGACGCGCAAGCGCGCGCCGGCGGGCAGCGGCCGGTCGGCCGGGATCCGCAAGCGCGCCTCGCTCGTCTCGCCCGTCCAGGCGTAGCGGCCGTCGGCGTCCTGCACGCTGACGCGATAGGCGGAGGCCGAGCCGAGCGGCGTCCAGCGCAGCTCAGGATGGCGACCGGCGATGACCTCGTCCGCCGCCGGCCTCAGGATCGCCGGGGCGGTGCCTTCGGCACGCATGACCTGGCGCTCGCTGGCGGTCCGCGGCGGCAGCAGGAAGACGAGCAGCAGGCTTGCCGCCACCGCCGCGAGGCTCGTCGCGCCGGACAGGCGCCACCACGTCCGGCGCCCGCGCGCGACCGGTCGCAGCGCCAGCGCGCCGCCGGCAAGACCTTCGGCGACCGTCCGCTGCATCGCGCGGTCGAGGCGGCAGGCCGCGCAGTACGTGACGTGCGCCTCGAGCCGGCCGCGCAGGGCCGGCTCGACCTGCGGATCATCCAGGCGCCAGACCTGGCGCCCGAGACCGGGATCGATGCACTCGTCGCGCCACGGATCCATGTTCTTGCGCATGCCTCGGCTCACGCTTTCGCCCGATCGCGGCGGGGTTGAGGGGAAACGCTCTGTGCCGCCGATCCTTGAACAGCCGCGAGGCTTTTCTGAAAGAGGATTCGCACCTGCCGCAAGCAGATCGCGCGCCGGTAGTAGACCGCCTGGACCGTGCCGAGGCCGAGCTGCTGGCGTACGACATCTGTCGAAACGCCCTGGACGTAGAGCGCTTCGAGCAGGTCGCGGCAGGGCTGATCGAGCCGATCCAGCGCGCATTGGACATGGCGGCGCCGGTCCGCATCGGCCAGCGCGTCCAGGGGCGAGAGGCCGGGATCGGCCAGCCAATCAGCCAGCGCCGCGATGTCCAGGTGCGGGCGGGCGCGGCGCCGGCGCAGGATGTCGCGGCAGCGGTTGCGCGCGATCGTGACCGCCAATCGCACCAGGTCGCCGGCGAATTCCGTGTCGCGCCGCAGGTAGCCGAGAACGGCCAGCAGCGCCTCCTGGACGATGTCCTCCCGGTCGGGGTGGTCGTCGCCGAGCAGGCGCGCCACGCTGAGGTTGACCGGACCGCGCAATGCGGCGCACAGGCGATCGCAAGCCTCGCCTTCGCCGCTGCGGCAGGCTTCGATGTCGCGAGCGAGGACGTGGAGATCCAGGCGCCGAACTGGTTTGGACATGCTGCAACGACCTTGGCGCCGCTCGAAACGACGCGAACGAGGAGGCGCCATCTTACGCCTGGATAACCATACGTCATGACGGAGGCCGCCGTCCATGGTATCCTCGGTCCACCAACCGCGAGGATGATCCCCGTGCACCGCGAGCGACGCCGCCGCCACGTCTGTCATGTTCCGCTGCTGATGCTCGCCGCGGGGCTCTTCGTCGCCGGACCTTGCGGGTGCGCCCGGACTGATCCCGCCGGCGGTGCACCAGCGCCCGGCGCGGCGCGGTTGACGCCGACGATCCTGGACGCCGATCGTATGCAACGGGCTCTGCTGGCGCACCCCGCGCCGCCGTCCCGCTTCGCCGACGACCTGGCCATCTACCACCGCCTTTGGCACGCGCTGCACGACCCCGGATCCCGCGATGACGCTGAGCGCGAACTCTTCGCGCGCTGGCGAGACCGCCCTGAGCATTTCCTGTGGATCGAAACCGCGGTGGTGAACTACTGGCTGCTGTCGCGCAAGCAGGACTATGTGCAGCTGCGCCAGGCCGCCGCCGGCGCCGACTCGACGACCGCCGTCGCGCGCTTCGTCTATGGACGACGGTTCCAGGGCCGCCGCGCGGATGCGTACGACAGCTATCTGCTCGCCGAACGACGGGAGCACGAGCTCGATCCTCTGCAGCGCCTGTGGCTGCACTCGCGCCTGGCGGAGACCGAGAACAGCGCGGGACATCATGCGCGAGCGCGCGAACGCCTGAGCTCCCGGCTGCCCGAGGCCTGGCGCCTCGGCGGACCCCTCCTGGCGGCGCACTGGTGGTGCCAGCTCGCGCGGTGCAGCCGTTCCGGCGGCTGGCTTGACGACGCGCTGCACGCCGCCGACTGGGCCAGGTTTTGCGCAGAACGCGCCGCCCTGCCGGCGCTGGTCATCCAGGCGCTGCTCGAGCGCGGGCACGCGCATGAGGCGCGCCTGGAGTATCCGTCGGCCGAGCGGGCGTACCTGCAGTGTCTGCAGTCCGCCCGCGACCACGGACTGGGGCACCTGGAACGCGATGCCGTCACCTTCCTGGGCGTCGTGCACAGCATGCGCGGCGATCTCGATGCCGAACTCGAGACGTTTCGCCTGGCCGTCGAACTGTCGCACCGCAATCGCAACCCCGGCGATATCATCCGCAGCACCGCGGCCCTGGCGAATTGCCTGCGCCGCAGCGGACTGCTCGATTCGACGCGCGCACGTCTCGAGGCCGCGACCCGCCTGCAGCAGGAAACGTTCGGACCCGCTACGCGCCATCATCTCCTGGACACCGTCTGGCAGCTGTACCTGCTGCAGATCGGCAGCTACGCCGCGGTCGATTCGCTGCAGGCGTGCATCGATCGATCGGAAGCGGACCGGCCCGCGCTATCGCGTCTGGAACCGGTCATGGCGCTCATCGAGCAGGGTCTGAAGACTGGCCGGCCCGAGCTCGCCTACCGCGGACTGGAGCGCGCGGCGCAGATCCTGGCCGGACCTCTGGCCGGCAGTCTGAGTTACGAGGACCGGCTCGGCCTGGCGCTCGTTTCGGCGCGCTTCCTGGCGCGGCAGGGCGAGTTCCGGTTGGCGGAGCAGGAGCTCGCCAAGACCGCCCAGTTGCTGGCCGGAGGCGAGCTGCGCGAATGGCAGTGGGAGTACGAGCGCGCGCGCGGCGAACTCGCGCGCTTGGCCGGCGACCTGGCCACCGCGCGCCACGCGTTCTCGCGCTGTGGCGAACTCGCGGCGCAGATCGGTGATCCGAGCTGGATCCAGCAGAGCCGGATCCTGCTGGGCCGGGCGCTCATCGATCTCGACCTGCCGGAGCAAGCGGCGACGCTGTTCCGGACGGCTCGGCAGGCGCCGGAGTACTGGCCGCGTCTGGCGGCCGCGCTCTACCTGGGCATGGCCTCCGCGCGGCAACATGATTTCCGGGCGGCGCTGGACCACTTCGCCGCCGCCGACTCGCTGCTCAAGCCAGATGCGCCCGGCGATCTCCTGGCCAGGCTGCGGCTGGAACAAGGCAAGGCGCTGGCCGCGCTGCGCCGACCGGCAGCCGCCCTGGCGCGGCTGCGCGAAGCGGCGCCGGGCCAAGGCGCGCGCGAAGTCCGCTTCGAGAACGAGGCGCTGCTCGCCTTCGATGCCGACGTGCAACGGGAGCGCGCGGAGTTCATGATCGGCTTGCTGCACGATGTGCCCACGCTGGCCGGGCCTGCGGGCGCCGCCGTCGAGGCGCTGGCTCTCGCCGTTTCCGTGCGCTGGCGCGTCGATGCGGCGGCCGCCGCGCCGACGCCCCAGGGCTTGCGGCCGCGAAGCCCCGTCGTCGTCTATTTCGCCGGCCAGCAGCGCTGCTTCGCCTGGCTGGGAACGGCGGCCGGCTGGACCATGTGGGAGTTGCCGGCAGCGCGCGCGCTGCACGAGATGGCGCGCGCCGTCATCGCCGACTGGGAGCAGTCCGAACGGGCCGTCGCCTGGACCCAGGCCGCCGCGCTGGCCGAGTTCCTACTGGGCCCGGTCCTGCCCAGCTGGCCGCCCGGCCAGACGCTCCATCTCGCCACCGACGGTCTGCTGGCGGAGCTGCCTTGGGCTGCGCTGCCGCTGCCGCAGGCGACAGGAGCGTCGCCGCGGCTGATCGTCGACCACGGTCCGCTGGTCCACATCGCCAATCTCGAACCCGTGCCGCCGGTCGCGGCGGACCGGGCGACAGCCACCGGTCGCCTCCTGGCCATCGGAGCCGACGGTCGGACCGACCGCCGCGCGGCGATCGCCCCCGTACTGCGCCACGCCGAAGCCGAAGCCAGGGACGTCGCCGCGCTCTGGCCGCCGGGCCACGCCGAACTCTATCTGGGCCACCGCGCGCATTGGGCGAATCTGCGGGCCGCCGACCTGACGCGTTTCGCGGTCATCCACATCGCGACGCATGCCACCGTCACGCAGGGCGTGCCGGGCGCCTCGACGCTGCGCCTGGCCGCGCAGAACGGCGGCACACCGTTGACCTTGCCCGAGGTCCGCGATCTGCCGCTGGCGGCGCCGCTCGTCTATCTTTCTTGCTGCGAAGCGGCCAACCAGGGCTGGGATACGGGCAGCGGTCTGAACAGCTTCACCCGCGCCTTCTTGCAGGCCGGAGCCGCCGCCGTGGTGGCGCCGACCATCCGCGTCGAGGATGCGGCGGCGCGGCTGCTCGCCCGCCGGTTCTACCACCACTGGCTCGCCGGCGCAGCGCATGCCGAGGCATTGCGCCGGGCGCAGGCCGACCTCAAAGACGCGGCGGGACGCCTGGGGCACCCCGCCGCCTGGGCCTTCTACGGTTGCTATCTGCCCGGCCCGTCCTAGGGCTTGTCCGGCAAGCCTGATCCCCGCGAGATCGGATTGCGAGTCGCCGGGATGTCCACGGTGAACTGGGGACGCAGCCACGGGATCGGACCGACGGCGTGCATTTGCAGATAGCCCGGCACGAAACCCTGGCCCAAGTCGATGAGCTGGAACACCCAGTAGTCGCCCTCCGTCCAGTTCCACGGCATCGGCGACAGGCCGATCCGCAACACCTCGCCATCCGGCGGCAAGCCCTCGATCTCGAAGAGCACCGCGTCCTCGATGCCCGCCGGGTGCGTCGGGATGCTGCCGTAGACCGGGATGCGCACCTTCACCGTGAAGACCTCCCCGCCGAGATCCGTGGTCTCGCCCAGCGGGATACAGGCGCTCACCGGGTACGACTCGAGCCAGAGGGGGGGAGACAATTGCTGGCTGTAGTGCGGCGGCGTCAAGGTGAAGACCAGTTCCTCCCACTGCTGGATCGTGAAGGCACGGTTCAATTTGGCCAGGAGTTCGGGCGTCAGGTCCTGCAGCACGGCGTCGTCCTTGACCGTAGCAGCGGCGACTTCGCCAGGGACCGCCGGCGCCGCCGGCTCGCCGACGCTGCAGGCGGTCAGCGCGAGGCAGGCGATGAGCAGACCGATGGGCAGACACACGCGTGATTTGGGCATGGTGGGACTCCTCGGGCTGGAATTCGACCCCGGACCTGGTGGGGGAGCAGGTCGTACGGAGTATAACATACCGCAGCGCCGGAATTCCAGAGGTAGAACGCATGGGACCGCAAGTCCGATAATTCCTGGTCACCCAATAGGTCATTGTGCGCGGTAGTTGAGGTTTGCTATAATCCCTTGCATCGTCCTCGCGGTCCGTGCAGACCGTTCCTATCACCGATGGAGTGAGCCATGAAACGACTGTTCCTGCTGTCGGCTCTGTTCGCGATGCTGGTGCCCGTCATATCCGCAGCCCAGGTGCCGCGGACCGTTTTGGCGGAGATGTGCTCCGCCACGTGGTGAAGCTTCTGCCCGCGCATGGCCGCGGGCCTCGCCGTGAGCGAGGACCTCTTCCACCCCTCCCAGTTCAATTGGCTGGTCTACAAATCGTCGAACAACGGCGGCGGGCTGAGCACGCCCGAAGGCGACGCCCGGATCGCGTCGTACTACGGCGTCGGCAGCTTCCCGACGCTGAAGATCGACGGCACCTATACCATCGTCGGCGCGCCGGCGGACGCGGTCGACGGCCGCTACTACATCCCGGTCATCGAGAGCCACAACGCCGAGTACGTGCCGCTGGCGATGGCGATCAGCGATTACAGCTTCCAGATGGGATCGGCCTTCGCCGAGGTCAAGCTCAAGCTCTTCGGCGACCTCGCGAACATCGGCAGCAGCTACGTCCGCATCGTCGTCGTCGAGAACGACGTGCCCTACGGCGGTTCGCGCTACGACAACGTCGTGCGCCGCATGCTGCCGGATCAGGCCCTGACCATCTCGCAGACCGGCCAGGAGCAGACGGTCAACCTGCCGATCCCGATGAGCGCCGGGTGGGTCGTCGACAACCTGTGGCTCATCGCCTTCGTGCAACGCGACACGGACCGCTACGTGTTCAACTCGACGAGCAGCCGCGTCGGCGAGTTCGCCGTCATGGCGGGCGTGGACGGCCCGCGGCAAGTCGTCGCGGACGACCCGACCGTGACCTTCGGCACGGTCACCGTGCTGAACGTGGGCTACGGCGCCGATGTCTTCGACATCTCGCTCAAGCTCGACGACCTGCCCGCCGACTGGGATGCGCACCTGACCTACGATGGCGAGGACCTGACCAGCGTGCAGTTCGCGCTCGCCCCGTTCGAGGCGGCGCAGCTCACGGTCACCGTGGCGACCGGCGCTCTAGGCTCCGGCCGGGTCTCGCTGGACATCTTCAGCCAGGGCGCGGGCGATGTCGTCGAGACGCTGACCTTCAACGCGATCATGAGCGGCGCCGATCTGCTCGTCGTGGCCGACGACGGCGGCGCCGGCCATGCCTACACCGCCTACCGGCCCGCGCTGGCGGCCACCGGCATGTCGCACGTGGTCTGGCATCGCGACCTGGCCGCGATCGCCGGCGCGGACATGCTGCCGTACCAGGCCGTGATCTGGGCGAGCGGCGGCAACGCCAAGACCATGAACGGGAACGATCGCGTCGCGCTGGACGCGGTCATGAGCGCCGGCGGGCGAATGCTCCTGGCCGGCGAAGATCTGATCGAGAGCCTCAACGGCCAGGGCGGCTCGGCGCCGCTATGGCTCCAGCTGCGGCTGCGGTTCCTGTACCAGAGCGGCAACAGCGGCAACCTGCAGATCGCCGGCCTCGCCGACGATCCGATCGGCGACGGGCTGAGCTTCACCCTGTCCGGCGGCGATCCGGACCAGGCGGAGCTCGTCAGCGGCCAGCCGGTCGAGGCGAGCTGCAACTACGGCAGCGGCCAGCCGGCGGTGCTGCGCACGATCTACAACGACTACAAGGTCGTCTTCATGCCGTTCGGCCTGGAACGCGTGCCGACGCAGGAGCTGCGCGACGCGCTCCTGCTGCGCTCCCTCGCGTGGCTGGACGTCCTGGACGTCACCGGCGTGGGGATCGTTCCGGGCGCCGCGTTCGCGCTGCACCAGAACGCCCCGAACCCGTTCAACCCGCGGACGGAGATCGCCTTCCGCCTCGACCGGGCCGGCGACGCGCGGCTGGAGATCTTCAACGCGCGCGGCCAGCGCGTGCGCGCGCTGGTCGACGGAGCGTTCGCGGCGGGCGATCATACCGCGATCTGGGATGGGCGCACCGCGAGCGGCGAGACGGCGGCCGCGGGCACGTACTTCTATCGTCTGACCGCGGACGGCCGGCAGATGACGCGCAAGATGTCGTTGATCAAGTGATCCGCACGAACAACGGGGCCGGGATCGCTCCCGGCCCCGTCATCATCCCGCCCTCGACGTCAATCGATCAGACGCAGACTAGTTGAACAGCGACTTGACGCTGGTCCAGCTGTGGCTCTCGGTCGCCACGTCGCCGATGTTCAGGTTCAGCACGTAGTCGAACGCGTTCGTCGGGCCGGTGAATTCCGTCGGGCCGACCCACACCCAGGCAAAGCTGCCAGGCGTGCCGGTGATCGTCAGGGTCGCCGGGTTGTACGGGCCGATGGTCACGATCTGCAGGACGTCGACAAGCGCGCAGTCCTGGGGACCCAGCTCGAACATGTAGCAGGCGTACTGGGCATCGCCGGTGATGATCAGCTCGCCGCTGTCGGGGATCTCGATCACGAACCAGTCGGTGTCACGGTTGTTGAGGCCGTCGGCGGTGTACCAGCCGCTGACGCCGCAGAAGACCGACTGCGTGATCGGCTGGAAGGGATTGCCGTGCTCGGGGCTATTGCAGCCGCCGTTATGGGCGTCGGAGTAGTTGGGAACCAGCGCGGGCTCGTTCTCGAGCTCGGAGCCGGTCGGGCACTCGATCGGAGGCGGCGGCGTCCACTCGGTGACGTCCAGCACATAGGCACCGGCCGCGCCGCCGTAGCCGTCGACAAAGATGTAGTAGGTCTGGCCGCCGGCCAGCGCCAGGCTCTCGATCTTCGAGGAGTAGACGTAGCAGCCGCTGCCGCTGTAGTGGAAGTCGTCGTTGCAGGCGATCAGGACCAGATCCTGGTTCCAGACGTAGATCTTGGTGTCATAGCTGGAGTTGCAAAGGTCGAGGTCCACGATCGTGTTCGACCCCGGGGTGACCACGTAGACCACGTCGGGCGAGAGGGAACCGGTGAACGGGCACACCGCATCGTAGTTGTTGGTGTAGCCCACGGTGGTGCCGACGTAGGTGCCGGGGATCGTGATCGGCACCGCGTCGAAGATCGTGTTGCCGCCCTGGCGGTTCGGGTCGCCGCCGGTGTACTCGATATTGCTCTCGGGTTTGACAGGCGCGCGGTTGCCGAGATCGTAGGCCATGGCGGCGCCGGCCATGGTCGCGATGAGAACGAACGCTAGCAGTTTACGCATGGCTGTTGCTTCCTTCCGCAATGCTCCTGGCCGGGCCAGGAATGTTTCCATATCCTCGGGTCGAGTATGTACCCTCGGTGTTGACGGTGGGGACTCGGTCGTCGATAAACCAACTGATAGGAACCGGCAGCAGGGCGGGACTGCGTGATATCCGGTCGTCCCCACAAGCCGCGATGACTGTAGCATCAATCAAGTATGCTTTCCAGCAGGAAATAATAAAGGAAACCCTAATTTTCGATCATTTCGGTCGAGATCAAGAATCGCTGGAGAACGTTTCTCCCCAACCCTCCCCCACGCATTTGACCGTCTGCGGGAAGTCCTTCGTGAATAATCCGGGGCTCCGGTCTGAGTTAACCGGTCTGGGATTGACGAATTCGCCGAGTTGTTGATATCATGGAAAGTCCAGATTGGTGCGACACCGGGTCGCCAGGATTGGAGCAGGGGGTTGGATGCGACAAAAAACCCCGTGTCCAGGCGATGTT
This sequence comes from uncultured Fibrobacteraceae bacterium, assembly GCA_964549735.1. Lineage (GTDB taxonomy): Bacteria > Krumholzibacteriota > Krumholzibacteriia > LZORAL124-64-63 > LZORAL124-64-63 > Glo-17. Next base: position 1,960 of record CAZJWO010000008.1, on the reverse strand, counting down.
TCCGCTCGACGGCGACCTTGTAAGGAGACGACTCCAGTATGACCTGCCCCGACCGCCGATCGGCGCCGTTGCTGATGCTCGTGGTCTTGCTGCTGATCGGCGCCCTGGCGGTGCCGGCCGGCGCGCTCCTGCGCATCGATTTCGAGCACTCGTACTACGTGCACCCGACGATGCAGGTCTGGGATCTCTGCCTGATCCACCACGAGGGGATCTACCACCTCTTCTACCACACGATACCCGAAGCGAACCCGACCGCCGCGTACGCCGACCACATCTGGCTGGCGATGAGCGAGGACCTCGTCTATTGGTCCGAGCCGCGGATCCTCCTGTCGGTATCCGACGCGCCGCACGAAGCGCTGGCGATCTGGGCGCCGGCCGTCGTCTACGACGATGCGAGCCGCTTGTGGTGGATGGCGTACACCTGCGTCGACGAGTTCTACACCCAGCGCATCTGCGTGGCCTACTCGCGCGACCTGCTGGAATGGCGCAAACACGAGGCCAACCCCGTGGTCGAGCCCGATACGACGGTCTTCCACTATCCGGCCGCCTCGGGCGGCGAATGCCGCGATCCGTACCTCTATCGGGGCAGCGACGGGCACTGGAACATGCTCGTCTCGGCCAAGGCGCTCGGCATGTCCGGCGGTCGCGGCGCCATCGCCCGCACGACATCCCGGAACCTGATCGACTGGGAGCCGCTCGAGGTCTTCCTGCTCAACGACGGCACGACGCCGGGCCGCATCCTCGAGAGCCCCCAGTATCGCGTCGTCGACGGCGTGCACCATATCTTCTTCCACGAGTTCTTCGTCGGCGGCATCAGCCATCTGGCCGCCGCGGACCCCTCGTTGTGGACCTTCGCCTACCGCAACTTCATCGACGCCGGCATCGCGCCCGAGGTCGTGACGTTCGACGGCGGCCAGAATTATCTCCTGACCCGCATCGGCGCCTACCAGGAGCCCGACAACAGCGCTCTCAGCTGGGTCGCCAGGACCGACACGCTGCTGTTCGTCGGACCCGGCAACGCCCCCCCGCAGGTCTACCGCCCGCACCCGCTGTCGCGCCACTTCGCCGAGTTCTCGGGCACGAGCTGCCTGGGCAATCCCTGTTTCGGCGACAATCCGGCGCGGCGCGGCGAAGAGCCCGCGTCGCCCGTGGGCAACTTCTACTTCGGTTCGAAGGAGTACTTCCAGGGCCCGTTGTCCGGGCGCGGCAATCCCGGCATCCAGGTCGGCCTGTCGGCCCAGGGCTACCTGGTCACCCCGCCGTTCGTGATCGAGGGCCGGGCCATCGAGATGCTGATCGGCGGCACGGACAACCCGGAGCACTGTTTCGTCGCGCTGTTCGACGCCGAGACGGACTCGCTCCTGCGCCGGGCGACGGGACACGGCGGCGAGACGCTGACGCCGCTGGCCTGGGACGTCAACGACTTGCTGGGTCGGACCGTCTATCTACGCATCCAGGACAGCGACCCCTACGGCTACATCAACGTCGACGAGATCCGCGAGGTGTACGAGCAGGTCACGGCGGTCGGCGATCCCACGCCCATCGCGGCGACGATCCTGACCGACCTCGGTCCGCATCCCAACCCGTTCAATCCCTCCACCACGTTGCGCTTCGAACTGGCGCAGCCGGCGTCCTGCCGCGTGCGGATCCACGACCTGCGCGGCCGCCTGATCTGGGACTCGCGAAGCTTCGCCGCCCGGCCGGGCGTCCAGTCGGTGACCTGGCACGGAACCGACGCCGCCGGTCTGCCCGCCGCCGCGGGCGTCTACGTGTACCGGATCGAAGCGGACGGGCGGGTCATGACCAGCGGCAAGATCGCGCTCGTACCTTAGCCCGGATCAGCCCGCATCGCCGCGGGCGCGCGCGTGCCGGATGAGCGGGAACTCGTATCCGGCACGCGGCGCGGCTAGACCCTATGGAGTGACCGGCCCCCCTGTCGTAACGTCGTCAACGTCCTCTT
>CAZJWO010000007.1:54174-57842 GCA_964549735.1 uncultured Fibrobacteraceae bacterium | reverse complement strand
CGGGGCTGCGGAGTACGACGGGCCGTGGCGTCTCTGCCGGGCTACGGCGGCAACCAGGTTGGCCTCCGGCTGGGGCCCCGCTACTTGGCGGGCGCTTCGCTGCGGGCCTGCTTGATGTATCGCTCCAGGATGGACGGCACCTGGTCGGGCGTGACCGAGCCGTGCACCTCCTCGCCGACCATGACGACGGGCGCCAGACCGCACGTGCCGACGCAACGCGACGCTTCCAGCGTGAACTGCCCGTCCTTGGTCGTTTCGCCGAAGCGGATGCCGAGTTCCTCCTCGAAGCGCGCGACGACGGCCTCGGCGCCCTTGACGTAGCAGGCCGTACCGAGGCAGACGGAAATGCGGAAACGGCCGACGGGCTGCAGGCGGAAGTAGTGGTAGAACGAAGCCACGCCCGAGACCTTGGCCGCCGGCACCTGCAAGAGCTGGGCGACCGCGTCGAGCTGCGGCGCGCCCAGGTAGCCGAAATGGGCCTGCACCCTGTGCAGGACCTCGATGAGGTGGCTGGCGGGCCGCGGCCGGTCGCGGCACTCCGCGATGTACGCCACGATCTCCGGCGTGAGCGCCGCGCTGGCCTCGGCTTCGACCTGCGGCCAGTTGTCGGTGGCGAGACGGGACTGCTGGTTCATCGGACACCTCGCGGCAGCCGGGCCGTGTAATGGGTGTGCAGCAACGCGTGCGCCTTGTCGCCGCCCGGTTCGCCGAGGAACGTCGCGTACAGTTCCTTGGCCGCGGGGTTCTCGTGCGACCGGCGCACGGGTTTGGCTTCGTCGATCCGGTAGAGCGCCTGGGCACGCCGGTGCAGCACCTCGTGATCCAAAGCGTGCTCGACCCCCGGCGGATACGGCTGGCCGCCACCGCCGATGCAGCCGCCCGGACAGGCCATGATCTCGATGACGTGGAACTGCTCCTCGCCGCTGACGACCTTGTCCAGCAGCGTCCGCGCGTGCCGCAGACTGTTGGCGACGCCCACGCGCAGCAGGCGGCCGGCGAGCGCCACGTCCGCGGTCTTGATGCCGCCGACCGCGCGCACTTCCGGGAACTCCAGACGCTCGGGCTCCTTGCCCGTCAGCACCGCCGCCGCCGTGCGCAGGGTGGCTTCCATGACGCCGCCGGTGGTCCCGAAGATGTCGCCCGCGCCGGTCGCCAGGCCAAGGGGGGCGTCGAATTCGTCGTCCGCGAGCGCGTTGAGATCGAGGCCCCAGCACTTGATCATCCAGGCCAGCTCGCGCGTCGTGAGCACCGCGTCGGTGGTCGGCAGGCCGTCCGGCAGACGGTGCTCCGGCCGGGCCGCCTCGTATTTCTTCGCGGTGCAGGGCATGACCGCCACCACGTAGATGTCTTCGGCGCGCAGGTCGCGCTGCTGGGCCCAGTAGGTCTTGATGAGGGTCGACAGCATGCTCATCGGCGACTTGCAGGACGACGCGTGCGCGATCAGCTCGGGGTAGAACTTCTCCAGGAACGAGATCCAGCCCGGCGAACAGGAGGTGAGGATCGGCAGCGGTCCGCCTTGCTGCAGGCGGCGGATCAGCTCGTGGGCCTCTTCGATGATGGTCAGGTCGGCGCTGAAGTTGGTGTCGAACACCGCGGCGAAGCCGAGCCGTCGCAGCGCCGCGACCATGCGGCCCGTGACGGGCGTGCCGGGCGCCATGTTGAACGCCTCGCCCAGCGCCGCGCGGATCGCCGGCGCGGTCTGCACCACGACGACCTTGGCGGGATCGGCCAGAGCGGCCCACACCGCCCGCGTCGCGGGCTTCTCGAGAAACGCGGCGGTGGGGCAGACGTTGACGCACTGTCCGCACTGGATGCACACGGAGTCGTCCATGTCGACGCCGTGCGCCGGCGCCACCACGGTCGTGAAGCCGCGCCCGTGCTGCGAGAGGTTGTGCACGCCCTGCACCTCGTCGCAGACGCGCACGCAGCGGCCGCAGAGGATGCACTTGTCGGGCTCGCGCACGACCGCCACCGAGGAGTCGTCGATGGGGAAGTGCTTGCGCTTGCCCTCGAAGAACCGCTCGCGCACGCCGTGGCGCCAGGCCACCTTCTGCAGCTCGCAGTTGCCGTCCCGCTCGCAGGTCTGGCAATCCCGCGGATGGTTGTCGAGGATCAGCTCGATGATGTCGCGGCGGGCGCGGCGGATCACCGGCGAGTTGGTGTTGACCCGCATGCCGGGCCAGACCTTCTGCGTGCAGGCCGCGAGATAGTGGTCCATACCCTCGACCTCCACGATGCAGACGCGGCAGGCGCCGGCGATCGAGAGGTCGGGATGGTAGCAGAGACGGGGGACGTTGATGCCCAGCCCCTCCGCCGCCGCCATGATCGTGGTTCCCGCCGCGACCTCGAGCGGCGTGCCGTCGATCGTGATCGGGATCTTGTCGCCGGCCATCGCGTCCTCCTTCAGGATCGCAGAACCGCAGCGAAGCGGCAGACGTCGAAGCACTGCCCGCAGCGGATGCACCGCGTCTGGTCGATGGTGTGCGCCTGCTTGCGCTCGCCGGCGATGCAGGTCACCGGGCATTTGCGCGCGCAGACCGTGCAGCCGACGCAAGCGTCGCGGTCGATGGTGTAGCGGATCAGAGCCACGCAGCGCATGGACGGACAGCGGCGATCCGTCACGTGCGCGTCATATTCCGCGCGGAAATGCGTCAGCGTGGAAAGCACCGGGTTCGGCGCCGCGCGCCCGAGCCCGCACAGCGACGACCGTTTGACCAGGAGGCCGAGGCGATTCAGCCGCTCCAGATCCTCGGGGCCGGCCTTGCCGCCGGTGACGCGGCCGAGGATCTCCATCATGCGGGCGGTGCCTTCGCGGCACGGCGTGCATTTGCCGCACGATTCGTCCTCGGAGAAAGCCATGAAGAACTTGGCGATGTCGACCATGCAGTCCGCGTCGTCCAGCACGATCATGCCGCCGGACCCCATGATCGAGCCGAGCGCGGCGAGCGTGTCGAAATCCACCGGGGTATCGAGCAGCCGCGCCGGGATGCAGCCGCCCGCCGGGCCGCCGGTCTGCACGGCCTTGAGCTCGCGGTCGCCGGACACGCCGCCGCCGATCTGCTCGACGATCTGGCGCAGCGGCGTGCCCATGGGCACTTCGACGAGCCCCGTGTGGCGCACCTTGCCGGCCAGCGCGAAGACCTTGGTGCCGCCCGAACTGGCGGTGCCCAGGCGGGCGAACCATTCGCTGCCGAAGTTGATGATCGGCGCCACGTTGGCGAACGTCTCGACGTTGTTGATGCACGTCGGCGCGCCCCACAGCCCCTGTTCGGTCGGGAACGGCGGGCGCGGGCGCGGTTGGCCGCGCTCGCCCTCGATGGATCGGGTCAGCGCCGTCTCCTCGCCGCAGACGAAAGCCCCGGCGCCGAGCCGGATCTCCAAATCGAACGCGACGTCGGTATCCATGACGCGGGGGCCGAGCAATCCCCACTGCCGGCACTGGCCGATGGCATTCTCCAGGCGGCGGATCGCCAAGGGGTATTCGGCGCGCACATAGACGTAGCCGCGTTCGGCGCCGATGGCGTAGCCGCCGATGAGCATGCCCTCGATGATGTTGAAGGGATCCGATTCGAGCATCGAGCGATCCATGAACGCTCCGGGATCGCCCTCGTCGGCGTTGCAGATGAGGTAGCGCTCGGCGCCGGGCGTGGCTCGCGCCTGCTGCCACT
>CAZJWO010000007.1:0-54164 GCA_964549735.1 uncultured Fibrobacteraceae bacterium | reverse complement strand
CACTTCAGGCCGGTCGCATAACCGCCGCCGCCGCGGCCGCGCAGCTTGGCCTCTTTGATCTCGCGGATCACGCGCTCCGGCTCGCCCTGCGCGAGCACGGTCGCCAGCGCTCGGAAACCGTCGTAGCTCAGGTACTCGGCGATGCTCTCGGGATCGATGACGCCGTGGTTGCGCATGGCGACCCGGGTCTGCCGCGAGAAGAACGGCACGTCGGCATAGAGCGCGAAGTAGTCCTGGCCGACCAGGCGTTGCGGCAGCCGCAGCGCCTCGGCGTCACCGTCGTTCAGCAGACAGGCGCGGATGATCCGGTCGATGTCCTGTTCGGTCTCGAAGCGATAGAGGGCGCCGCCGGGACGCACCAGCACGTGGCCGTACGTCCCCGGTTCATCGTTCGCACAGGATCCGAAACAGGACGCGACCGTGGTGGCGACATCCGCGACGGCGGCGAACGCGGCGAGCCGGGCCCGGAAACGCTCCGCCATCGCGTCGCCGCAACGGACGCCCGCGCAGAACACGAGCTCCTTGGCGGCGGGAGCCTGTCCGTTCCCATCCAGGATCCGCTCGAGAACCGGCTGCCCGGCCAGCACGTGCTGGGTGAAGATCCGGTGCACGGTCTCGCGATCGACCCTCTCGTATTTCACCGGCATCTTGCCCGGCTGGATCACGCCGACGATCGGCTCCCGGCTGCAGCGGCCGGTGCAGCCGACCTGGTGCAGTTCGATATCGTCGCGGCCGGACGCCGCCACGTGCTTGCGGAATTCTTCGGCAACGTCGAGCGCCCCGGCGGCATGTTCGCAGGTCGCCGATCCGACCTGGATACGGATCGTCGCGCCGCCGCGTCTCGAGGCCACGGCATTCCGGGCCCTCTCTACGAGTATTCTGTAATTTCCCGGCACTCCTGCGCTCATCTGCTCGCCTCCCGGACCACAGAACAGTCCCTGGGCCGCATCGATCCGCTAACTTGTTGCGACTGCAAACTAATATGCCCGGCCCGCGGAAGTCAAAAAGAGTTGTTAAAAAAATAACCTAGCCCCGGCGCCGCAGTCGTCCTGAGCCGACGCGGCATCGATCTCGCTAAAAACAGGCGACACGGCTAGCCTGTCGGGTCCATGATCGTCGTATCGACTGGCCGCTATCGAAGGAGGTTTTTCAACCGGTGGTCCTGGCTCTGCTGGCACCCTTGGCGGCCGCCCTGGCCGCTCCAGCGCTCTTGCGCCTGCTCGGCCGGCGCCTGGCACCGTGGCTGCTCGCGGCGGTCCCAGCGGCGGCGGTGACCGACCTCGCCGTCCGCTGCAACGCGTCACCGTTGCCGGTGAGTCTGACGCTGCCCTGGGCCGACGGGCTGGGCGTCGAGCTGGCGTTCCGCGCGGATGGGCTGAGCGTCGTCTTCGCCCTGCTGGTGGGCTGGATCGGCGGCCTCGTCACCCTCTACGCGGGCGGCTACTTGCGCGATCACCCGCAGCTGGGTCGGTTCTACCTGCTGCTGCTGAGCTTCATCGCCGCGATGCTCGGCCTGGTCCTGGCCGACAACGTGTTCGTGCTCTTCGTCTGCTGGGAACTGACGAGCATCACGTCCTTCTTCCTGATCGGCTTCAAGTACGACGAAGCCTATGCCCGCGACGCGGCGCGCAAGGCTCTGTTGACGACCGGCGCCGGCGGCCTGGCTCTGCTCGGCGGCCTGGTCCTGCTGGTCATCGCCGGCCAACGGACGGCCGGGCTCGAACTCGCGGCGGCCGCGCGGATCTCGTCGCTGCTGCCGCTCGGCGCGGTCCTGCAGACCGATCCGCTCTTTCCGGCGGCGATGCTCCTGATCCTGCTCGGCGCGGCGACCAAGAGCGCGCAGATGCCGTTCCACTTCTGGCTGCCGGTCGCGATGGCCGGCCCCGCGCCGGTGTCCGCGCTGCTGCATTCGGCGACGATGGTCAAGGCGGGCGTCTTCCTGCTCGCCCGCCTGCTACCGGTACTCGGCGGCTGCTCGCTCTGGTCGACCACGGTGATCCCGCTCGGCGCGGTGACCATGGTCGGCGGCGCCCTGCTGGCGCTCAGTCGCCGCGACCTGAAGGCCGTGCTCGCCTACACCACGGTCAGCGCCCTCGGCACCTTGGTGTTGCTGCTCGGCATCGGCACGCCGGCGGCCGTGGGCGCCATGGTGGTGTTCTTGACGGTGCACGCGCTCTACAAGGCGACGCTGTTCATGGTGGCCGGCAACGTCGACCACGAGGTCGGCAACCGCGACCTGGCGACGCTGAGCGGTCTGCGGCGCGCCATGCCCTGGACCGCGGCGGCCGCCCTGCTGGCGGCGATGAGCATGGGCGGCGCGCCGCCCGCCCTGGGTTACGTCGGCAAGAAGCTGCCGCTGCAGGCGAAGCTGGACCTGGACATGCTCGGCGACTGGCTCGTCTTCGCCGCGTCCATCACCAACGTCGCCATGGTGACGATCGCGCTCGCCCTGGCGGTACGTCCGTTCTGGGGCCGAGCAACGGCCGAGGCGCGCGCCGCGCACGAGGCGCCGGCGCCGATGCTCATCGGACCGTTGCTGCTGGGGTCCCTCGGTCTGGCGATCGGACTGGTCCCGGCGCTCTTCGATTTCACCCTCGGCGAGGCGGCGGCCACGGCCATCGCGGGCGTTCCAGTCGAGATCAAGCTGACGCTCTGGACCGGGCTCAGCCTCGAATCGCTCCTGCTCCTGGCGGTCAGTCTCGTGGCCTTTGGCGGCGGCTACTTCGTTTACAAGCGCCTGCATCTGCTATGGCGACTGCCCGACCCGCCGGCGCGGCTGGTCGCGGCGACGCCCGGCGCGATCTATGAACGCGCGCTCGACGGCACGCTGGCGCTCGCGGCCTGGCATACCCGGCAGATCCAGCGCGGCACTCTGCGGTACTATCTCGCGGTCGTCGTCCTGGCGACCGTCGCGCTGCTAGCGCCAGCCCTGATGGGGGCGCTTGGCGCCGCCGAGGCTTTCGCCTGGCCGAGCCATCGCTACGCGCACGAGACCTTGATCGCCCTGCTGATCGCCGCCGGCGGCGTCGCGGCGGCCACGTCGCGACGGCCGATCGTCGGCATGATGTTCGCGGGGATCACGGGGCTCGGCCTGGCGCTCGTCTTCGGCCTCTACGGCGGGATCGACCTGGCGATCACCCAACTCCTGGTCGAGACGCTGCTCGTGGTGGTGCTGGCGGCGGCCGTGCTGCGCCTACCGCCTCGCCGGCGCCGCGTGCCGCGTCTGCCGCGTCTGCGCGACGCCTTGATCGCCACCGCCGGCGGCGCCATGGCCGCCGCGCTGGTCCTGGTCGCCTCGGGTGGCGAACGGCCGGCTCCGGTCGCCGACGCGATGCTAGCGGCCGCGGTGCCGGAAGCGTACGGCCGCAACGTCGTCAACGTGATCCTCGTGGACTTCCGCGCCCTGGATACCCTGGGCGAGATCACCGTGGTCGCCGCCGCGGTGCTCGGGGTCTGGGTGCTGCTGCGCCTGCGGCGCGCCGGAGGTGCGGCATGAACTGGATTCCGCTGCGCGCGGTCAGCCGGCCGGTCACGATGCTGCTGGTCGGGATGTCGGTGCTCGTCCTGTTGCGCGGCCACAACGAGCCCGGCGGCGGCTTCATCGGCGGCCTGCTCGCCGCGGCCGGCTTCGTGGTGCAAGGTCTCGCCTTCGGGCCGGCGCCGGCCAGACGGCTGCTGCGGACGCATCCGCTCAACCTTCTCGCGGCGGGTTTGCTGCTGGCGGCGCTCAGCGGCGTGCCGGGGCTGCTGCGCGGCGCGCCCTACATGGCTGCGCAGTGGTGGGGAGAGGTGCTCGATCTGGGCAAGCTCGGCACGGTCCTGCTCTTCGACATCGGCGTCTACCTGGTGGTGCTGGGCGCGGTGACCCTGATCCTGCTGGGCGCGATCGACCCCGTCTGCGACGAAGAGGAGGCGTCGTGACGCTATTGCTGGCCCTGGTCGTCGGCGTTCTCTTCGCGTGCGGAGTGTACCTGCTCCTGCAGCGTTCCCTCGGGCAGCTCCTGGTCGGCCTCGTGCTGCTGGGCAATGCCGTCAACCTGGCCGTGTTCACGACTGGTCGCCTGACGCGCGGGCTCGCGCCGCTGGCGGCCGTCGGCGAAACCGCGCCGCCACCCGGCGCGGCGGATCCGCTGCCGCAGGCGCTGGTCCTGACGGCGATCGTCATCGGCTTCGCGCTGCTGGCCTTCGCCGGAGCGCTGCTCTGGCGCGCCCATGACGCGATCGCGGACGACGACCCCGATCTGATGCGAAGGACCGACACGTGAACGCGCTGCTCATCGGACCGCTGCTCTTGCCGCTGCTGGGCGCCGCCCTGACGCTGGCGCTCTGGCGGCGAGCCCGCCTGCAGGCGGCGGTCGGCATCGCGACCGCGGTCTTCATGGTGCCGGCCGCAGCGTTCCTGTTCGATCATGTCCGGGCCCACGGTCCGCTGGCGACGCAGATCGGCGGCTGGCCGGCGCCGCTGGGCATCTCCCTGGCCGCCGACGGCCTGAGCGCACTGCTCGTGCTGCTGGCCGCCGTCATCGGCGCCGTGGTCGCCGTCTACGGCGCCGCCGAGGCGCCGCTGCAGCGCGAACGCCGCGCGTTCTTCCCGCTCTTGCACGTGCTTCTGCTCGGAGTCGACGGCGCCTTCTTGACCGGCGATCTCTTCAACCTCTACGTCTGGTTCGAAGTGCTGCTGGCCGCGAGCTTCGGCCTGCTGGTGCTCGGCGGACGCCGCGACGACCTCGAAGGCGCGGTCAAGGCGCTGGTCCTGAACCTCTTCGGTTCGCTGCTGTTCCTGCTCGCGGTCGGCGCCGTCTACGGCCTGGCCGGCACCCTCAACATGGCCGACCTGCACGGTCGTCTCGCCGAGGTGCACGCCGCGCGGCCGCACGCGGTCGTGGCGGTCGCTCTGCTGCTCGCCGTCGCGTTCTCGCTCAAGGCGGCGCTGTTCCCCCTCTACTTCTGGCTGCCGGCAAGCTACCACGTGCCGAGCGCCGGCACGTGCGCGCTGTTCGCCGCGCTCCTGACGAAGGTCGGCGTCTATGCGCTCCTGCGCGTCTTCACGCTGCCGCTCGCCGCCGTGCCGGACGTCTTCCCCGTGTTGCTGGCGGCAACCACGATCACGATGCTCAGCGGCGTGCTCGGCGCCGTCGCGCAGATGGAGATCCAGAGGATCCTGGCCTGGCACAGCATCAGCCAGGTGGGATACATCGCCGTGGGCGTCGGGCTGCTGGCCTCGCCGGACCCGCAGGCCAAGCTGGCGGGATTGGCGGCCGCGGTCTTCTTCGTCGTGCACCACGGCCTGGTCAAGCCGGCGCTGTTCCTCGTGGCGGGCCTGGTCCGCGGCGAGCTGGGCACGACCGAGCTGAAACCAGCCGGCGGACTCTACGCCGCGCGCCCCGTGCTGGCGGTCCTCTTCCTGCTGGCCGCGCTGTCGCTGGCGGGCATCCCGCCGCTGTCGGGGTTCTGGGCCAAGCTCGCGGTGGTGCGCGCCAGCGCGCTGGCCGGACAGTGGTGGGTGCTGGGCGTGGCGCTGGCCGCGGGACTGCTGACGTTGCTGAGCATGCTCAAGATCTGGCTCGACGTCTTCTGGAAACCGGCGCCGGCCGCCAGCGAAGAACGCGCGCCGGCCCTTGCCGCGACCGCGAGTCGGCGGATCATGTGGATGGCGACCGCTACGCTCGTCGCGGTCGTGACCCTTCTCGGCCTGGTGCCGGGTCCGCTGCTCGACGCCGCGCAGGCGGCCGCCGAATCCTTGCTGCGCCCCGAGGCCTACGTGCAGGCGGTGCTGCGATGATCCTGCTCGTGCTCAACCTCGTGCTCGCGGGCCTGTGGGTCCTGGTCACCGGCGACACCGGCTGGCTGAACATCGCCGCCGGCGCCGGGCTCGGGTTCGCGATGTTGTGGTGGCTGTGGCCACAGGACGAGGATCGCCGCTATTTCGGCAAGCTCCCGCAGGCGGTCGCGTTCGGTGGCTTCCTCCTCGCCGAACTGGTGCACTCGTCGCTGCAGGTCGCTTACGGCGTGCTCGTGCCGCGAAGCCGCAAGCCGGCCATCGTCTGCGTGCCGCTCGACGTCCGCTCGGACCTGGAGATCACGCTGCTGGCGAACCTGATCACGTTGACGCCGGGCACGATCGCCCTGGGCCTGGCGCGCGACCGCCGCCACATGCTGGTGCACGCGATGTTCGCGGCGAACGACGACGCGCTGCGGCGCAAGATCAAGCACGGGTACGAACGGCGAGTGCGCGCGTTGCTGAACTGAGGAAAGGACGCGTGGCGATGCAGGCCTTCCTGGTGACTCTGCTGGCGGGCGTCGTGCTGGCCATGGGGCTGGCCACGCTGCGGCTCTTTCGCGGACCGACGCTCGCCGACCGCGTCCTGGCCCTCGATGTCCTCGTGATCTCGGCCGTCGGCGGCGTGGCGCTCATGGCCTGGCAGACCGGCCGCGCGGTCTTCCTCGACGTCGCCGTCGCGGTGGCGATGGTCACCTTCATCAGCGCCGTCGCCCTGGCCTGGTACCTCGAGCAGAGAGGTGAGCCGTGATCGCGGTGGCCGTCGTCTTCGCCACCTTCGGCGTGCTGATGATCCTGCTCGCGGCGGCCGGGCTGATGCGCCTGCCCGACGTGTACCAGCGCGGCCACGCGGCCGGCAAGGCGGCGACGCTCGGCGTCTGCAGCATCCTGCTCGGCGTGGCCGCGGCGCTGGGCGAGACCGGCGCCTGGGCGCGGGTCCTGCTGGCGGTCGCGTTCCTGTTCTTGACGATCCCGGTCGGAGCCCAGCTCATCGCGCGCGCGGCGCTGCGCAACGGCGCGCCGCCGGACCCCGCGACCCGCATCGAGCACGGTCTGTGCCGCGAAGATCCGGAGGTCTAGCGGCTAGCGGGAGCAACCCGCTCGGCAGCGAACTCACCGTCCGCCACCGGCAAGCTGTTCGCCGCGACTAGTGGTCCGGTTGCCGGTCCGGATGCGTACGGCGGATCGCCGTGAAACGGTCGAGGTTGGTCAGCAACAGATCAACGAGCCGGGGCTCGAAGGCGCGACCGCGCTCCGCGGCGAGGAACGCGACAACCTCTTCGATCGGCAACGCCGCGCGGTAGCTGCGGGCCTGCAGCAACGCATCGAACACATCGACCAGGGCGGTGATACGGGCGTGGAGGTGGATCCGCTCACCGCGAAGCCGCCGGGGGTAGCCTTCGCCATCCCAGCGTTCATGGTGCTGCAGAGCGACAACCGCCGCCGCCTGCATGATGTATCGATTCGAACGCGCCAGAATGCTATGACCGATGTTCGTATGCGTCTCGATGACCAGACGTTCTGCCGCCGTCAGCGCGTCTTGCTTGTTCAGGATCGCATCCGGGATACCGACCTTGCCGATGTCGTGCATCGGCGCGGTCATGCCCAGAACGTCCGTCTCATTGGCCGGCAGGCCATAGAGTTCCGCCAGCTGCCTGGCGAGCAAGCCAACCCGCAACACGTGATTGGCGGTCTCGCTGCTACGGGTCTCCACCACCTCGCTCAAGGTGTGGATGATCTCCTTCTGGGTGTCGATGATGGCCTGATTCAGGGTGAGGTTTCGGTAGACGAGAGTGGCGTTGGCCATGAACATGCGCACCAAATTGCGCTCCGATGTTCCATCCAGTCGATCCCATTCGAGGTAGATCAGATGGCGGGGAGTGCCGTCTGACGACAGGACGTCGATGTAACCGCCCGTGCAGAAGACGCCGCAGCGGTCCGCGAGCACGCGCGGCAGCATCCGCGCGGCGTTGACCGGCAACACGGCCGCCAGAGGTTCGCCGAGCAGGCGATGGCCCCAGAATCGCTGCGACTGCACGCGGAACGTCCCGTCGATTTCGGTCGCCAGCAGGCAGCGCAGGTCGCGGATTCCGGGCGCTCTCGCGAGTAGCGAAGCCAGGCCGTCGATGATCCGCTCGGCGATCAAATCGATGTTGTCCTGAGTAAACAGATCGCCGGAAGCTTTCAGGATGTCGAGCAGACCGTCTTGCGATCGGCGGCAACGCCGTATCTCGCGGAAATGCCGCAACGACAACATGACGGCCGATTTGAGCGCGGCGGCCGACCCGGGACCTGCCACGACGCAATCATTGATCTCGTAGCGGTCGAGCACCTCACGGTGCGGGCATGCTTCCGGTCGGTCGGCTTGCAATACGATACGGATGAACCGGTTGTCGAGATCCTCCCTGATGGCGCCGGCCAGTTGTAGCCCCGCCCCTGGCGACGTGAGGGCCAGACCGATGACGACCACGGCGATGGTTGGGTTATCGCGCAGCCGGGCGCGGGCTTCGGTCGCCGTGTAAGCGCTGACGATCCGGACCGGCTGCTGCACGAACGTCAGCCGTCCGAGTGCCTCTCGGACCTGGCGATGGGCGTCGTCGTCGCCGGCGACCAGCAGGATCTGCAGAGGGTCGAGGTCGGCACGCGGTTCATTCCGCCCATCGTCGCAGAACACGACGTACTCGTTCGGATCGAGTTCATTGCTCCAGCTCGTCGCGGGCGCCATCGTCGGATCCCTTTCCGGCGGGGAACGATATCGTGAATGCTGTCCCTTGGCCTCGTCTGCTCGCGAAGTCGATCGTTCCGGCGAGGTTGCGGGTCACCAGGCAGTGGACGACGTGCAGACCGAGACCGAGGCAGCCTGACTCTCTGGACGTGGTGAAGAAGGGTTCGAAGATCTGGCGCTGGTGATCCGGTTCGATGCCGACGCCGTTGTCGACGAACTCGAGCCGGACGTGATCGTCTTGGCGCACGGCTCGGATCGATATTTCGCCGAGCAGCATGCCTTTGAATGCGTGTTGTATCGCGTTGGTTACGAGATTGGACACGATACGATAGAGCGTTCCTGGCTCTGCGTATACTTCGAGGTCCACAGCGCACAGGAGGCGAGCGCTGATATGCCTTTCGCGTAAACGCGGCTGCAGATTCAGCAAGACGTCGCTCAGGAATTCGCGAAGGCGTAGCTGCCGCCGCTGCTCGTCGCCGCCGGCGGAAACGCCGCGCAGGTTGGACAGCAAGTCTGCCGCGCGCCGAAGGTTCCGGCTCAACAGTTGCGCGCAATCCATAGTGGCGGCGAGGAAATCCTCGAAGTTCGACCGCTTCATCAACCCGTCTCGGTACGAAGCGCCGATCTCGTCAGCGACTTTTCCGAGGTAGTTGGCGGCGTTCAGACCGAGGCCGATCGGCGCATCGATCTCGTTGATCAGGCAGGTGACCATCCGCGACACGACCGCCAGCTTTTCGCTCTCGATGGGCCCGGTCCGGCTGCGCACGACCAGTTCCTGCTGGTCGGCGACGGGGTGCTTGAGTTGCGCGGTATGGCATCCCGGATCGGACGCCTGGCAACCAGCATGCCGTGCCTCTCGGCAATCGAGGGGCGCTGCGGCGGCCTGGTCAGCGTTCCCGTGGCCGACGGCCGGAACGGAAGTGTCAAGTTCCGACTGCTGCTTAGCCAGGTCCATGGCCTAGGATCCATTCAGATGCCATGGGCCTCCGTGCCCAACGCGGTGTGGATCCATCCCGCCGCGGTCGCGGACATGCAGAAGTCTGTAATTACAGCACGGGTTTCTTTATATTTCAAGCTCCAAGCTTGCACGTACTTCGTGGTGTCCACAGATCTCGTAGTCGCGCTAACTGACAACAGGGTAATACCTTGCGGACATAAAGCGGACGAACACCGATCATCAGTACATAGATAATCCATTGTGGTGCCGCAAGATACAAACCAGTACGGGAGGCCACTCAAGAACTCATTACGTGCAATAATATCTTACGGCGAGACAAATAATAATCGGTATTTCGCACGGCGCCTCCACCCCTACAACCCGCGTGGCGGACCGCAGAAGCGGCGGTCACCGACCGGGAACGCGCACCTGTTTCCCCATGGCGGCCGTACTCCGCAGCCCCCTCAGAAGCGAGGACATCGGCCGCTCCGGATGATCCAGGCGCGATCCCCGCGCCGTCGGCCGCCGCCCATCACCGCACGAGCGACACGCGCGCGGTCTCGGTCCGCTGTTCGCCTTGCAGCCGCACCAGGTAGCTGCCGGAAGGGACGGCGCGCCCGGCGCGATCGCGTCCGTCCCAGGCCGTCCCATGCAGGCCGGGACTGAACAGATCGTCGGCGACGACCGCGATGCGTCGACCGGCGAGGTCGTAGATCTCGATCTGCACCCGCTGCGCGGCGGTCACCAGGAAGGTGATCTGCGCCTGCGGATTGAACGGATTCGGCGCCACCTGCACGAGCGCCGCCGGAGCGGGCAGCGATCCCAGATCGACGTGACGGCTGGCCAGCAGCACGCCGTCGTGATGCAGATCGTAGATCACCGAACCGCCGAGCCGCAGCGCGGGGTTCTCGTCGCGGGCCGAGAAACGACCGTCCCCCTCGCCGGCGATCGGCACTGTCCAGGCAAGGTGCCCGTTGCGCGCCTGCATGGCGAAATCCACCGGCTCGGCGCCGAACGCGCGCCAGGCGAGATCGACGCCAGGGTCGCGGCGGCGGGCCGTGAACGCGGTCAGGAACACGGCCGGCGGCAGATCGGCGGCGCTCGGTCCGCCGACCACGTTGATCACGCCGTCGAGGCCGCCGCTGTCGCCGGCCCCGCCGTCGACGAGCGCCAGCTCCAAGACGTGATCGCCTTCCTCTCCGTCGCAGACCAGATGCGACCAGCCGGCGTCGGGAACGTGATACCACCAGTGCGTCCCCGCCGGCAAGTCCGCCGGCAACACGACGGTCAGCACGGTGCCGTCCCCCGGCTGCAGATCGACGATGTCTAGGCTGAAGAAGCCATGGACCGCGTCGTCGGGCATGCCCTCGGCCGGCAGGGTCGAACCGTCGAGCGCGAGGAGGTCGGCGATCACGCCCTCGCTCGCGTGGAAGACGGCCTGGCCGCTGCCTGTCGCCGTGGCGACCGCCAGCGGCGGCGGCAACGCGATCTCGTTGGAGGTGCTGGTGAACGACCAGCCGTCGTGCGGCAGCCGCGGATCGGCCGGATCGGGTAGAATGGGATTCTGCGCGGCGAGTTCGAAGGTCGCGGAGAAATCGCTGATCGCGCCGTAGGTGCCGAACGCGCCGATCTCCACCGTGATGCGGCTGCTCCAGTCGTTGGCCGGCGGTTGCTGGTTGACGATGAAATTCTTGATGACGAGTCGGACCGGCAGCTGGAAATCGACGGAGAAGTACCCGCCCGAAGCGTTGGATATCGTGCGGTAGATCTTCCGGCTGCCGTCCTGGTTGGCGAAGATGTTGTTGTACGGATAATTGTCGCCGCCCACCTCGGCTCCCAACCCGTAGAGGCAGGCCTCGGCTCCGAGCTTGCCGAACTCGAGCATGCCGGCGGGATCATCGTCATCCATCGACGACGCGCCCACGGAAACGACGGCGAAGGAGTTGAAGTGCGTGGCGTGGATGCGCATGCTCCCGGAGAGGACGAAATTGAAGATGAAATCGCCGTAGGAATTGTTCGGCAGGCCAGGTCGTACCGGATAGAAGTTCTCGATGAAGCGCGCCGACGCGCGCGACATGTCCCACTGATCGGCGGTCCCGCAGGCGGCGCTCGCATGCAGGCGTCCGGGCGTCGCCCGAGCCCAGGCGGTGTTCGCGCCGCCGCCGCTCGCGATCTCGACCTCCAGCGGGAAGGTCGGACTTTCGGCCACGTCCCATGCCTGGCCGTGGCCGGCGGCCCACGCCGAGACCTGGACCGCTGGGTAGCTCTCCTGGGCCCCGCTCGATCCGGCGAGCGACATCAGCAACAGGACCGATCCAAACGCGCGCGCGCAAGAGGCAGCAGAATGGCGAATCCTCGTCAGGCACACCATGGGGTTCTCCTTCCGACGCCCAGGAAAGCCGGAGGCGTGCGTAGCATGTGACGAATCTGCGATGTCATGATCATATCATGGCGCCGGACACCGACACCAAGACAAATATCGGCGCCGAATCTCGGGCCGTGTCTGGGCCGCGAGCCGGTCGCCTCGGGCAACGTGGAATCCGGATGGGGATAGCCCGATCACCGCGAACAGCGGCGACAACGCCGGTTCAGGCTCCGAACAGCGCCGTGTTCGAGCGCGGCTGGTCCTTGTTCGCGTCGTAGTTGTGTGCGATCCGCTGCTTGACGCCCCGCTTGATCAGCTTCTCGATCTCATGCGCGTCATGTTCTTCCGGCAGATCCCGATAGATCTTGTAGGGGCCATGATCGCTCTGGGCCCACCTGTTCATGCCGCCCAGTGTCCGTTTATATGTCGAGCGCATCCATTCCTCGACCTCCAGCAGGTTCGTGTGGCGTTTGAACCACTGAGGCCTGGGCAGTCCGAGGAACCCGTCGAAACCGGACCGGGCCGTCTCGGCGGTGCCCGCGACATTGAGGGGGATGTTCAGCCAGCGGGCGATGAGCTGCCGGCGGCTGGCGACACTGGCCTGCTGTATGCCTTTGCTCTCGAACAGCGCGACCTTCGCCTTGACGCCACCTTTCGAGCCGGTCTGCCGCAGGTCCTGGATGATCTGCGCCCCCGACTTGTCGGGGAAATGCAGCCGGCCGAGCGCCAGGCCCTGCGCGATGCGGTGGAACTGCTCGGCATGCCGCGCTTCGTGGTAGGCGGAGCCGCAGAGCTCGACGAATTCCGCGTAGGTGATCGCGTCGTCGCCGGTATAGTTGTTATCGATGGTCAGCTGCCAATCGCTCCACGAGAACTGGCCGCAGTCCCCGCCGAGATCGCTGAAGCGGATATCCAGCGGGGCCATGAAACCGGTGACCTCGATGATCGCGCGGCGCATCTTGGTCTGGCGGTTGTGCGCCTTGACTGCGGGCGACGCTCCGGTTCGCCAAGACGTCCAGAGTTCCGAACAAGCCTGGCAGAATGCATCGACCGACACAGTGGTCTGCAGACTCATCGACCCCTCCCCGGTGACGTTCGGACCGCCGCGTCGCGCGGCAACTTGCACGGACGCTGCGTGCGCCCGTCAACCCGCCGCCGTCGAACCCCGGTTGCGGCTGCGCTCGATGCTCTGCAGCGCGAGGTAGTCCTTGCCGAAGCGACCGAGGTTGTCCAGCTCGTTGTCGTACTGGTCGTAGTGGCGTTCCTCGTCGGCCACCAATTCCTCGAAGAGCTGCTTGCTCATGGCGTCGGCGTTCTGGGCGCATTCATTGGCCCACTTGTTATAGGCCAGAGCGCTCTGCTCCTCCATGCCGGCCGCCATCTCGAGCATCTTCTTGACGTCGGCCACCTTCTGCACCGGCTCGCCGACCGTCATCTCGACATCGCCCTTCAGGAACAGGATGCGCTCGGCCAGCTTCTCGACGTGCACCATCTCGTCGATCGCGGTGCGCTTGAAGAGCTGGGCCAGCAGGTCGTAACCCTGGTCGTCGCAGTGGAAATGCCAGTACATGTACTGGTGGACCGCGCTCAACTCGTCGGCGACGGCCTTGTTCAACAGAACGATGCTCTTCTCGTGCATGACGGACACCTTTCCGGGTCGAAGTGCCTGGCGGCCGCTGCCGCGACGGCCGCCGATCGTAACGTGCCGCAATCGTAGTCCACGGCGACCGGCCAGGCAAGCCGGACGGCCGGTCAGCCGGGCACCCGCCGAAAGCCGCGCCAGACGCCGGTCCGCTGCCGCCGCCGTTCAGCCGCCCGTCGGCCGATAGTATTGCAGCGCCTCGGGCATCTTCGCCTGCAGGTTGCGGACTCGCGTCTCGTCGGACGGATGCGTGCTCAGGAACTCCGGCGGCTTCGCGCCGCCCTGCGCGCTCATGCGCTCCCAGAAAGCCGGCGCCTCGCGCGGATCGTAGCCGGCCATGGCCATGAAGATCAAGCCGAGATGGTCGGCTTCGCTCTCCTGAAGGCGGCTATAGGGCAGCAACGCCCCGAACTGCGCGCCGACGGCGAAGGCGGTCATCCAGAGCGTCTGCGTCTGTTCGGGCTTGTTCCTGACGGCCTCGCCCAGGGCCATGCCGCCCATCTGGGCCAGCAACCCCTGGCTCATGCGTTCGTTGCCGTGCTCGGCGACGGCGTGGGCGATCTCATGGCCCATGACCACCGCGATGCCGGTCGCGTCCCGGCAGATCGGCAGGATGCCGGTATAGAAAGCGACCTTGCCGCCAGGCATGCACCAGGCGTTGACCTGGTCGCTCTCGATGAGATTGAACTCCCACTGGTAGCCGGCCAGGTGGTCCGCCATGCCGTTCTGCGCCATGTAGGTCTCGACCGCGCGTTGGATCCGCACACCGACCCGCCGCACGAGCGCCGTTTGCTCGGCGTCGTCGCTGAGCTGGCTCGTTCCGATGACCTCGCCGTACTGCTGATAGCTCATGGCGAGCATCTCGCTCGCCGGGATCAGATTCAGCTGTCGCCGGCCGGTCACCGGCACCGTGGCGCAGGCTGCCGACATCAGCAGCAGGGCGATGAGAGACCACAGGATCGAATGCTGGATTGTTCGCGGCACGGCGCATACCTCCCGCAACGGACGATCGGCGAAACGCATGATCCGACGGTCACGATACCACGAGCGGCGCCGCCGGGCCAGCGGTGGTTCGCCTGCGGAGTCCGCCCGCCGCGTCGTGGGCGGCTCAGACCTCGGCCGGCAGCAATTCGTCCAGATCCTGGACGACGACGCTGGCGCCGTTGCGATGCATCTCGTCATGGTTGGCGTGGCGCGCGACACCGATGACCAGGCCGAATCCGCCCTGCGCGGCGGCTTGTACGCCGGCGATGGCGTCCTCGATGACGACCGTCCGGCGCGGTTCGACGCCGAGCCGACGGGCGGCCGCCAGGAACGTGTCGGGAGCCGGCTTGCCGGCCAGATTCTCGGCGCCGGCCACGTTGCCGTCGATCTGCACATCGAAGCGGCCGGCGAGATCGGCCGCCGCCAACGTCGCGTCGCAGTTGGTGCTCGACGTCACGACCGCGACCTTCAGTCCGGCCTCGCGCACGCGCTCCAGCACCCTCAACGAACCCTCATAGGCCTGCACTCCCTGGCTGGCGATGATCTCGTTGACTTTCAGGTTCTTGCGATTGCCGAGGGCCCACTGCGTCTCCTGTTCCGGCGGATCGGCGGGATCGCCTTCGGGCAGCTGGATGCCGCGCGAGGCGAGGAAATCCCGCACGCCGTCTTGCCGCGGCTTGCCGTCGACGAACAGGAGATAGTCCGTGCCGATCTCGAAGGGCCGGAACGGCTCGCCCGCGCGCCAGGCCCGTTCGGCCAGATACGCGTCGAAGACCTCCTTCCAGGCCTGTGCATGCAGTTCGGCGGTAGCGGTCAGAACGCCGTCCATGTCGAAGAGGATCGCATCGAAACGGTCGCTGTCGATGAGCTCGTCGAGCGTCGTTTCGACCCTGCGTTCGTCGCGGGCGATCGGCATCGTGATCGTTTCGCCGGGCGCCAGGGCCAGCTCCTTCTTCTGATGGCGGATTGCCAAGCCGCGGCCCTCCAGCAATCTGTACGTGGCCTCTGTGTGGCTGAGGTCGACCTCCAGGCGGCAATCGCGCACCTGGAGGCGGAAGCGCATGCCCTGCCACTGCACCGGCAGTCGAGGTGCGAAGCTCAGGCGGCCCCGATAATCGCGCATGCCGGCGAAACCGTAGGTCAGGGCCATCCAGGTGCCGCCGATGGCCGCGATATGCGCGCCGTCGCGCACGTTGCCGCCGATGTCGGCCAGATCCATCAGCACCGCGTAGCGGAAATACTCGTAAGCCTCCTCGAGGTATCCGATCTCCGAGGCGACGATGCTCTGGATGCAGACCGAGAGCGAGGAATCGCCGGTCGTCAACGGATCGTAGAAATCGAAATTGCGCCGCTTTTCCTGTCGTGAGAACTCGTTGCCCAGCAGGAACATCGCCATGACGACGTCGGCTTGTTTGATGATCTGGTGGCGGTAGATCACCAGGGGATGGTAGTGCAGGAGCAAGGGATAACGATCAACCGGGACGCTCGCGAAGTCCCAGGGTTGCTTGTCCAGGAAGCTGTCATCCTGGGGATTGATGCCCAGCTTGCGATCGTACGGCACGTAGACGCGTTCGGCGGTTTCCATCCACTGGGCGATCTCTTCCTCGCGCAGTCGCGTGCGATCGACGACCACCGCGTAGTGCTCGGGGCTCGCCTCGCGCAGATGGCTCAAGACGCGGCCGGCATAACGCAGGTTCTCGCGCGCCATGAGGTTCGTGAACGTGTTGTTGTTGACGACGGTGTTGTACTCGTCCGGCCCGGTGACGGCATGGATGCAGAAGCGGTCCTCCTGCTGGGCGGAGAAGAAGCCGAGGCTCGACCACAGACGCGCCGTCTCGACGAGGATCTCGGCGCCGTATTCGCGCAGGAACCCCTCGTCGCCCGCCACCTCGACGTACTTGCGCAACGCGTAGACGATGTCGGCGTTGATGTGATACTGCGCCGTGCCGGCCGCGTAGTAGGCGCTGGCCTCTTCGCCGTTGATCGTGCGCCAGGGGAAGAGCGCGCCCTGTTCGCCGACCTCGACGGCGCGCTGGCGCGCCTTGTCCAGCATGCCGTGCCGGAAGCGCAGCAGGTTGCGGGCGATGCGCGGCGCGGTGTAGACCAGGAAGGGCAACACGTAGATCTCGGTGTCCCAGAAGTAGTGGCCCTCGTAGGTCTGGCCGGTCAGGCCGCGCGCGCCGATGCCGGCGCCCTCGGCGCGGGCCGAGGCCTGCAGCAGCTGGAAGAGGTTCCAGCGCACCGACTGCTGCACGCGCGCGTCGCCGCGTATCTGCACATCGCTGCGCTGCCAGAAGTCGTCGACGAAGCGCCACTGGGTGGCCAGCAGAACCTCCCAGCCGTCCTGCACGGCGCGGTCGAGCGTCCGCTCCGCGCGATCGCAGAGATCGCTGGCCGAGGTGTTGCGTGATGTGTGGTAGGCGATGTATTTCGTCACGCTGAAGGTCTTGCCGGCCGCCGCGCGCACGGAGAAGACCACGCGTGCGGCATCCTCGTCGCAGCGCGCATCGCTCGTGTATTCGCAATCCGTCTCGAGCACGTGGTCGACGGCGCAGGCGATGGCCATGCCGTTATTGCGCGTCCGGTGGCCGAGCGCGACCCGCCGGCCGTCGCAGCGCTGCACGCGCGGCAGCAGGACGCGCTCCGCGAATCCGCGCGCCCGGCGCGGATCATCGGACTGGCCGGCCGTGGCGAACGGCACGCTGACCTCGGATTCCAGGACCACCGGCGCGCCCTCGTCGTGCACCGTCACCTCGTAGCGGATCGCCGCCAGATGCCGATGGGTGAAGGAAACGAGCCTCGTCGAGCGGACCGTGACCCGCTTGCCCGATGGCGTCTCCCAGAGCACGCTGCGCTCGAGCGTGCCGGCGCGCATGTCCAGCACGCGCTCGAACTCCAGCAGGTGCGCGAATTCGAGCGCGAAGGGCTCGTCGTCGACGTAGAGCTTCAAGAGCTTGGCGTCGGCCACGTTGAGCATGGTCTGACCGGTGCGCGCGAAGCCGTAGGCCGTTTCGCCGTAAGGGATCGGCCAGGTCTCATGGAACCCGTTGACGAAGGTGCCGCTGCGCAGCACGGGCCGCCCCTCTTCGAACGACCCCCGGATGCCGAGGTAGCCGTTGGCCAGCGCGAAGATGGTCTCGGCCTGCTCGAGGAAGCCCGGCGCGAAGCGCTTCTCGACCACGCGCCATTCGTCGACGGGATAGATGTATTCGGGCGGGATGTGGGGTTCGCGGTGCAGCATGAGCCTGGACCTCGCTGGATTGTCTGGCCACGGCGGGACTCAGGCAGCATAACCGATCCGTGGCATTCCGCGACCCTATTGCGCGCGGCAGAAGTCCGTCCGGCGCGGCGTTCAGCAACCGGCGCCCAGCATGACCGCCAGGGACAGGAAGACGCCCGCCGTCAGCCAGTCGCAGAGACGCTGGATCCAGGGCCGGCGCGTCAAGACCTCGCCCAGCGTCCCGGCGAACAGCCCGAAGCAGGTGAAGATCACGAACGCCTGCGCCATGAACAGCAGACCAAGTGCGACCATCTGCAGCCAGACCGACCACGGCGCGTCGTGGCGCACGAACTGCGGCAGGAACGCCAGGAAGAAGAGCGCGACCTTCGGGTTGAGCACGTTCATGAAAAAGCCGCGCCGCCAGAGCGCCCAGCCGCCAACGGGCGCGTGTTCGGCGGCGGCGCGCGGCCCGCCACCGCGTTCGCGCAGGATGCGCCAGGCGAGAAAGGCCAGGTAGGCGGCGCCGGCGTACTGCACGAAGCGGAACGCGAGCGGACTGGCGGCGAGCACCGCGCTGACGCCCAACGCCGCGGCCAGGGTGTGCACGAGCACACCGGATACCATGCCCCAGGCGGCCAGCACCGCGGGACGCCGACCGCGCGACAATCCGAGCGAAACGACCAGGATGTTGTCAGGGCCCGGCGCGATCGTCAGCAGGATGCACGCGACCAGATAGGGGCCGTACACGCCCGGCGGCATGTCAGCGCGCGGCCGGCGGCGCCGCCGCCGCGGTCACCGTCCCCGGCGCGCCGCGTCCCGTGTCGCGCACCGCCAAGCGCCGCGCCGCGACCTCGCCGGTCATGATCGGGATCGCGATCCGGCAGAGCAGGGTGAAGATCAGGAATCCGACCGAGAAGATCGCCGCGCCGATGCGCAGCTCGTGCAAGGTCGGCGTGTACTCGACGATCTCGCCCAGCGTGCTCGGCGTGAAGGCGGGCATGACCAGCGCCATGCCTTTCTCGATGTAGACGCTCGAGTAGATGAGCAGGCAGCCGAGGTTCAGCGTGATGATGTTGCGGCGCGTGGCGGGGATCAAGAACAGCAGGAAGGCGGCCACGCCGCAGGCGACGAAGGTCCAGGCGTAGGGAACGAGCGCCGTATGGCCATTCAATCCGGTGAACAGGTAGTGCATGTGGACGATGTGCTCGGTGCCCGAATAGTAGTCGGTGAACACTTCGGCGCCGAGCATGAACAGGTTCAGGAACATGGCGTAGGCCATCAGCTCGGCGATCTTCTGGATGGCTTCGTCCTTGATCTCGATGCGCGTCGTCCGTTGCAGGATCTGGAAGACGATGAGCAGGATCGCCGGCCCGGAACAGAACGCCGAGGCGAGGAAGCGGGGGGCGAGGATCGAGACGTTCCAGTACGGGCGGGCCACCATGCCGGAGTAGATGAAAGCCGTCACCGTGTGGATGCCGACCGCGGCGGGGATCGAGAGCAGGATCAACGGAACGACCAGGCGCAGGTTCGGCGGGCGGTCCTGCACGCCGCGGTGCAGAAAATGCAGCACGATGACCAGATTGAGCACGAGATAGAGGTTCAGGACCAGGACGTCCCAGGCGAGCAGCGCGCCGGGGAAATTCATCTTGCCCACGCCCGGGATCAGGTGCCAGAAACGCTCCGGCCGTCCCATGTCGACGACGACGAAGAGCAACGCCATGACGATCGCGCTGATCGCCAGGATCTCGCCGAGGACCGCGATCTCCTTGATCGGCTTCCAATGATAGATGTACGCCGGAATGACCAGCACGACCGCCGCCGCGGCGACCCCCACCAGGAACGTGAAGTTCCCGATGTAGAACGCCCAGGAGACCTGATCGCGCATGTTGCTGACGATGAGGCCGTCGCGCAGCTGGTCGACGTAGGCCAGGCCGCCCCAGACGATCAGCGCGCCGAGCGCCGCCAGCCAGGTCCAGTAGATGCGGCCGCCGTTGAACGCGTACCGCGCCATGTCCTTGATCATCGCGTACGCCGCCACGCGCGCTCCTTCCGGCTAACCGTAGAAGTAGTAGAAGGCGGGATCGGTGCGCAGCTCGCCCTTCAGGACGAACACCCGCTTCTCACGCAGGATGCGCGACACTTCGTCTTCGGGATCGAGCAGGTTGCCGAACTTGCGCGCGCCGACCGGGCAGATCTCGACGCAGGCGGGATAGCGGCCGTCGCGCACGCGCTGGATGCAGAAGGTGCATTTCTCGACGACGCCGCGGGGTCGCGGCCGGTTGCCCAGGACGTGGAGATCGGGATTGAGCTCGGCCGCCGGAACCCGCGGCCTCGCCCAGTTGAACGACCGCGCGCCGTAAGGGCAGGCCGCCATGCAGCAGCGGCAGCCGATGCACCAGTCGTAATCGATGACGACGATGCCGTCGGGATCGGCGTAGGTCGCCCCCACCGGGCAAACGCGCACGCACGGCGCGTTGCGGCACTGCTGGCAGGCGACCGGCATGTAGAACTTGTCTGGTTCGGGGACGGTTTCGGGATCGTAGTAGAGGTTCGCGTGGTGCAGATCGATGCCCCGCTCCTTCTCGAGCTCGAGCACGCTGATCCAGTGGATCTGGGGATCGCGCGACTGGTTGTTCTCCTTCACGCATCCGTAGACGCAGCGGCGGCAGCCGATGCAGCGGGCCAGATCGAGCGCATAGCCGAAGGCCGTCTGCGGCCGCGGCGGCGTCGCCTGCAACGAGACCGTCTGGCTGAAGGCGCCTTCGTATTTCGCGCGCAGGCGTTCGAGCCGCCGTGCGACATCGTCCGGCGAGAGTTCGACGAAGCGCTGCTTGAACAGCTCCTCGCGCTGGCTGGAAGAACAACCGGCGAGCGCCCCGGCGGCAGCGAGGC
The DNA here is from genome assembly GCA_964549735.1 of uncultured Fibrobacteraceae bacterium. Classification (GTDB taxonomy): domain Bacteria; phylum Krumholzibacteriota; class Krumholzibacteriia; order LZORAL124-64-63; family LZORAL124-64-63; genus Glo-17. The sequence continues at coordinate 33,620 of CAZJWO010000007.1, read as the reverse complement.
CGACTGCAGTCAAGAAGTCCCGGCGGTTGAGCGGACCCGGCCGCGGGACGGCGACCCGCCGCTCCGTGAGCGCGGCGCGCTGCGGATCCTGAACCGGGTTCTCGTTCGATCGGTGCGGCATCTCACTCCTCCGAGGCGGCGGCCAGAGAGGTCGGTCCGGTCCGCAGGAACTGCGGTCTGATCGGCGGCGGCAGCGGCGCGATCGGCGCGAAGCGGGGCGCGTGCGGATCGTGGCAATGCACGCAGAGGAGATAGCGCTTGGGGCCGTCCCAGAAGCCCGTGCGCAGGCCGTGGATCCCGGCCCGCCAATCGCGGAACTGGGTGCCGTGGCACTGGCCGCAGAGGCGGTAGGATGCAGTGAACTCGACCAGTTGGCCGCTGGCGAGCCGCAGGAAGTCGCGGTTGTCGCGGTCGTGGCAATCGAGGCACCAGCGGTGCTCCTCGTCGTGCCGCAGCTCGATCTCGTCGTGGAACATGACCAGCTCGCGACGCGTGTCGTCGGGCTCGAGGTCCGCGTGGCAATTCGCGCAGGGGAACACGTCCGGATCCCGGAACGGCGGCGCGGGCACCGGGAAGAGCGCCTGCGGGCCGGCCGCGGCGAGCCCGGCGAGCGCGTCGTCGCGCGCGAACAGCGCCGGGAAGTCGGCGGGGCTGAACGCGCGGTCGGCCGGCGCGCCGACAGGCGACTCGAACGGATCGGTCGCCAGGATCACGACGATGATTCCCAACACGGTCGCGCCGAAGACGAGCAGCAGAGGGATCAACGCCGTCGGGCGCGAAACGGCTGGCCGTCCGGCTCCCGTCGGTTCGTTCGGACCGGGTCGTCGCTGGTTCACGGCAAGCTCCTGTCGCGAGCGGGCGAAACGTTGCGGCGACGAATATCCCAGAAGACAGCCAGGAGATCCTACCACGCTCGCCCGCGGAGTTCACCATCTATTGTCGCCGGCTCGCGGCCGGTCCTCAGAGTTCCTGCCCCGGCAGGTTCTCGCGGCCGACCCGGTGCGACAGCCTGGTGACGACCTCGGCGGCGCTCGACTCGATGGGCTTGTTGGTCACGTCCACGAGCGGCAGGCGGCGCCGGCGGAAGTAGGCGCGGGCGGTCTCCATCTCGTGGAAGACAACGCTGGGATCGGTGTACAGGCCGGGCAGGGCGCCGAGGCCGGACTGGCGATGGCTGCGATACTCCAGGAGCAGGCCGGTGTTGATGACCAGGCCGACCTGCCGGCGCGGATCGCAATCATCGAGCTGGCGGGGCGGCGCGATGCCCGCCACCAGCGGTACGTTCGCCGCCTTGTAGCCCTGCATCGCGAGGTACATGCTGAGCGGCGTCTTGCCGGTGCGCGAGACGCCGAGCAGGATGACGTCGGCCGTGGCGAGCGTGTCCAATCCTTGGCCATCGTCGTGGCTGATCGCGTAGTCGATCGCTTCGACGCGCTGGAAGTACTCGCCGTGCAGCCGCCGGTAGAGGCCCGGGCGAAAACTGCTCGGCGCGCCGAACCTCGCGATCAGCGGCAGGAGCATGCCGCCGACGAGGTCCGCTTCGGCGATGCCGTAGGCGCGACAGCCCTGCTGGAGCTGTTGGCGCAATTCAGGCGCGAGGATCGTGTGCACGACCAGCAGGGCCTGGCGCAGACGGGCGAGCTCGATCGCCTGCTCGATCTCGTCGGCCCGCGTGATGCCTGGCAGCTTGAAGATCGGCACCGCGGGATCGCCGAACTGCACGAGCATGGACCGCACCAGGTGCTCGGCGCTGCTGCCCGTGCCGTCGCTGACGATCACGATCGGGGGCTGCGTCGCGGTGGGCTCGACCAACGGCGCCGGCCTGCGGATCGTCGCATCTTCGGGTGGCATGGCGAGACTCCTCGCGGTGCGTGCAGAGAGCCGGCTCGCAGCTTACCACGACCGGCGCGTCGGGTCTTGCGAAATCGCCGCCATCGCCGACGGCCGCGCGCGTCGCTCAGGGTACGGCCAACGTGAACGCCGACGCCGCGACCCGGCCGCCGTTGACCTGCAGCTCGACACGGTGACGGCCGGGGTGCAGCGTGCGCGTGCTCGTCTGCCGCAGAGGGAACCTCCTGCCGATCGCGGTCTGCTGGCCGGGCGCGAGCTCCAGCTTGGTCCACTTGAAGACCTTCGCCGACGACTTGCCCGCAGGCCGCGCGAAATGCAGCACGAAATCGACGACGAGGCGCACGGGCTGCGTGCCGTCGTTACGAAGGACCGCGTCGAGCTGCAGCGCGTCGCCGATCGCGAGTCGGCGCGGGCTGACGGCCAACCGCGCCGCGACGTCGGCGGCCGGCGAGAAGCCGAGCAGAGCGAGCGCGTCGGGGTGGCCCGCCTTGACGAGGGTCCGCAACGCACGGCCGATGATCCACAGGCGCTCCGGCGTCGCTTGCTGCCGCCAGGCGCGGCAGCGGGCCAGCACGAGGTCAGGGTGGTCCTTGGCGATGTCGTTCAGGTGGTTGGCGACCGACCGGCGCACGTAGAGCTCCGGATCGTCCTTGAGCGCCTCGAGGATCGGCCAGTTCGGCGAGGGATCAGCGATCAACGCCGTCAAGCGCTTGCCCCAGGGCAGCCGCGGCCGCGTACCCTCGCTGCACCAGCGCCGCACGTGCGGGTTCGGATGCCGCGTCAGCTCCAGCAGCCTGGCCCGCGTTTCGGCCGGCTGCCGGGCGAGGAACGGCCTCACGGCGAACTCGGACGTGAAGCGCATGGTCAGTTCGGTCATCGCCAGCAGCGAGGCGTCGAGATGAGGCACGCCATGGTCGGCGATGTACTGGCCGATCGGCCACTGCAGCCAACCATCGGTCTGCAGCCCGTCGTCGGGCGCAACCGGGGGCAGGCTGCGAGTCAAGATGTCGAGCGCGTCAGGAACGTGGTCGGGCAAACCGGCGGCGAGCGCGTCGGCGAGGACCTGCACGCGCGCCAGCAATTCGAGTCGATCGAGCCCGCGCGTGGCATGGCGCACGAATCGCGCCTCGTCGAACGCGGGCCAGACGGCAGCGATCTGAGCCCCGAGCCTGCGCGCCGCCTGCCGGTCGAACCAGTCCTTGAAGAGCTTGCGCTCGCCCGGGCCGTCCCCGGCGCGCCGCTCGTCGCGCGTCATGCCGGCCCCGCCTCCTGATCGAGCCGCACGATCTCGACCTCGCTGCCGGCCGCGAAGCGCTTCTCGCCCTCGGGCAGGACCAGCAGGCAGTTCGCCAGGTGCGCGGAGGTCAGCAGCGCCGACGACTGGTTGCCCGCCAGCGTCACGCTCAAGGCGCCGTCGGCCGCCCGGGCGAACGTCGCGCGGAAGAAGTACCGCCGCGCGGGGTTCTTCTTGACGTCGTGGGCGAGGATCGCCTTGGCGCGCGGGCGCGCGCAGTGCGCGTGCCCTTGCATCCGGCGCAACGCAGGGCGGACGAGGATCTCGAAGCCGACGAACGTCGAGGTCGGATTGCCGGGCAGGCCGCAGAACGGCACGCCGTCGATCGCGCCGAAGGTCTGCCATTGGCCGGGCCGCATGGCGACGCGCGTGAAGTCCAGCTCGCCGACCTCGGCCAGGGTCTGCTTGATGTAGTCGTGGTCGCCCATGCTGACCCCGCCCGAGGTCAGGACGAAATCGGACTCGGCCGCCGCTTGCCGGAAGACCGCGCGCACCACGCCGGGATCGTCGCGCAGGATGGGATGACGCAGCGGCTCGCCGCCTGCCGCCAGCACCTGGGCGGAGAGCGAGTAGGAGTTCGAATTGCGGATCTTGCCGGGGCCAGGCCTCTCGGCCGCTTCGACCAGCTCGTCGCCGGTCGCGATGACCGCCACCCGCGGCCGGCCGTAGACCTGGGCCGTCGCGTGTCCCGTCGCCGCCAGCAAGCCCACCGCGGCCGGACCGACGACATCGCCTGCCCTCAGCACGACCGCTCCCGCGGCGACCTCCTCGCCGCGGCGGCGGATGTGCTCGCCGGGCGCGACCGCCTGGCGGATGCGCACGGTGCCGCCCGCGCGGCCCTCGCCTTCGCCGCTCTCGGTCTGCTCGATCATGACCACGGCGTCGGCCCGCGGCGGCAGCGGCGCGCCCGTCATGATGCGAGCGGCCTCGCCGGCCGCCAGCGGCGTCTGGTCGTAATCGCCGGCCGCGATGTTCGCGACGACCCGCAAGGTCACCGGCGCCTGCGCGCTCGCGCCCGCGGTGTCGGCCGCGCGGACCGCGTAGCCGTCCATCGCCGAGTTGTCGAACGGGCTGACGTCGATATCCGAACGCACATCCCGGGCCAGCACCCGTCCGAGCGCTTCGAGGATGGGCACCTCCCGCGGCGCGAGGGTGTGGCAGCGCGCGTCCACCATGGCGCAGGCTTGCTCGACGGTAAGGAGCATGCGGCACTCTCCGTGGCTGACGATCAGCCGGCCAGTTCGTCGACGCGGCGGTCGCGCCCGAACAAGATAAGCGGTCGTCTAGCGTGGCACGAGCCGCAGCAGATGGCGCGCCGGCCCCGGCAGGAGCGGCGACGCGCGACCCGCGGCCCAGTCGTCGTGGCCCGCGAGGAAGAAGGGCGATAGCGGGTGGCCGCTCTGGCCGCCCGGCATGTGGAAGATGCCGTCCTGCTCGCGGCCCGGCGAGACCACCAGGCGCTGGCTCGCGCCGCTCGTGCGCCCCTGCACCCGCGGCAGCGACGCGTCGCCCGGCAAGGCCTCGGGCGGCGCCGCCAACCAACGCGCGAGACGCGGCGCGAGGCGGGCGAACGGATGCGCCACGCGCACCACGTTCTGCGCGCCCCACGTGTAGTCCCGCAGATCGCGGCCGTCGCGCGTCGCGTACTCGCCGACCTGGTCGACCGCGTCCAGCACGACCGCGTCCCAATCGGCGGCGCCGGCCGGCAGCAGGTGCGCAGGTCGCTCGCTCAACAACTCCCAGGCGACCGCGTGGCGATAGGGCAGCCAGCGCGGCGCGAAGTCCGCGTCGGCATCGCGGCACGGCTTGGTCAGCAGTTCGTAGACGCGGTCGATGATCGCGAAGACCGTGTTGCGCACCAGGCGGTACGACACCGACGTGGGCACGGCGCGACCTTCCCACTCGTCGCGCACGATGCGCGCGAACTCGCCGCGCGCGTCGTCGAGCGGGCGGGCCTCGGCCTCCCGGTCCAGCACCGCCAGCAGCTTCTCGCGCCACTGGTCGAGCATGAGCGCGCGGTCGTCGAGCTGCAGCGCCAGCATATCCGACTCGACGGGCGCCGGCAGCGCGCGCAATCCGTCGCGGATCTGGCTCGCACGGGCGCCCAGCGCGTAGCCGCCGTCGCCGACGAGGACCAGGTCGGCGCCGCCGACGATGCGGTTGTTCGCGGTCCACAGCAGCCCTTCGACCGGATCGAGCAGGCGCGGCTGTTCGGCCGGCTCGAGGTAGCCGTCCCAGCGATGCCGGCCGTCGGCCCAGGACGCCGGCAGGCGGCCGTCCCAGCCCACGCGGCGCGGAATGCGCCCGGCGATGGTCCAGGCGATGCGTCCCGTGCGATCGGCGCAGACCAGGTTCTGCGGCGGAATGCCGACGCTGCCGGCGAGCGCCACGATCTCTGCGACGTCCCCGGCCGATTCGAAGCGCAGCAGCGAAAGGTTGACCGCCTCGGTGTCGTGGGCGGTCCAGCGCAGCGCCACCGGGCGACCTTGCGTGTCCTGCGTCCAGACGGGGCCCCAGATCGTCTCGCTGACGACGAGCGTGTCGGGCCGGCCGCCCTCGATCGCGATGATCTCCGTCGTCTCGACGAACTCGCGCCAACCGTCGGGCGTCAGGTAGCGCGCGACATCGGTCGTGTCCGTTTCGAGGATCACGAGGTCGACCCAGTCGCCCTCGCTGTTGGTGAAGCCCCAGGCGACGTCCGCGTTGCTGCCGGCGACGAATGCCGGCGTGCCCGGCAGCGTGACGCCCACGACCGCGCGGCGGCCGCCGTCCGCGGGCCAGCTCGAACGGGCGCGATACCAGATGTTGGGCAGACCGTGGCCGAGGTGCATATCGTTGGCCAGCAGCGCGCCGCCATGTCCGGTGCGCGAGCCGGCGACGGCCCAGTTGTTGCTGCCCGTCGAATCGGCCGCGTCGGGTTCGAGGAACGATTGCCAGCTCTTGCCGTCGAAATCCCAGGTCCGCACGTCCACGAGCGTCGAATCGGGCACGCCAGCGAGCGGCAGGGGATCATCCTGCAGCGGCGCATCCCAGCGGGTCGCCAGCGGCAGCAGGAACGCGGCCAACGCCGCGGGCAGGTTGTCCCGCACGGCGGCCCAGGCCAGTTCCGACGACGCCGTCGCCAGGCTCAGGTCCAGGAACATCGTGTAGAGCGTCAGGACCGTGTCCTCGGGCCGCCACGGCTGGGGCTGCTGGCGCAAGACGAGGTACTCCCAGGGCCGCACGCGAAGATCCCGCAGACCGGCATTGACCCCTTCGGTGTAGGCGGCGAGGATCGCGCGCTCATGGTCGCGGGTCTGCGCGACGACCTGGGCGGCCCGGACGCGGAATCGGTGGCGCCTGGTGTCGCGATCCATCTCCAGGGCCAGCGGACCGAGCAGGGCGGCCAGCTCGCCCGCCGCGTTGCGGCGCTGCAGATCCATCTGGAAGAAACGATCCTGCGCATGCAGGTAGCCCAACGCGCGCGCCGCGTCCCGGCGGCTGGCGGCCGTGATGTCGGGCACGCCCAACGCATCGCGCGTGACGGTGACCACAGCGTCCAGGCCGGCGAGCGGCCTTTCGCCCGTGAGCCGCGCGAGGCTGCCGCGCACGGCGAGCGTCGCGATCAGCCCCAGCAGGAGCGCCAGTCCGACCAGGCTGCCGGCGACGGCCAGCAGGACGCGGATCCCGCGGCGGCGCGGGCGCTGATGGTGGCGGCGGATCCTGGCGATCATGTCGGCTCCCGGCGGCGAAGTCCGTGCGCCTACGATAGCACGCCGGTTCGGCGGACGTCGAGGCAGAGCTCGGATTGGCTCGCCCGCCCTGCATCGGCTAGATTGCCGCCATGCCCGGAGCCGCGAACCGCCAGGAGCCTTCATGCCCGCCTGCCGCCAGTCCGTCACGGGTCCGTCTCTCACCGCTGCCCCGATCGGCGGTCTGGTCCGCCACCTCGCCATTCCCGCCAGCGTCGGTTTCTTCTTCAACACCATGCTCAACGTGGTCGACACCTTCTACGCGGGCATGCTCTCGACCGACGCCCTGGCCGCGCTCTCGCTGTCGTTCCCGGTCTTCTTCACGCTGATCGCGATGGGCTCGGGATTCTCGACGGGCGCGACGGCGCTCATCGGCCACGCCCTGGGCAAAGGCGACCGCCGCGAGGCGGCGCTGGTCGCCTCGCAGGGTCTGATCCTGGTCGTGGCCTCCGCGGCGATCGCGATGACGACCGGGTACCTGACCGCGGCGCCGCTCTTCCGCCTGCTCGGCGCCAGCGACGCGTACCTGGCGATCTGCCTCGAGTACATCCACGTGATCCTGCTGGGCAGCGGTTTCGTGTTCGCCGTCTACATGCTCAACGGCATGCTCAACGCCCAGGGCGATACGCGATCGTTCCGCGACTTCCTGATCGTCGGGGCGATCCTCAACGTGGGCCTCGACCCCTGGTTCATGTACGGCGGTCTCGGCGTCCCGGCGATGGGCGTCGCGGGGATCGCCGCGGCCACCGTGGTGCTGCAGCTGGGCGGGGTCATCCTCCTGGCCCGGCGCGTGGGTCGGACCGGTCTGCTGGCCCGCGGCCAGGGAGCGCGCTGGCGGCCGCACGGGCCGACCCTGCGCGCCATTGTCGGCCAGGGCGTCCCCGCCAGTCTGAACATGATGTCGATCGCGGTCGGCATCTTCATCATCACGTGGTTCCTGAGCCGTTTCGGTCAACAGACCGTGGCGGCCTACGGCGCCGCCACGCGCATCGAGCAGATCGTCCTGTTGCCGGCGCTCGGCCTGAACGTCGCCGCGCTGACGCTCGCCGCCCAGAATGGCGGTGCGGGCCGCCTCGACCGCGTGCGCGCGGCGATCCGCACGTGCCTGGGTTACGGCGCCGTGGTCGCGCTGGTGGGTTCGGTCGCGATCTTCGCCGCCGCGCGCCCGCTGCTGGGGCTGTTCACGCGCGACGCGGAGGTGATCGCGATCGGCGCGCGGTACCTGCGCGTCGCGGCGCTGATCCAGTACGCCTACATGATCCTCTTCATCAACACCTCGGCGCTGCAGGGACTCAAGCTGCCGCATCTCGCGTTGTGGATCGGGTTGTATCGCCAGATCGCCGCGCCGCTCCTGCTGTTCTGGCTCGGCACGCAGGTGCTCGGCTGGGGCCTGACGGGCATCTGGTGGACGATCCTCGGCATCACCTGGTCGGCGGCGCTGGCGGCGCTGGCGGTGGCGAGGCGGAAGATCCAGAGTCTGGAACGAACCGCCGGCTCGCTCACGTAGTTCCGTCGCGTCGCGAGGCGACGGCGCAGACGACGCCCGGGCCTCACCGCGGCGTCGTGAGCGACTTGCCGTTGTCCGCCGGTCCCAGCGCGAGCAGGAACGCCGCCGCGCGCGGCTCCCACGCGGCCACGTCGGGATAGGCACCCGCGTCATCGCCCCAGACTTGCCGCAGCATGTCGGTGTCGACCGCGCCGGGGCTGACCGCGACGGCGGCCAGCGGTCGCGGCAGCTCCTGCGCCAGGGCGCGCGTGAGCCCCTCGATCGCCCACTTGCTCGCGCAGTAGGGCGCCACGTCGGGCGAGGTCGACCTGCCCCAGCCCGAGCTGAGGTTGACGACGACGCCGCGGCCGGCGGCGATCATCGCCGGCACGAAGGCCCGGATCACGTTGACCGTGCCGTCGACGTTCACGTCCATGACGCGCGCGAAGTCCGGCGCGCCGACCTTCCACAACGGCGCCGGCGCGTTGATCACGCCGGCGTTGTTGACGACCAGGTCCGGCGCGCCGTGGCTCGCGAGCACGCGCTTGGCCCAGACGGCGACCGCCGCATGGTCGGCCACGTCGACCGCGGCGAAGTCGTGCGGCGCGGCATACGCGTTCTGCAGCGCGAGCACGGCCATGGCCGACCGCCCGCAGCCCAGCACGGCGTGGCCGGCGCGCGCGAACTCGCCGAGCAGAGCCCGGCCGAGACCGCGCGTGGCGCCGGTCAGGATGATGGTGCGGGTCGCCGGCAGCTCGGTTTGGCGGTTCATGGCGGCAAGATAAGAACGGCGCGCGCGACCCGAAACCGAAGATGCCCTGTCCTGCCTTCGCCGTCGCCTGTTGCCGTGGTCACGACCTGCAGTAACCTGTTGGTCGACAGGCGTCCGCATGCCCACGACAGATCCGACCCGCGAATGTCTCTCGACGAAGGGTCTCCACGTGAAACTCTGGCTCACCATCGCGCTCGTCCTCCTGGCGGTCGTCGTCGCGCTGCAGAACGCCGCGACCGTCGAATTGCGGCTGTTGTTCTGGCGCGTGCCGCTGTCGTTGATCCTGGTGGTCCTGCTGCCGCTGGGCATCGGTTTCCTGACCGGCTTCGGCCTGGGCCGGTTCCGGAGTCGCAAGCCGGGAGCGGGGTCGTGAGCCGCGGGATACCCCGGCCGACCGCCGCCGACTACGCGCCCTTCTATCGCGGCTACGTCGACCGGTGCCGCGAGGCCGACGTGCTCGCCGAGCTGGCGAGCCAGATCGAGACGGCCGAGTCTCTGCTGCGCCCCCTCGACGATCAGGCCGCCCTCTTCCGCTACGCCCCCGGCAAGTGGAGCATCAAGCAGGTCGTCGGCCACCTCATCGACACCGAGCGGCTCTTCGCCTACCGGGCCACCAGCATCGCCCGCGGCGACGGCGCCGCGCTGCCGGGCATGGACCAGGACGTATGGCTCGCCGGCGCCGATTTCGACCGCGTGCCGATCGGCGACCTGCGCGACGAGTTCGTGCTGCTGCGTCGCGCGACCGTGCTGTTCTTGCGCGGCTTGCGACCCGCGGACCTCGCCCGCCGCGGCGTGGCCGACGGCAAGGAGATCTCGGCGCTCGCGCTGCCCTACATCATCTGCGGGCACAGCGGCCATCATCTGGAGATCCTGGCGACCCGCTACCGTTGACCGGCGGCGATCCCCGCGCACGGCGACGGCGAAGCGGGCGGGTATAAGACCCAGAACGCTCTTGTCTTCGCCCCGCAGCTCGTGTATAATCATCGCACGAGGTATCGAATCATGAGGCTGTCCCGGCAGCAGAACCCGCGTATCCAGTCCTGGTGGTGGCGCACCGCCGGACGGACGGGTCTGCCCTGACCGGGGCCTCGCGCTAGAGCGCACGACCTGACCGCCGGCTTCCCGCAGGAAGCCGGCGGTCCTTTTTTCCGATTCAGTCGGTCGCCTTTCGGCCGAAGCCCAGCAACCGACCAACCCAGGAGGACTCGACCATGGCCGCCAACGCACCGCAGATCCAGCCCGGCAACCCCGACGAGAACGGCTTCTTCGGCCCGTACGGCGGTCGCTTCGTGCCGCCGCCGCTCGAGGCGCCCCTGCAGGAACTCACCGACGCCTTCCTGGCCGTGCGCGATGACGAGGTCTTCCAGGCCGAACTCGCGGCCGAGCTGCGCGACTACTCGGGCCGGCCGACGCCCCTGTACCACGCGCGGCGGCTGAGCGAACACCTCGGCTTCACGGTCCTCTTGAAGCGCGAAGACCTCAACCACCTCGGCGCGCACAAGCTGAACAACTGCCTGGGCCAGGCGCTGCTAGCCCGGCGCATGGGCAAGACGAGGATCATCGCCGAGACGGGAGCGGGGCAGCACGGCACCGCGACGGCGGCCGTCGCGGCGCGGCTGGGCCTGGCCTGCGAGATCCACATGGGCGCCGAGGACATGCGGCGCCAGCGCCCCAACGTGCAGCGCATGGAGCTGCTGGGCGCGCGCGTGGTCGCCGCCGAACAGGGCGACCGCACGCTCACCGAGGCGGTCGATCAGGCGATCGGCGCCTGGGTCTCCGACAGCCAGAAGGCGTTCTACCTGCTCGGGTCGGCCGTCGGCCCGCATCCGTACCCGCTCATGGTGCGCACCTTCCAGGCGGTCATCGGCCGCGAGGCGCGCGAGCAGTGCCTCGCGCAGCACGGCCGTCTGCCCGACCTGCTCGTCGCCTGCGCGGGCGGCGGCAGCAACGCCATCGGCCTGTTCCACGCGATGCTCGACGACCCCGCCGTCCGCATGGTCGGCGTCGAGGCGGCCGGCTCCGGCGTGCACACGGACCGCCACGCGGCGACGTTGACCTGCGGGACGCCGCGGGTGATCCACGGCATGAACACGTACTGCGTGCCCGAGGGCGAGGTCGCGCCAGGCGGGAACCACTGCATCGCCGCCGGTCTGGACTACCCGGGCATCGGACCGGAGCACGCCTACCTCAAAGACCTCGGGCGCGTCAGCTACGCCGCGGTCACCGATGACGAGGTCCTGGCGGCGTTCGCTCGGCTCAGCCGGCTCGAGGGCATCATCCCGGCCTTCGAGAGCAGCCATGCGCTGGCGTATCTCGAACAACTGCGCGGCACGGCCAGCCGCGACGATCTCGTGGTGGTCAACCTGTCCGGTCGCGGAGACAAGGACCTGGACGAGTACTTCCGGCGGCAGGCGTCGGCGTAGCTGCCGGCGCGCTGGCAAGCCGCGCTGCCCGTACGCAGCGGGCCGGCGGACCTCGTGCGGAGGCGCCGCCGGCCCGCCGGCGATTCGCCGGAGCCGCTCCGGCGTTCAATCGGTGCGGTCCTCGATTCGCCAGACACGAAAGCCCACGCGCGGCGTGCCATCCTCGAGCGCGGCCGGTTCGCGAACCAAGGTGAAGACCGCGCGCCCGCGCACGCTCAGCACGGACTGATCGGTGCGGTGGAAACGCAGATCCACGCGGTAGGCGCGGCGCACCGCGTCGCGGTCCCCATCAGCGACGTCCTCCCACGCCCCGAGTCCGCGCAGCTCCAGCCACTCGATGCGCGTGATCCCCGCGATGGTGCCCGCCGTCGAGACGTAGTCCTCGCCGCTGAACATGCGGGCGGCGATCCGCAGCTCGACATCCCGGCCGTACGTGCCGCCGTCCGTCTCGACGAAGGCGAAGTCGGGGTGCAGCGTGGCGGCGTAGTCGGCGAGCGATCGCGAACCGTAGGCCGTCTGGTAGTTGAGCATGAGCTGGTCGGGCGTGTCGGGAAATGGCAGGCTGCTTTCGGCGAGGTCCGGCACGACGACCGTGTCGGGCCCGCAGCTGCCGAGCGCCAGGGCCAGCAGCAGCAGGACTGCGGTCATGGCGGCGCCGAGGAGGTGGCTGAGCAGCGTACGCATGGCGGTGCTCCCGCGTTGTGTGGGGTCGGTCACGGATCCGGCATTCTGCGCCTCCCTCTGCGTCGAACCGCGCGCCCAGCGCACGGCCCGCGCACTTGCCAACATCAGGCATAACCAACTGTCGAAAAATGTCTTACGGCCGAATGGCATCCACCTGCGTGACGTTACGCACCGGTGTGCGGCGCGTCAATGGCGCCGGCGCAGGAAGCGGCGGCCAACCCGCCGCGACGAAACGCGCGCGGCGATTGTCGGCAAGCATGATCGAAACGTAGAATCCGATAAACATTGCCGCCCGCCGACCGAACCAGCACGATAGCAGTTGGCGCCGGCGACGGACGGCCGGCGATGAACCGGATCTCGACGGAGGTTGGAGATGCATGCGCGGAAACACCACTTCCTGATCACCGCAGTCCTCGTGGCTGGCTGCTTCGCGCTGGCTTCCTGCAGCGACGACGACGAGCCGCTGAAGCCGATCGATCAGGATATCCCGCTGGAAGTGTTCGAGGCCGCCGACGGCGTCTTCGGATTGATCCTCGCCGTGATGGACGACGACGTGCCGCCCATCAGCGGGATCTCGATCAGTCCGCAAGAGATTCCCGACGAGTTCATCGACGGGTTCCAGTTGCAGATCATCTGCAGCAGCATGGATCCCGATCCGCCGACGGGACCTCTGGTCAACGGCACCATCACGCTCACGACGCGCATCGTGCAATCGACGAAACGCCTGGAGATCGCCGGCGGCCTGGTCCTGAGGGAGCGGACCAGCGGCACCACGATCCAGACCATGTTCATCAACGGCCTCGCGACCTGGCTCAGCGGCGGTCCGGAGGACAGCGAACCCGACAGCATCACCGGCACGTTCACGGTCGACGGTGTCGTGTACGACCTCGCCGCGATCTTCGAGCAGATGGAGTAGATCGGCCCAGGCGGCGCTATCGAGACGCTGCGACGCGGTGTTCGAGGTCGTTCGGCACCGACCGCGCCGCTGCCGTCCGGCGCTGAGCTCCCCGGCTCGGCGCCGGAGCGCGCGTCACGATCCGCGTCCGCCACGCCCCTCGGCCTTGCCCGCCGGATCGATGGCGTGCTCCAGCAGGTCGACGAACGAGACCACATCCAGGGCGCTCTCGTTCGTCGCGGCCAGGATCACCGGCGGGGCCATGCCGGCCTCCAGCGCCTCCTGCCAGCGGGACGCGCAGAGGCACCAGCGGTCGCCGGGCTTCAGGCCGGGGAATCCCCAGGCGGGATTCGGCGTGCTGAGATCGTTGCCGGCGCCGCGGCTGAACTCGAGGAACGCGGCCGAGGCCACCACGCAAACGGCGTGCAAGCCGATGTCGTCGGGGCCGGTGTCGCAGCAGCCCGTGCGGTAGAAACCCGTCAACGGCTGCGCGCTGCAGGGTTCGAGCGGCCCGCCGAGGACGTTCTTCTGCTTGCTCATGCCCGCCGCTCCTTCTCGCTTCCCGAGATCGCAGCATGCAGACCGCCCGGCGCGGTGCCGGGGCGTCGGCCCTTCATGATAGTCACGTCCGGCCAGGGCGCACAGGAGCCGCCGCCGTGGCAGGCCTGGCCGAAGCGCCGGTGCCGCTGATCTTCTCCTGGCGCTGAGCGCGCGAGTCGCGCGCGCCGCTGGTCGACCGGGAATCGCCGGCGCTAAGGCGCCGGACCCCACATCTCGGCCACGATCGGACGCTGTCCGCCGCCGCAGGGCAGCACGTCGGCGTCGTGCACCAGGTAGGCGCGGCAGGGGTCCTTCGCCAGGGTCTGGATCTCGCGTACACCCGGCACCTGGAAGCGGCCGACCGGGTCCAGCTCCGGTATGCGCCGCCAGAAGTACTGCAGCAGCTTGTCGCGGCGCGCCGACGGCTGGCGCGCGAACCAGGTGATCTCGTCGTAGCCCCAGACGCACTCGATGACCTCGCACTCGCCGGGCGGCGTCCCCGCGTAGCCGCCGTCCACTTCGATGAGGAAGCGCTGGCTGCGCACGAGGCGGCCGGCAGGCGTGATGCCGCCGCGGCTGCGGCCGTAGATCGAATCATGGAAGCCCAGTTCCAGGACGACGTTCTCCTGCTCCCGCGGACCGACCTCGCGCAGGCGCAGCGGCCAGGAGTGGAAATCCAGCAGGAGACGATCATCGCGCACCAGGCCGTGCGTGTGGGCATCGAGCATGACCCAGCCGCGGCGGGCGTGCGCGGCGGCGTACGCGCGGATGCGCTGCAGGAGGTCGGCGGTCAGATCGAGGTCGCGGTCGCGCGCGACCACGCGGCCGATGTTGCCGAGATGGATCGCCTCGAGGCCCGCGTCGATGTAGAGCGTCGCCAGATGGAAGAACCAGAGGCGCGTTTCGAGACGCGTGACGTCCGGCGTGAAGCCGGTGTGGTCCCAGCCGGGCGCGAGGTCCGGATCGTCGTCCACCGGCAGCATGGCCTCGAAATCGTAGTTGCGCTCGACCGGCTCGAGGTCGAATTCGCGCTGCACGTGCGCCGGCACGGCGACCAGCTCGATATCGCGGCTGATGAACTCGAAGATGCAGCCCTGCAACACGGCATCCGGCGCCCTGAGATGCACTTGCTGCACGCGCCGCGCGAGGCCGTTCATGCTCAAGAGCATCAGATGCTCCCAGCCCCACACCTGCACCGCGCGGCCGACGAGCGCCGGCTGCAGGTCGGCGATGAGGTCGAGGTTGGCCCGCCATTGCTGCATGGTCTGCGGGAAGAGCTGCAGGCAGCTCGACACGGTGATCGCACGGTCGAGGCAGCGCTCGACCTCCGCGGCGGGCGGCGCGCCCTCGACCGCGACCAGCGGCGCCACGGCGCGGCTGCTGCATCCCGAAACGGCGGACAGCACGAGTACCGCGACGGCGCTGTAGCTGCAGATTCGCATGGCGGTCATGTTCATCCCTCGCTCGCGGGCGGTCACGACAACCATGGCGCCAGCACCCGCCCCAGCGTGGCCTTGCCTTCGCACCAGCTGAGGGCCAGGCCGTAGTTCGTGACCGGGATGCCGGCGGCCAGCAGCCGGTCGACCCGCGCGGCCAGCTTCTGCGGCCTGATCATACAGGCGCCGCAGTGGATCGCCAGCTTGAACTGGCGCAACTCCGCGGGGTCGGGGAACTCGCGACCGAACGCGTGGTCGAATTCGAGTCCGGGAACCGCCGCCGCCAGTTTCTGCGGCAACTGGACCGTGCCGATGTCCTCGGCGATGCGGTCGTGGTTGCAGGCCTCGGCGATGAGCACGCGGTCGCCCGCCTGCAGGGTGTCCAGAGCCTGCGCGCCCTCGACGAACACCGACATGTCGCCGCATGCCGTCTGGTTGATCATCATGATCGAGAACGTCGTCAAGGGAATATCGTCCGGCACCCAGGCGTGCATGAGATCGATCGCCTGCGAATCCGTGATCACGAGCTGGACGCCGCCGCAGTTCGCGAACGACGCCAGGAAATCGACGAAACCGCGTCGCTGCGGTCCGGCCACGGCGGGAACACCGCAGCGGGCCAGGCCCAGATCGACCCGATAGAGGCCGACCGGCACCCCGGCGCGCAGCAACGCCTCCATGGCCATCTCCTGCGGCCGCAGCAGGCGGCCCTGCGGCGTCTCCTCGTCCATCGGAATGTGCAGCACCACCGCGCCGCGGCGCCGGAGCATGGGCAGAAGCGGCGGCGTCTGGGGCCGCCGCTCGACCGCGTCGGCCAAGAAGCGCGCCAGCTCGCCGCTGCGGTCGCGGTCGGCGAGGTCCAGCTCATGGATCGGCGTGCCGGCGCGGTCGGCGAGCGCCGACAGGGCGAAACGCCGGGCCTGTGCCCAGTCGGCGCCGCTCCCCTGCAGGCGCTCGTCGCTGTCGGCGTGCCGATTGAGCAGGACGCACAGCCGGCGGCCGCGCCGGTGCGCCTCGGCGCTCACGGCGTCCTCGACCGCCAGATCGCCGGCCAGCAGGACCTGCACGGGATCGATGACCAGCACCGCCAGGTCGACCTCGCCCAGGGCGTCCAGCGTCTTGCGCCGCTTCTTCTGACCGAGGCCGGACCCTTCGTCCAGGCCGGCGGTGTCCAGCAATTCGACCGGCCCGAGGGCGTGGATCTCCATGAGCGCGCTCTTGATGTCGGCGGTCGTGCCGGGCTGGGGATCGACGAGCGAGGTCTCCTGGCGGGTCAGGAGGTTCATGCAGGTCGACTTGCCGGCATTGATGCGACCGAAGATGCCGATGATCGAGCGTTCGACGCGAGGCATGCTCTGTTTCCGGCCGGTGTCAGGGCCAGGGTCGGGGTGAGGGCAGAACCGGCGGCCGCGACGCGGCGATTGCCGCCAACCATGATATAGGAATACCGGCCGGGCATCCAGCGCAACGGCGGTTCACCCGCGCGGCGCGAGATGGAATCCGCCGACCGCCTCGCGCGGCGTCATGACCGTGATGAATGCGGCCGGATCGCTGTCCAGGACGCGCAGCTTGAGGCGCTGGATGTCGGCGCGCGGGATGACGGCGTAGAGCAGGCCCTTGCGCCGTCCGCTGTGGCCACCGGTCGCCGGGATCATCGTCAAGCCGCGACCCATGATCTGCACGACCGCCTCCCGCACCTTGCTCGGCTCCGCCGTCACGATCATCACGACCCGGCTGGAGGCCAGGCCGTGGAGCACCGCGTCGAGGGTGCGGCTCATGACGTAGGAGAGCAGCAGCGCCACCATGGCCGGTTCGGGCCCGAAGAGCAGCCCGGCCAGGGTGTAGACGACGGCATTGAGCGCCAGCATCGTGCGGCCGATGCGCCAGCCGCGGTAGCGCTGGAACAACCGCGCCAGGATGTCGGCGCCGCCGGTGGTGCCGCGGCCGTGGAAGACCATCGCCAGACCCAGGCCGGCCAGACCGCCGCCGTAGGTGATGATCAACAGGCGATCCTCCGTCACGGCGGGCAAGAGCGGCTGCAGCACCTCGGTCATCACCGCCAGGACCGTCACCCCGACCAGCGTGCGCAGGATCGAGCGGAATCCGCCGAGCAGGCGCCATTGCATGATGAGCAACGGCAGGTTCAGGGCCAGCAGGACGACGCTGAAAGGCACGCCGAGCGCCAGGCGCGCGATGACCGCCAGGCCGGTGATCCCCCCCGCGACGACCTCGTTGGGCAGCAGGAAGACCGCCAGCGCGGCCGCGTTGAGGCTGGCCCCGGCCACGATCAGCACGAAGTCGAAGAAGGTGCGCCAGCGCCCGCCGGGGGACCGCGGCGCGACGGATGCTTGATCTTCGCTCATCGTTGTCGCTTTCGCCGTGGATCGGTCGACTCGCGCCATATCTCGTGCGGCCGTCAAGCGTCGCCCGACATCATAAAAAATTTGCTACAGCAATAGTTGCAACTACATTATTTTGTATAGCAAAGATTTCGCCCGATCAGGAGTCGCCGCGTGCATCCTTCGACCTCCGGACCGTCCTTTCGGGAAGCGGAGCCGGCGCCGCAGTCCGGCGCGTTCGAACTCGAACGCCGCGTGCTGATCGCCATGCGCCGGATGATTCGCGCGATCGACCTCTATTCGCGCCGCCTCATCGCCCAGCACCAGATCACCGGGCCGCAGTTGCTGTGCCTCAACCAGCTCGCGGAATCCGGCGGTCTGACCGTGAGCGAACTCGCCGGATCTGTGCAATTGAGCCCGAGCACGGTGGTCCGCATCCTCGATCGCCTGGAGGCCCGAGCCCTGGTGCGGCGCGAGCGTTCCGCGGGAGACCGGCGACGGGTCGTCGTCACGGCAACGGAGGCCGGGCGCCAATTCAGCCTGATGACACCGTACTCGGACCGGCATCCTCTGCGTCAGGCCCTGCAGCGGATCGACCTGCAGGATCGCAAGAGGTTGGCCGATCTGCTCGACATGCTCGTCGCGATCATGGCGGCCCCGCCGCTGCCGCAGCTGGATGCGTTGCTGCAGACCGATCTGCAGATCAGCTCGCCGGACGTCCTCGACGTCCGCGCGATGCCGGATCCACCGAGCGGTCCGGCTGACGGTCATCCGCTGGCATCCTGAGCCGGTCCCAAGCCTCGCGTGCCGGCGATCGCCGCGACACCGGTTCGCTCAACCGAGGAGATCCCCATGTCCGGCACACCCGCGCTTTCCGTTCGCCAACTGGAGCTGGCCGGCTTGATCAGCGAGAACGCCGCGGCCAAGCAGTGGCGCGACTGGCGCTGGCAGTTGCGCCACACCATCCGCGACGTGAAATCCTTCGAACGTCTGCTCGGCGTCTCCTTCCCCGCCCGCGGCCGCCAGGACCTCGAGATGACCGTAGCGAAGTTCCCGCTGGCGGTCACGCCCTATTACCTCTCGCTCATCGATCAGAACGACTGGTCGAACGACCCCGTGTTCCGCCAGAGCTTTCCGCTGTCCGCCGAGCTTCTCATCGCTCAGCACGACATGGTCGATCCCCTCGCCGAGGACGAGGACAGCCCCGCCCCCAACATCACCCACCGCTATCCCGACCGCGTGCTGTTCTACGTCAGCGGCGTCTGCGCCATGTACTGCCGCCACTGCACGCGCAAACGCAAGGTCGGCGATCGCGATCTGATCCCCGACCGCGCCACGCTTCAGCTCGGCATCGACTATATCAAGCGCACGCCGCAAGTGCGCGATGTCCTGCTTTCCGGTGGCGATCCGTTTCTGCTGGACGACGGCAAGCTCGACTGGATCCTCGGCGAACTGGGAGCGATCGGCCACGTCGAGGTCGTGCGCATCGGCACCCGCACGCCGGTCGTGCTGCCCTACCGCGTGACCGAGGATCTCGTCGCCATGCTCCGGACGCACCATCCGCTGTGGGTCAACACGCACTTCAACCATCCTCGCGAGATGACCCACTCCGCGCGCGAGGCGTTGGCCCTGCTCGCCGATGCCGGGATCCCGCTCGGCAACCAGTCGGTGCTGCTCGCCGGGGTCAACGACTGCCCGCGCATCATGAAGAGCCTGGTCCACAAGCTCGTGCGGAATCGGGTGCGACCTTACTACCTCTACCAGTGCGACCTCGCCGAGGGCCTGGCCCACTTCCGCACTCCGGTCGGCAAGGGCATCGAGATCATGGAGAGCCTGATCGGCCATACCAGCGGCTTCGCCGTACCCCAGTACGTCATCGACGCGCCCGGCGGCGGCGGCAAGATTCGCGTCGGCCCGAACTATCTGATCAGCTGGTCGACCAACAAGGTCGTCTTGCGCAACTACGAGGGCGTCATCACGACCTATGCGGAGCCGGACTCGTACGAGGCGAAGTTCTGCGACCGCAATTGCGAGAAATGCGACCTGCAGCTCAATCTGGACGACGCTCCCGAAGACAAGGCGCACGGCATCGCGCGCCTGCTCTCGGACAGCGACGACACCATCGCCCTGACGCCCATGGGCAACGAGAGATCGCTTCGCCGCTGTGACGAAGATCCGGCATGACCGCGTTCGACTACATCGTCTTCGCGATGTACTTGGGCGGCGTCCTGGCCATGGGCGTCTACCATCACACGCGCAACGAGACCGCCGAGGACTACTATGTCGGCGGACGGCGCCTGGGCGCCGGTCACATCGGCCTGTCGATCGTGGCCACCGATGTCGGCGGCGGCTTCTCCATCGGCCTCGGCGGGCTCGGGTTCGTGATGGGCCTGGCGGGAAGCTGGCTGTTGTTCACCGGGCTGATCGGCGCCTGGCTGGCGGCGGTGTTCGTGATCCCTCGCGTCAAGGCCCTCGACGAGAAGCACGGACTGATGAGCTATCCCGATCTGCTGCGCCATCGGTTCGGCGCCCGCGTCGCGTTCGTCGCGGCGATAGTCTCCGGGCTCGGCTACCTGGGTTTCACGGCCGGCCAGATCCTCGCCGGGGCCAAACTCGCGTCGGCCACCATCCTGACCAGCGCGCCGTGGGGCATCTCGCCTCTGGATTTCGCCCTGCTGGTCATCGCGATCGTCACGGTCGTCTACACGGTCCTGGGCGGACTGAAGGCCGTGATCTACACCGACACGATCCAGTGGCTGGTGCTTCTGATCGGCCTGACGGGTGTCGCGGCCGCGGTGGTGGTGTGCGGCGAACTGGGCGGGCTCGACGCCTTGCGCCGCGCGTTGCCGCGGTCGCATTTCTCGCTCACCAACGTTTCGGCGGTGCAGCTCGTCAACTGGGCGGTCACGATCATACCCATCTGGCTGATCGGCATGACCCTCTACCAGCGCATGTTCGCCTGCCGCGATCGCGCCACCGCCCGTCGCGCCTGGTTTCTGGCCGGCCTGCTCGAATGGCCGCTCATGGCGTTCCTCGGCGTGTTCCTCGGCATGTGCGCGAGGGTCCTGTTCCCCGCCGTCGAACCGGAAATGGGTCTGCCGCTGCTCATCAGCCAGGCCCTGCCCGCTGGAGCGGCCGGCCTGCTCGTCGCGGCCTACTTCTCGGCCATCATGTCGACGGCCGACAGCTGCTTGATGGCCTCGTCGGGCAATCTCGTCGGCGACATCCTCGAGCCGCGCATCGGCGGTTCGTGGAGCCGGCGCCGGACCTTGCGGATCAGCCAGGCTGGGACGCTCGTGATCGGCGCCGGCGCGCTGGCGCTCGCGGCCGAGTTCACGTTGGTGCTCGATATCATCCTGCAAGCGTACGCGTTCATGGTCTCGGGCCTCTTCATGCCGACAGTCGGAGCGCTGTTCTGGCGCCGCAGTTCGGCCGCCGGCGCGCTCGCGGGAATCACCGGCGGCGGCGGGTCGACCCTGGCCTTGCAAGCGGGCCTGGTGCCGCTGCCCGCAGCCTGGGCGGCGACCGGCCTGGATCCCATCATCTTCGGCTTGACGGTCAGCACCATCCTGTTCGTCACCGTCTCATTGGCCTTCCCCGACAGCAGGCCGCGGACACTGGAGGCATCCTGACCCATGTACGACCGCGTGGAACACATCGGCGAATCGGTCTTCCAGCACGGTCCCTTCAACGACCGCATCTACGTCATGCGAACCGCACCGGACGCCCTGGCCGAACTCCTGGTCTATCTCGAGAAGCTGGCGACGAACCGCGGGTACGGCAAGGTGATCGCCAAGGTGCCGACGACCTGCCGCCCCGCGCTGTTGGACTGGGGAGCCACCGAGGAAGGTCGCCTGCCCCATTACCATCGCGACGGTCTGGACGCACACTTCATGGCCCGCTACTTCGATCCGGACCGGCGCGAAGAGAAGCGCCCGGAGGTCGTTCGCAAGAACCTGGCGATCGCCCGCGCCAAAGCCGGCGAAGAACCCTCGACCACGGACGGAGAATGGGACGACGCGGTGGCGATAGCGACAGGCGACGACGTCGAGGCCATGGGCGCCGTCTATCGAAAGGTCTTCCCGACGTATCCGTTCCCCATCCACGACCCCGCCTACCTGCGTCGGGCCATGGGGAACGCCGTCGTCTTCTTCAAGCTGGAAAGGAACGGGCGCATCGGCGCGTTGGCTTCCGCGGAGATGGACCTCGCCAACGGCGCCGCCGAGATGACGGACTTCGCCACGCTGCCCGAGTTGCGCGGGCAGGGAGCGGCGCAGAGCCTCCTGCAGGCCATGACAGCGGCCATGCGCGCGCGCGGCCTGCGGCTGGCCTATACGATCGCCAGGTCCTATTCTGCGGGCATGAACGTGACGTTCGCCAAGTGCGGCTTCGCCTTCGGCGGCACGCTGCCGAACAACACGAACATCGCCGGCCGCATCGAGAGCATGAACCTCTGGTCGCGACCGCTGGCGGTTCGCGCGCCGACAGACTAGACTTCCGCCTCCAGCGGGTGTATCGAATGCCGGCGGCTCTGCGGCCTGCGCCGAGCGACCGGCGTCTGTCGGCCTCGAACCGGAGAGATTTCCTTGAATCTGCGCGTCATGATCTGCGCACTGCCGCTCGTGCTCGCGATCGCCGCGCCCGCGGCCGGGCTGCCGTGGTCGCTGGAGTTCGAAGCCGCGATGGTCACGGCAACGCGCAACGACGTCGCGATCCCCGGCGACGCCGGCACGCGCTTCTCGTTGGTCGAGGACCTGCGCACCGACGACGATGTCGCCTTCCGACTGCGGTTGGAGCGGCGGCTGAGCGACCGGCATCGGCTCACGGCGCTCTACGCCCCGCTGCGCCTGCATGCCGCCGGCCGGCCCGATTTCGCGATCACGTACAACGAAAAGAGCTTCGCCGCCGGCGCCGATCTCAACGCCGTATACCAGTTCAACAGCTACCGCTTGACCTGGCGTTATGACGCCCTGCGCGGCGACCGCCTGGATCTGGGGCTGGGCGTCACGGGGAAGGTGCGCGACGCCTTCATCGAGGTCAGCGACGGGCAGGTGACGACCCGCAAGGACGACCTGGGTCTCGTGCCGTTGCTGCACCTGAGGCTGGATTGGCGCTGGACCGGCAAGCTGAGCCTGGTCATGGAAGCCGACGCCCTGGCCGCGCCGCAGGGTCGCGCCGAGGACGTCCTGCTCGCGCTGGCCGTGCAGCCCTGGCGCCAGGGCTCGCTGCGTTTCGGCTACCGGCTGCTCGAGGGCGGCAGCGACGGCGACGAGGTCTACAACTTCGCCCTGATCCATTACGGCGTCCTCGGTTGGAGCCAGCGGTTCTAGGCGTCTGGCGAGTCGCGTGCAGCGACGACGGCGAGGTTCCAGCATGGAGCGACCGGTCTTCATCCTCCGCGGCCGCGTCGGCGACCGGCATGTGGACTTCGAGCTGCCCGAGGGCGTGCATGAGATCGGACGCTCCAGCGGCTGCAGCGTGCGTCTCGACGAGCCGTCCGTCAGCCGCCAGCACGCCCGCCTGCGCATCGAGAAGTCGCGCGCGATCCTCGAGGATCTCGGCAGCTCCAACGGCACCCGGCTCAACGGCCGGGAGCTGACGGGACCGGCGGAGGTTCGCCGCGGCGACCGCGTCGCCTTCGGCAACATCGCCCTGCACGTCCAGGATCGCCCGACCGAGACCGAGATGTTCCTGGACCAGACGCAGATCCGCGCCGGCGCCTCGGTGAGCCTGGACGAGGCCCGCGCGACGCGCGCCGGCGAGAGCAGCAAGAAGGCGTACCTGTTCCGCATCCTCGCCGAGGCCGGCGAGCTGATGACCGGACGCCGCGAGCCGGACGAGATGTTCGAGCCGTTGCTCGAGCTGGTGGCCAGGGCGTTGCAGCCCGAGCGCATCTTCCTGCTGCTGCAGGACGACGCGGACGGCGGTACGCCCAGGGTCGTGGCCTCGCGCGGATCGGCGGCGACCGGTCTGCTCGGCGGCGCGACGGACAACATGATCCTCAGCCAGACCCTGCTGCAACAGGTCCTGAAGGAGCGCACCGCGTTCCTGACGGAGGACGCGAGCCAGGACCAGCGCCTGCTCGGCGGCCAGAGCATCATCAGCTCCGGCACCCGCTCGGCCATGGCCGCGCCGCTCTTCGACAACGAGCGGGTCATCGGCGTGCTCTACGCCGACACGCGGGATCCGACGGTCCGTTACGATCGCGACGAGCTGAAGGCCTTCGTGCTGCTGGCCAACGTGGTCGCGGTCGCGATCACCCATGCGCGATACCACGAGCTGGAGAAGGAACGCCAGCGCATGCGCACCGAGCTCGATGCGGCCCGCGGCATCATGGCCCGCCTGCTGCCTGCCGAGCTGCCGGAGGTGCCGGGATTGCGGCTGGTCGCGCACCTCGAACCGTGCGAAGAAGTGGCGGGCGATCTCTACGACGCGCGGCTGCTGCCGGACGGCCGCATCCTGCTCCTGGTCGGCGATGTCGCGGGCAAAGGACTGCCCGCGGCGTTGCTCGTGGCCGCGCTCTTGCCGGCCCTGCGGCTCGGCGCCGAAAACTGCCCCGACATCGGGCGCCTCGTCGAACGGGTCAACGAACAGCTCTTCGCCTCGACCGAGGCCCTCCGCTTCGCCACGCTCTTCCTGGGCCTGCTGGACCCGAGCAGCGGCGAGCTCGTCTACGTCAACGCCGGCCACAATCCGCCGCTGCTCTGCACGCCGGGCCGCGAGCTGGCGTCCCTGGCCGCGGCCGGGCCGCCGGTGGGCATGATCCCGGACATGAGCTACACGGGCCGCTCGTGCCGGCTCGAGCCGGGGCAGCGCCTGTTCTTCTACAGCGACGGTCTGACCGAAGCCATGAACGCCGAACAGGACATGTACGGCGACGAACGTCTGCATGAGCTGCTCGCGAACTGCGGTGAATGCACCCTGGAGGATCTGCGCCGCCGCGTGATGGACGACGTTGCGGCCTTTACCGCCGGCAGGCCCCTGGATGACGACCTGACCTTGCTGCTGGTGGAAAGGAAAACGACCGACTCATGAAGCGCGTTGCCCTGATCAGCGACATCCACGCCAATCTGGAGGCCTTGACCGCGGTCGTCGCGGACGCTCGCGCCGAAGCTGTCGACGCGTTCGCTTGCCTCGGCGATATCGTCGGCTACGGCGCCGATCCCGTGGCCTGCATCGGTCTGCTGCGTTCGCTCGCTCCGGTCGCGGTGATCCAGGGCAATCACGACGCCTACGTCACCGACGGCCGCGATCTCGAGAGCTTCAACTCCCTGGCGCAGATCGCGACGGAATGGACGCGGCGGCAGATCGCCGACCAGGAGCGCGACTGGCTGCGCGCGCTGCCGTTGCGCGCCACGCTCGCACCGGACATCGAGCTGGTCCACGCCACGCCGAGCCATCCGGAATCGTGGTCGTACGTGCGCTTCGCCGGCGAAGGCGCGCTGGCGATGCTGGATCAGGCGGCGCGCCTCTGCTTCTACGGCCATACCCACGTGCCCATGGCCTTCCGCCAGCGCGCCGACAGCATCGAACAGCTGGTCGAGCCGGCCTACGACCTGGCCACGGGCGAGCGCTGGCTCGTCAACGTCGGCAGCGTCGGCCAGCCGCGCGACGGCGACTGGCGCGCCGCCTGGACGCTGCTCGATCTGCCGGCGCAGCGGTTGTCTCTGCGGCGCGTCGAGTACGACGTCGCCGCCTGCCAGGCCAAGATCCTGGCCGCCGGCTTGCCGCCGCGCCTGGCCGAGCGCCTGCGGTTGGGACGCTGAAAGGCGGCGCCGGCGCTCCCGGCCTCAGCCGTCCCAGATGCCTTGCGCGACGAGCTGCCGGACGGCCTGGTCCGCCCAGCCCCGGTTGGCGGCGGGACTGGCCGGGCTGGGATGCAGCAGTTGACCGACGCGGACGCCGTCCGGGCAGACCTTGCGCAGGCGGGCTTCGGCATACCCTCCCACGCCGACGCACCATTGCGGCCGATACAGCGCGACGAGGGCGCCGAGCGCCTCGTCGCAGGCCTCGAGCAACGGTTCGCGCTCGGCGGCCGGCAGCTTGTCGGGCGTGCGGTTGCGCCCCGACGCTTCCATGAAGACCAGCGGACAGTGGTTGAGCACGACGTGTTCAGCGAAGAAGCCTGCCGCCGTCGCGTAGCGCGCGGCGAACAAGCCCCAGAGCCGGCGGCCCGAGACCTCGCTGCGCGGGCAATCCAGGCCGAGGACCGGCCGGCGCGGGTGCTCGACGTGCGGCTTGCCGACGCGGGCGCCGAGACCCAGCCACTGCCGCACCGCGCGGACCTCACCGAAGGGCACACCGGTCTGGGCCATGCCCCAGGGCCCGGGATTCATGCCGAGCAGCAGGACGCGGCGCGGCGTGTCGCCGTGGCGCCGGAAGTACTCCTGCACCGCCGGCCAGGCGTAGCCGAGCGGGTTGTAGACATGGGTCACCGGCGCGGCGAAGCGCAGCCGATCGACCTCCTCGCGCAGATCGCTCAGGATGGTCAGGGCGCGTTCGGCCACGTCCGAGCTGGCGGTGGGCATCGACCGACCTTTCCGTGTTCGAACCGGCAGGTTATCGCAAGCTCGCCGGCCACGGCGAGCAGGGAATCAACGAGGACCGAAGCCATGTCGCAACGATCGTTCGCCCGCGGCCGTCCCGCTCGCGCCTCGGCGGCGCCCGCCTGCAGATCGACCCGCGGCGCGCGGGCGGCGCGTTCGCTCGCCGTGGCGGCGCTGACCATCGCGGCGCTGACCGTCGGCACCAGTTGCAGCCCGCGCGGTGGGGACGCCGCGGACGACCATGCGCGCGCGCTCGACCAGTGGCATGCCGAACGCCTGGAGCGACTGCGCAGCGAGGACGGCTGGCTGACGCTCATCGGCCTCTTTGCGCTGCAGCCCGGCGCCTATACGCTCGGCGCGGCGGACGGGCAGGTCGACCTGCCCCTCGAGGCCGCCGTGCCGCCTCTCGTCGGCACGCTGACCGTCGCCGGGGACAGCGTGCGATTCGCGGCCGCGCCGGACGTCGCGGTGCGCGTCACGCCCGAGCAAGCGACCGGCAGCGCGGCTGAGCCGTCGATCCTGCTGGCGAGCGACCGCGACGGGCAGCCGACGGTCGTTGCGGTCGGCTCGGTCCGATTCCAGGTGATCGAACGCGGCGAGGCGAGGTTCCTGCGGGTCAATGACAGCGAGAGCGTCGTGCGACGCGACTTCACGGGCATCGAACGCTTTCCGGCCGATGCGAGCTGGCGGGTGACCGCCCGTCTGCAAACCGGCGATGCGCCGCGGACCGTGCCGATCCCCGACGTCCTCGGCCGCAGTGAAGATCAGCCGAGCCCCGGTCTGCTCGTCTTCGAACGCGAAGGCATGACCCATCGCCTGATCCCCATCGGCGAGCCGGGCGAGCCGTTGTTCATCATCTTCAACGACCGCACGACCGGCCAGAGCACCTACGGCGGCGGCCGCTACCTCTACGCCGATCCGCCGGGCCCCGACGGCACGGTGGTCCTCGACTTCAACCGCGCCTACAATCCGCCCTGCGCGTTCACGCCGTACGCGACCTGCCCGCTGCCGCCTGCCGAGAATACCGTGCACGCTGCGGTCACGGCGGGCGAGAAGGCCTGGGCCGGCCGCCACTGAGCGGCGGCGGGCGAGCGATCGCCGCCGGCCCACGATCGCACCGGAATCGGCTCACGAAAAGCGCCGGGCCCTGGCGGACCCGGCGCTGTCGACGGTCGAGGGATCGACCTGGCGCGGCAAGACGAGGCTATGGCGCCGGTACGCGGGCCTGCATCGCCGTGATGGAGTTCTGCAGGACGGCCCGCGCGTAGCCCGGATTGTGGCTGCCGTAGCTGCCGTCGTGGTAGATGAACTTCCAGTTCAGGAACGCCAGCGCGACCTCGGGCTCATAGGTGCCCGGGTTCGCGTAGTAGTCGGCCGCGCGCATGATGTTCTGGCCGGCCGGCCCCTCGAGCAGCGCGCGCAGGTCGGCGAGCAGGCCCTGGATCTCGGTGCGGCCACCGAGGTGGTCGAACGAGGTCGCGGTCGTATGGCACGTCTTGCAAGCGTCGACGACGGCCGTAAAGACGTGGCCGCCACCGAACGGCTCATTTGATCCCACCGTGGAGGAAGTCACCATGTGGCACGCGGTGCAGGAGGCGGCGTGCGGATTGCCGGTCGGGTAGGCGACGCCGGCGAACTGGTGCAGGCCGCTGGCCTTCATCACGTTCGCCTGCGGGCCGTAGTGCGGGCCGTAACGATTGCCCGGAGGATCGACACCATCCTGAGCTGCAAGCGTGATGTTCGCGCCGCCGATGGTCGCCGGGGGGATCGGCCGCGACTGATGGCAGTTGGAGCACAGGTTGCCGTTGCCATGGTCGAAGGTGCCGCCGCCGACCTTGAGGGCCACCGGGTCGGTCGTCGTCAGGGCGTAGTCGTCGACCGTGAACGTGGTGTGGATCTCGTGGCAGGTCCGGCAATTGATCGGCGCCGGATTGTTGAAGCTGGCCGGCAGCGTGCCGCCGTCGACGGCGACCGCCAGGAATCCCTGGTGATTGTGGCACTCCATGCAGGAGCCGGTCCGCGTCCAGACCGTGCTCTGCCAGTGCAGCGACTGGGCGTACTGCGCCTGAACGGCGACCAGCGTCGCATCATTGTAGTGGCAGTCGGCGCAGGAGATGGTCGCGATATCGCCCGGATCTCCCTGCGGTCCGGCCGGGCCCTCGGGTCCCGTGTCACCTTCGCAGCCGGTCAGGGTCAACACGATGACCGCGACTCCCAGCAGCAGGGGCAGCATTCTCTTCATGGTCTGGATCCTCCCTTGCTCACGCTCACCATGGAAAGCAGGTTCCTTGTTGATCCTGGTTCCTCGTCTCCTGAACCCTGCTGGATCACGCAACCCGCGACCTCTGACTGAACCCCGAGTAATCCGAGGCAATCGCTTGGGGGAAAACTATCATGGCAATTTCTTTATGACAACTCCCGATTCGGCGTAACTCTGTTTTTTTTAAGACCTTACGATTTTAATACTCAATCGCAAAATGCCCGCCGCACGACCGGACCATCAAGGTCGTCTCCATTCGCCGAAGCGGCGCCTGGCGCGCCGGATGGCCCGCCGTTACCCTTGTGCGGTGCGATCCCGGCGCCTCGTGGCCCGCCGCTGCCGTGCGCGTCGAGACGATCCAATTGCGGAGGCTAGCCATGAACCGAACGCGCGCCGCCGTCCTCGGCTCCATGCGACCGAATTTCCTCCTGTTGACGCCCGCCTGCGTGGTCCTGGGACTGGCTGTCGCCTGGTGGCGCGGATTCGCGATCGACTGGGGGCAGTTCCTGCTCGTGCTGGCCGGCGCCGTCGCGGCGCACATCGCCGTCAACGCGTTGAACGAGTACGCCGACTTCCGCAGCGGCCTGGACTTCAAGACCATCAAGACGCCGTTCAGCGGCGGCACCGGAACCCTGCCCGCCAACCCCGATCAAGCGCCGGCCGCGCTCGCGACGGGACTGGCGGCCGTCGGCGTGACCGCGGCGATCGGGATCTACTTCGTCGTCGTGCGGGGCTGGGGCCTCTTGCCGCTGGGTCTGCTGGGCTTGCTCAACATCGTCGCCTACACCCCGCGGATCACCCGCAGCTGGCTGCTTTGCCTGCTGGCGCCGGGACTCGGCTTCGGACCGATGATGGTCATGGGCACGGAGTTCTGCCTGGCCGGCAGCTATTCGTGGACCGGCGTCGTGGTCTCGCTGACGCCGCTGTTCCTGGTCAGCAATCTGCTGCTGTTGAACCAGTTCCCCGATCTCGAGCCGGATCGCGAGGTCGGCCGCCGCCACCTCATCATCCGGACGGGGCTGGGCAGCGGCGTGACGGTCTACGGTCTGTTCCTGCTGGGGGCCTACGTCGCGCCGATCGCCGGCTGGCTGCTGGGACTGCTGCCGGCGGGCGCTCTGCTGGGACTGGTCACGGCGCCGCTCGCGGTGCAGACCTACCGCGGCGTCCGGGCGCACGCGGCGAGCATCGAGCGCCTCCTGCCTAGCATGGGCCGGAATGTGGTGCTGAACCTGGCCACGCCCGCGCTCATGGCCGCCGGCATCTACGTGCTCGCGAAAGTCGCTTGAGCGGAACGATTCCTGACTGAAGGGTGACGTCCGCCCGGCGCGCGTGAGAGGAGATCATGCCGCCGCAGCGGGCCGTTGCGGCGCCGGCGGTTGCTGCGCCGAGCGATCGCCCCGGGCGGCGAGTTCCAGCGCGACGTCCGTCAACTGCCGCGCAACCAGCAGCTCCTGCCGCAGCCAGGCCTGGATCACCGGCCGGCTGACCTGTTTCAACAGGAGGCGCAACACCTCGCGACCCGGTCCGGGCCGCCGCAACAAAGGTGTGTTGAACATGTGCAACGCCAGCTGCTCCAGGCGTGGCCGGTGCCCCGGCAACAGCGAGGCCACCAGTTGCCGGCACTGCCGCTCGGCGAGCATCTCGTCGATGAGGCCGTGCACCAGACGGAGCATGCCGGCCCGCGTCATGTCGGCCGCCCGGACCGTGCCGCGGCCCGCCCACACGTTGCGCAGGAAAGCCTCGGGAGTCTCTCCGGGAGCCTCATTGTACGCCGCGCCGACATCGCCGCTGTGGCTGTCGCTGTTGGCGGTCAGGACCTTGCCTCTGGTCAGCGCCAGCGAAGCGGTCATCTCGTTCAGGCGGCGCGGGCGACCGCCGTTCAGTTCCAGCACCTGGAAGCGGTCCGCGATCTGCCGCACCTTGCCGAAGTCCACCTGGCCCCGGCGCACCTCGGCGTGCTCGAACCACGTCGGATGGTTGTACTGCGCCAGGATGCCGTGCTCGCGGCAGAACCAGAGCAGGTCGTCGAGCGACTCGACGTCCTGTCGAAGCCGCGCATACGTGTCCGGATGCAGCAGGTAGAGGTTGACGTGGATGGAGAACCCGATGTCCGGGTCGCGCAGCGTGTGCTCCACGCCGCCGATGACCAGGCGCCGGTCGGCCTCGGGCAGCTCGCGGATCAGCTTCCGGTAGCCGTCCATGGTGTCATGGTCGGTCAGGGTGAAGTAGTCCAGGCGCTGCGCCGGATCGGCGTGGTCGAGCGCCTTCTCGAACAGCGCACGCGGCGAGAGCGACGGCAGATCCGGCACGTCGTAGGAGACGTTGCTGTGCAGATGCAGGTCCGCTTTACGTGGCGTGTCCATGCGCGACAAGAAACGGCCGCAGTATTAGCGGTTCGTCAGCGCAGCTTGAGTATTCGTTAAATGGCGCCTCCGTAAAGCGCTCTGTCGCATGAATTTGCGACTGCTTTACGCGCGCCTGGCCATTTGTTTACAATGTCTGACGTTGCTGGTAGCGGCACCGAGGACAACTTTCGCGGCACCGTCATCCGGCGAGGAGGCATGATGGAACTCAAGGGACTGGTGATCGGCGGTCTGCTGCCCGCCCTGGCCTTCGGCGCGACTGGCCTTCTGCAGAAGGTGGCGATGCGCACCGGCATCGGTCTCGGCCTGTACCTGGTCTGCATCGGCGTGGCGGTGGTCCTCGCCGGCTGCGCGTTCATGATCCTGGCGCCCACCGCGGCGGCGGGTTCGGCGCGCCCCGCGCCGCTGTCCGGCATCCTGGTCTCGGGCGCCGTCGGCTTGACGTGGGCGGTCGGCATGGGGCTCGTCGCCGCCGGCATCGCGTTCTACGGCGTGCCGCTCGCGAAGCTGGCGCCTCTCTACAACCTCAACACGCTGCTGGTCGCCGTGCTCGCGCTCATCGTCTTCACCGAGTTCCGCGAGGTGGCGATGACCAAGCTGCTTGGCGGAACGGTGCTCATGCTCTGCGGCGCCTGGCTGGTCGGGCGGGCCTGAAAGGAGCCGACGCCGGCGATGAACCTCGCTCAGACGTTGATCCTGGCGGTGCTGGTCGCCACGATGGCCATGTTCATCTGGGGACGCTGGCGCCATGACCTCATCGCGCTCGGTTCGCTGCTCGCGTGCGTGCTGACCGGCCTGGTGCCGCGAGCCGAAGCGTTCCTGGGCTTCGGGCATCCCGCCGTGATCACGGTCGCCTGCGTGCTGGTGCTCAGCCGGGCTTTGCAGACATCGGGCGCGGTCGACCTGCTGGCCGACCGCCTCCTGCCGAGGAACGCCGGCCCCTGGCGGAGCGTCGCCGCGCTGGCGACGCTCGCCGCGGTGCTGTCGGCCTTCATGAACAACGTCGGCGCGCTCGCTCTCCTGATGCCGATCGCGATCCAGATCGCCCGCCGCCAGAACCTGCCGCCCGGCCAGGTCCTCATGCCGCTCGCCTTCAGTTCGATCCTCGGCGGCATGACGACGCTGATCGGCACGCCGCCCAACCTGATCGTGGCGGGCTTCCGCCAGGAGACGGGGCTGGGCAGCTTCACGATGTTCGACTATTCGCCGGTCGGCCTGGCCGTGGCCACGGCGGGCATCCTCTTGATGCTGGCGCTCGGCCGCTGGCTCATCCCTGTCCGCCAGCGCGCGGGAGCCGAAGATTTCGACACGGGCAGCTACCTGACCGAAGCTCGCGTGCACGGCGAATCGAAGGCCGCCGGCATGACCCTGCGCGCCGCCGAGCAGGCGATCGACGCCTTCGACGCCCAGATCGTGGCGATCATCCGCCAGGACACGCGCCTGAACGCGCCGCACCCCGGCCGACGGATCCGCACGGACGACATCCTGGTCATCGAAGCGGATCCGAAATCCCTGGCCGACGCGCTCGGAGCCCTGGATGTGCGGTTGGAAGAGGACAAGAGAGAAGAAGACCCCGGAGATGACGATCGCGCCGTTCAGCCGGGTGGCGACGGCGGGCATGCGGCCGGCAACCGCGAAGAGAGCGACAAGGAGGACCGCGAACCCGACGAGATCGTGCTCATGGAATTGGTCGTCATGCCGGGCTCCAGCGTGGTGGGGCGCTCGGCCAGAGATCTCATGCTGCGCACCCAGTACGGCATCAACCTGCTGGCCGTCTCGCGCCAGGGCAGCCGTTCGCTGGCGCGCCTGCGCACGTTCAAACCGCGACCCAGCGATGTGCTCCTGGTGCAGGGACCTCTGGACGAGCTGCAGGAGTTCGCCGCGCAGTCGGGCTGCGTTCCGCTCGCCGATCGCGCGTTGAGGCTGCCGCCGCGCCCACGCGAAGCGCTCTTGACCGGTCTGCTCATGTTGATCGCCGTCGCCGCGGCGTCGTTCGGCTTGCTGCCCGCCGCGGTCGCCTTCGCTGGCGGCGTGCTGGTCGCGGCGGCGACCCGCATGGTACCGCCGCGCAAGCTCTACGAGGCGATCGATTGGCCGGTCATCGTGCTGCTCGGCGCCTTGATGCCGGTCGCCGGCGCCATGGAACGCAGCGGCGCGGCGAATCTGATCGCGGGCTTCCTGATGAATTCGGTCGCGGGCGGCAACGCGGTGGTCGGCGTTCTGGTGATCCTCGTCGTGACCATGACGTTGTCCGACTTCATGAACAACGCGGCCACGGCCGCGGTCATGTGTCCGATCGCGCTGAGCACGGCGGCGTCGCTGGGCGCCAGCGCCGATCCCTTCTTGATGTCCGTCGCGGTCGGCGCCTCCTGCGCGTTCTTGACCCCGATCGGCCACCAGAACAACACGCTGATCCTCGGTCCGGGCGGATTCCGCTTCGGCGACTACTGGCGGCTGGGGCTGCCGGTCGAGATCGTCGTCATCGCCGTCGGCGTGCCGATGATCCTGTGGGTGTGGCCGCTCTAGGCGCGCGCCGACGGCAACGGCTCATCTTGCCGCCAACCCCGCGATCGCCGCGAGAACCGCTTCCGCGTCGCCGAGATCGGACACCCAGGCTGTGCCAGGCAGTTCAGCCGGCGTCGCCGCGCCGGCGCCAAGATCGCTGGCGATCACCTCTTGCCGCCGCAACCCCATCGCGCCGGTGCCCAGGAACGGCAGCGCGACGGCTCGGGCGCCGGCGAGGTCGTGGACCGTGTCGCCGAGAACCACGACGGCCGGCGCTCCGGCGCGGTCTTTCCTCTGGCCCAGCGCCGCGCGCAGGATGTCGGCCCGCTCGCGCCCGTCGTCGCCGAACCCGGAAGGGCCGGCGAACAAGGCGCGGTCGATGCCCGCCTGCGCGAGCTTGAAGCGCGCGAAGAACGCGACGTTGCCGGTCACCAGGCCCAGCACGTGGCCGGCAGATCGGAAGAGCACACGTCTGAACTCCAGTCACCGCTCATTATC
>CAZJWO010000006.1:0-60600 GCA_964549735.1 uncultured Fibrobacteraceae bacterium | reverse complement strand
GGATCACCGCCGGCGCGCGCGCGTCGACGCGGCCCATCGCCTCGATCGAGTGCGCGGCGCACACATGCCCGTAGACCGTGTAATATTCCGAAGCGTTGACCGTGACCGCGACCTCGGGCAGGCGGCGGCGCAGCTCCTCGGCGTACGTCTCGACGAAGATGTCGGGACTGTACTTGACCGGCCCGTCGTCCAGCGCGGAGTGCTGGAAGTTCATGAGGTCGATCTGGTTGTCGGCGACGCCGCGCGCGGTGACCGTGCTGTGGCCGTCCAGGAGGAAGGTCGCGCCGCCCCGGATGGCCTCGCTGATGCCGCGATGGAAGGGCTGCAGGTAGCGGTCGACCAGCGCCCGCCGCAGCGCGGGATCCGGCGCGTGGCCGGCCCGATAGACCGCGCGCCCCCTGACGTCCCGCAACGGCACGCAGTCGTCCAGCACGTCCGGGTGGCGGTTGGCCTCGAGCACGATGCTGCAATACGGAAAGACGAGCTGCCGGTTGGCCAGCAGATCGCGGAAATCATACAGCCAGTTCGTGTACCAGTCGACGTTCTGCACGAGGACCGCGAAATCCTCGGCGAGCGCCGCCAACGGAATCTCGGCGGGCAGAACGACCCCGCTGTGGGGAACGACCACGAGGACATCGCTGGCGCGCATCGCGGAAGACCTTCAGGGCTGCATCACCACGGCGCCGAGGCTTCGCGCCTCCTCCTGCCGGATCCGCTGCAGCCTGCGGTTGCCCTGGATGATGCCGAGCGGCAGCAGGACGCCGTAGGGAACCCAGAGCAAGAAACGCCATGGCGACGTCAACAGCAAGAGCATGGCCAGAAATACCAGTCCGCAGGTCCAGACGACCACGGCGGCTTTGATGACGAACGACCGTTCGCGCGGACCGTTGGTATTCCTGATCGATGCCCAGGTTCCGATCACGCCGCCGATCAGCCCGACGAGGCCGCCGATCACGCCGCCGATAAGACCCGCGTTCATTGCGCCCGCTCTCCGTCGTTGGGGGCCCCGGTTGGGGGCCGGATTGACGCCGCTGGTCCGACGATGTTAGCCTCACGAAACCGCCGGCGGCGTTCCGCTCCGTGTTCAGGAGATATCGGCAGCCTGGCGTGCGACCTTTGCCCGAAGTGAACGACCGTGGACCGACCGACCCCGACCGCGGCGCCCGCCGGCGCCGGCCAACTCGATCGTCCCGTGTGGCGCGAGGCGCTCATCGTCTTCGGCGTCGCGTTGCTCGTGCGCGCGCTGTACTTGCTCGAAGCCGGCCGGCAGCCCGGCTTCGACCTCTTCTACATGGACCAGGAATACCATCTGGAATGGGCGCGCAGCCTCGCTACGGGCGTCTGGCGCCCCCCGTACGATACGCTCCAGGCGGACGTGTTCTTCCGCGCTCCTCTCTACCCGTACTTCCTGGCCGGGATCTTCCAGCTCTTCGGTCCCCAGGCGCTGGCGGCCAAGATCGTCCAGATGGTCATCGGCTCGCTCTCGTGCGCGCTGGCCTACGCCGTCGGCACGTACGCGCTCGGACGCCGCGTCGGCTTCGTGGCGGGGCTCCTGTGCGCCATCTACTGGGTGCTGGTCTACTTCGACGGCACGCTGCTGCTGCCCGTGCTCCAGGTGTTCTTCCTGTTGGCCGGCACGCTGGCGATCTTCCTCGCCGTCGCGCGCGCGAGCCGCGCCGCCGCCGCCGCGGCCGGACTCGCCTTCGGCCTCTACGCGATCACCCGCGCCGACATCTTGCCGTTCCTGCCGGTGGCCCTGTGGTGGCTCTGGCGCGCGACCGCGGGAATCGACAGGCAGGTGCGGCTCGTCCTGGCGCTACTCTTCGCGTTCGGCTGCTGCGCGGCGCCCGGCGCGGTCACGCTGCGCAACAGGATCGTCGGCGGCGACTGGGTGCTGGTCGCCTCGCAGGGCGGGGTCAACTTCTACATCGGCAACAACCCGCGCTCGAACGGCATGCAAGCCGTCGTGCCGGGCACGCGGGAGACCTGGTGGGGCGGCCGCGAGGACACCATCCGCATCGCCGAGCAGGCCGCCGGCCGCAGCTTACGCCCTTCCGAGGTGTCGAGCTACTGGTACCGGCAGTCGTTCGCCTACATCACGGCCCGACCCGGCCACTGGTTGCGCCTGACCGGCCGCAAGGCCGCGGCCATGGTCCTCGATCCCGAAATCCCCAACAACGAGCCTTATGAGGCGCGGCGCGGGCGCAGCCAGGTCCTGAGCGCGGTGCCGTTGAGCTTCGGCATCCTGTTCGGGCTGTTCCTGCTGGCCTTGCCCGCGCTGCTGCGGGAGCGGGGAATCCCGGCGCTGGGTCTGCCTGCCCGCTCCCCGCTGCGCCAGCGCTTCGTTTCGTTCATCCTGCTGTTCCTGGTCGTCTATGCGCTGACCGTCGTCGCCTACTTCGTGACTGGACGCTTCCGCGTACCGCTCATTCCCTTCGTCAGCATGGGCGCCGCGGTCACGCTCGTGTGGCTCTGGCGGCTGTTGCGCGCGCGCCGTTTCGGCCCCGCGATCGCGCTCCTGCTGCTGGGCGCGGCCCTGATCGGGATCCTGCGCGTCGACCATCTGCGCGTGCGGGCCGAGACGCGCGGATTCGCGGTGCTGAGCGACGCGCAGGATCTGCTCGACGTCGGCGACCTCGCGCGCGCCATCCCGTTGCTCGAGCGGGTGCGCGCCGAGCGGCTCGTGCGCGCGCCGCAGGTCTACCACTCGCTGCTATCGGCGTACCTGAGCCGCAACGCGCCCGCGGACAAGGCCGCCGTCGAGCGCACACTCGCCGAGGGGCTGGCGCTCTATCCCGACGACCCCGAGCTGCTGCGCCACTGCGCCCTGATCCGCTTCGCCAGCGGCGACCTCACGCAGGCCGCCGACTGCATCGCCGGCTACCTCGCCGTACGACCCCGCGACATCACCGCCATCTATCTGGCGGCCGGCATCGCCTCCGGGCGCGACCGGCGCGACGAGGCCCTGAGCTATCTCCAGCGCGCCGAGGCGCTCGACGCCCGGCACCCCCTCGTCGCCAAGATGCGCGAGCTGCTGGGGGTCGTCGAACCTTAGCCCGGATTATTCATGAAGGGCCGTTGCGAGGAAGTGGGAAATGCTTGCCAGAGAGCGGGATCGCAAGGGTCGACGAGGGAGACGTACCCGGTGCGGTACGTTGACCGAGTCGAACCGAGAACGCGCTCTCTGGCGAGCATTTCGCCTTCCGCAGTAGGCCCTTCGTGAATAATCCGGGTTAGAGCTCTGGCGCTCGGGACCGCGAACTCGCCGGACGTGGGCCCGGAGGGAGCGGTCGCCCGCGGGGCCCGAACCCGCGACGCCGCCCCCCTCGGATCACCGCACCAATGCGAGCTTCTGCGAAAGGCACGCTCCATCGGTCACGAGCCGGGCGCAGTAGACCCCGCTCGGCGCGTCCCGGCCGCCGTCATCACGGCCGTCCCAGGCGACCGCGTGGACTCCTGCCGCCTGGCTGCCGACCACGAGCGAGCGCACGAGTCGGCCGGCGATGTCGTGGATGCTCAACCGGACTTGTGCGGCGCGCGGCAACCGGTACTCGATCCGCGTGCTCGGGTTGAAGGGATTCGGGCGATTCGGCGCGAGCGCGGGCGCAGCGGGCGCGATCTGGCCGTCGTCGACGCCGACGGGCGTCAGGTCCGCGGCGATGACCCAGTCGCTGAAGCCCGTCTGTGCGCCGACCGTCAGCCAGTTGGCGGCCAAATCGGCGGCGATCGCGGGCTTGGGACCCTCCCAAGCACCGCCGGACAATCGCCACAGCGCGAGGCTGGCTTCGTCCTCGCCAGACAGTTCGGAGTCCAGGTAGCTCAGCGTCAGGTCGAAGACGGGATCGCCGCCCGTCGCTTCGATCGCGTAGTAGCGCTGCACGGTGCCCGACGCCAGCGGATGCTGCACGCCGGGATGCACGACCATGTCGATCGCCGCCACCGTGCCCGCCTCGGTCAGGTTCACCTTGGCCTTCACCCGCCCGCCGAAGAGGTACTCGCCGGCGCCCGAAATCGCGCGCCAGTGGCGCGTGCCGGTGTACTCGAACGCTCCGCAGTCGACGCGCCAACCGCCGTTGTCCGGCACGGCCGTGGCCGGATTGCCGGCCTCGATGCAGGGCGAGTCGAATCCGAGCGTGTAGTCGCCGGCGGCGGCGTCCGTGAAGCGCGGATCGGCAGCCAGCTCGTAGTTCGAGGTGACCAAGCCGTTGACGTCGCCGTTGGCGTTGGCGTGGAAGCAATTGTAGTCGATCGTCATGGCGACGGCCGAATAGAAGCCGATGCCGTCGCTGCCGGCGACATTGTGGCCGCAGAAGATGTTGTTCTGGATGTAGGGGGCGCCGCTGGCGTTTTCGTAGAATCCGCTGCCCGCCCCTGTCGCTCCGGCGGCGATCACGTTGGCGTTGCCGATCACCGTGTTGTTGCGGAACGTCGAGAGATGACCGCCGCTGGTGTAGACGCCGCCGCCGTAACCGGGCGTGTGCCCGCTGGCGATATTCCCGAGAATGACATTGCGCTCCATGGTGTTGGTGGACTCGAAATAGAGGCCGCCGCCCCGGCCGTCGCCGTGCAGGGACGCCACGTTGTTCCGGATGAGATTGTTCTTCAGCTGGGTGTTGCTGTCTCGCAGCCGGACGCCGCCGCCAGTGCCGGCGCTGCCGGTGGTCGACGTCGTGGCGCGGTTGTCCTCGATGGTGTTGCGCAGAATCGTCTGACCGCTGCTGCTGTTGATGCCGCCGCCGCTGCCCGCGTTCCGCGTGGAGGCGACGTTGCGTGCGACGGTGCAGTCGAGGATCTGGGTGGTGCCGCCGTTCAGGTACACGCCGCCGCCGCCGCCGCTCGTCGCATCCGAGGCGATGTTGTCGGTGATCGCGCAGTATTGCAGGACGACGCCGCTGCCAGCATAGACGTATACGCCGCCACCGTCGCCGCCGACGCCGGCGCTCTGCGTGGTGGCGATATTGGCGGAGATGATGCAGTCCTGGAGCCGGCCGCCGCCCGAGTAGAACGCGACGCCGCCGCCGCTGCCGACGCGGGCGGTGGACGCCCGGTTGCCGGAGATGACACAGTCCTGGACCTGGGCGCTCCCGGAGTTCCCGATGTACAGACCGCCGCCGTACGCGAACCACGCGGAACTGCCCGTGTTGTTGTCGATCCGGCAGTTCCGGATCTGCGCCGACGTGCCGGCGCCGCGCACGCTCAGGCCGCCGCCGTAGCCGTTGCGGGTGTGGCCCGCCAGG
Organism: uncultured Fibrobacteraceae bacterium; assembly: GCA_964549735.1. Lineage (GTDB taxonomy): Bacteria > Krumholzibacteriota > Krumholzibacteriia > LZORAL124-64-63 > LZORAL124-64-63 > Glo-17. The sequence goes on along the minus strand of CAZJWO010000006.1, from coordinate 55,363 downwards.
TTGGCGGTCATCCGGCACCGCTCCACGATCGGGTCGGCGCCGCCGTTGATGTCGACGCCGCCGCCGTAGCCGTAGTTGGGATCCCCTTCGCTGGTGGCGTCGCCACCCGTGAACGTGAGGCCACGGACGCGCGTGGCGGAGGTCACCGCGGCGCCGGTGATCGTCAGGACGCGGGAGGCGGCGGCGGCGCTCACGACGCACAGGCTGGAATCGGGCATGGCCGATCCCCAGTCCGTGTGCGTGCCGTCGTCGGATCCCAGGCAACGGTCGCTGTTCAACACCAGCGCCGGTCCGACCGCGTAGTTGCCATACTTGACCAGGATCGTATCGCCAGCCGCCGAAACCACGATGGCCGCGTCGATCGTGCGCTTGGCGTCGGCCCAGGTCAGGCCATCGGCGGTGTCGTCCGGCCTGGCGGCATCCACGTACCAGGTTCCCGCGCTCGAATCGACCCCGACCAGCGCCAGCAACAGCGCGGCTCCCCCGGCGACCAGTCCGCCCGCGCGTCGCGTCCGGGTTGGCGTTCCGCCAGAGCAGCAAAACCGTAGTGTTCGTCCCATTGCACGCCTTCTTTCTCTTCGCTGAAGAACCGGCGAACCATCCCTGCAAGACCAGGCAAACGCCGCGGTCTACCATCGATCCGGCGTTCGATGGACCTCATTCCCTGCCGAATCCGCAGCTTCGGCGCCGCGGGTCCGATGCGGTCTTAGACCGTGATGGAAAGACGAATGACACAACGGTTTCCTCGCACGCGACCCACTGGACGCGCAAGGGGGCGCGACCACTCCGGCGCCCGGGCCGCCCACTTCACCTGAGGATCGTCACCTTCCTCGTGAGCAACTCATCGACGCCCGGTCCGCGCACGCGCAGCCGCGCCAGATACTGGCCGCTGGCCAGGGGTTCGCCCAGCGCGCCGCGGCCATGCCAGGTGATCGTTTTATGGCCTGGTTCGGTCTCCTCGCGATAGACCGTGTAGATCCGCGCGCCGCGCAGGTCGTAGATGTCCAGCGAGACCACGGCCCGCACCGGCACGGCGAACGCGAAGGACGTCGCGCCGTGGACCGGGTTCGGCGTCGGCGGCGCGAAACGGACGCGGGTCGGTGCCGCGCCGTCCGCCTCGACATCGCCGTCGTCGACCGCGGTGATCACATCTTCCGGACAGTCGGCGCAGCCAGTGCGCCGCGGATCGTGGCCGTACATCGGCCAGGTCCGGAAGGCCTCGGTCTCGGTGTTGTTGATGCCCAGGACCAGCAGCTGCGTCTCGGTGACGAACACGACCTCCACCGAGCCATCGAGGTCCAGGTCACCCATGGCCGGACTGACGTGCACGTTACCGCCCGCGCTCTTGGGCCAGCCCTCGATGAGCGCGCCGAAGTTGTCCCACGCCCAGCATTGTCTATCGCGAGCGCCCACGACGACGTCGGCCGAGGTCCCGTCGACGCGGCCGACGTTCGGCGCGCCATAGAGCCACCAGCCGGTGCCCGTGTGCCGGGGGTAGCCGATGGCCTGCACGCCATCATGCCACAGCAGGTGCACGGTCCAGTCCTGGCGCCCGAAGGCGATCTCGGGCTCCCAGGTGCCGAGGCACTGGGCGATCGCCGCGCTCGTCAGGTTGTAGGTCGCGCCCGTGTTGAACGGAAAGCCGGCCACGACCGTCCCCGTGTGGTGCCTCACGTGCAGGATCCCTGCGACGGTGGGGCAGATGATCTCCAGATCGCCGTCGAGGTCCAGGTCGCCCAGGGTGACGGCGTCGGACAGGTTGTTGCCGAGGTTCACGTAGACCTCGTAGGTGGACCCGCGCATCTCCATCGCGGCGACGTAAGGTCCAAGCCCGCACACCACCTCGGCGACGCCGTCGTCGTCGATGTCGCCGATCGCGGCCGGCGCCGCGAAAGCGTAAGCGACGCCCGTGTTCCAGAACGGCACTCCGGGCGGCGTCGTGCCGTGGTGGCTGCGGAAGTGGACCAGGTTGCCGGCGCAGGCGACGACGGTCCGCGGGTACGGCCCGCCCAGCGCGCCGATCGAGACGTAGACGTTCTGGCTGGAGCCGGTCAAGGCGGTCGGCCAGCCGGGCAAGAGCGCGCCGGTCCTGTCGTAGGCGAAGGCGCGGCCGTCGGCCGTTCCCACGACGAGGGCCACCTGCCCGTCGCCGTCGAGATCGCCGACCGCGACCGGCCCGCTGGACAGGGTCGCGCCCACCTCGACCGGCCAGCCGGCCGGCGAGCTGCCGTCGTGGTTGATGACCTGGATCTTGTTCAGCCCGTCGGCGAAGACGATCTCCAGATCGCCGTCGCCGTCCACATCGACCAGCGCGGGCGCCGAGCGGGGCGGCGCCCAGAGCCCGAGCGGAAAGCCCGGCTCGAGGTTCGGGTAGCCCGGATCGCTGCGCCACGTGGCGTCGAAGAGTACGCTGCTCGGGCTCGCGCCCTGGACATTCCATACGACGGCCGGACGATTGCCCTTGGCGGGATTCAGGGCGAGATCGGGCGCGTGGTAGAATCCGAGCGGATAGACGACGTCCGCGAAGTTGCCGGCGTACGACCAGCTGGTCAGATCGGCGGCGTTCGCCGTATAGAGCAAGGGTCGGAAACCGCTGTTGGTCCCCATCATGTACCAGACCCCGGTTTCGGGGTTTTCGATGACCTGCCCGCAGTTCCAAGAAGCGACGGCGATCTGTCCGGTCGCGGGCCAGGTCGAGCCGGCGTCGCTCGAGGCGCGCACCGTGGTGCTGGCATTCGAGGGATAACTCACATCCGAGCGACGGTAAGCTAACACGACTCGATCAGACGTCTGCCCGGCCTCGATCCGGGTCGTGACGTCGTCCCACCCGTCGTTGGTCGGAGTCATGGAGACCCAGTTGTCCCAGGAGGAAAGGCCCGAGTTGGCCCAGTTCGCAGCTCGGCGGTACCGCACCGAGGCGTCGAACGATCCGTCCGCGGACGAGAAATGCCAGCTCGCGTGCAGACGCCCGCCGTAGCCGTACGCGATGTCAGGGAGCCAGTAGTTCCGACCCGCCACGGCCAGCGTCGCCAGCATGTACGGCGATTCGAAGCTGGCGCCCTGGTTCGTGCTGCGAGCGAACCAGATGTCATGACCTGTCGCGCCGCTGACCTCCTGGCCCTGGGCGACGACGTAGACGTAGAAATCGGCGTAGCTGCTGACGTCGGTGTCGAAACGCGGCCGAACGAAATCGATGCCGGGATCGGCCATGACGACCACCGGATCGCTGAAGCTGGCCGCGCCGCCGCCGAGCGGCGACCACGCGAGCCAGATCTGCCAGCGACCGCCAGTATCCGGGGTACTTGCGGCAACGGCCAGGAAGCAACCGGAGACGTCGCCTTCGACCACCTGCAATTGAGGGTATATGTAGTCGTATCCGCTCACGCTGCCCTGGATCGTGCCCCAGAGTTGGAAGGTGTTGCCGGCGTCCGTGGAGCGGTAGACGAGGATGCCCGCGCCGGGATTGCCGCCGCCGGACAACCGTTCGACCGCGACGTAGATGTCGCCGTTGGCCGCGATATCCATCGAGACGTGCCGGGCATAGTCGTTCTGCGTGACCAGGGCATCGTCGCCGCCGATGGTGTCCGGGTCGAATGCCTTTGCGCCGGCTGGCATCCCTGGAACTGCATCGAGGCCACCGTCCCCATGGAGTGCTGGCACCGTGCCAGGAAAGCCCAGCGGCCCGTTGTCGGGCGGGTAGACCGACTCGCCGGGTCCACCGTTCGCGGGGGCGGGCACGACCTCGCGGGCCGCCGTGGTCATTGCGAAAAGGAGCACCGGCAGACTGGCCAGCAGCGCCGCCTGCCGCGGCAGAGAACGTCTGATGATCATGGCGCGATACCTCCTCGATCATGGACGACCGCCCCGGCAAGGCCAAGGACGCCCCTGCCGTCTTCCTGGGCGGGACAGCGGAAATGGGCGACGACCGCAGCCTCATGTATCAGACGCGCGAGACCGGAACAATGACACACGCGCCTGGCGTTCCTCGACGCCACGGCGGCGGAGAATATGCTAGTATTGAGCCAGGATCCGCGGCCGCTCGTCGGAACGGCCCCCTCCGACGTGGGGTACATCATGGCGGCAGAAGTCTCGTGCGAGAGTTCGCCGAGCCGAGGGACGCCGCGCGGCCTGCGCAACGCCCTTGTCCTCGTTTGCCTCGTCTTGCTGGCCCCCAACTTTGCGGCGACCGAGATTCGCGCCGGGCGGCACGTTCCCGCGGCCGCGGTGCTGGCGCGTTGGAGTCTGGCCGAATCGATGCTCGATGCCGGCGACCATGCCGCGGCGGAACTCTGCTACACAGACCTCCTGTCCGATGCCGCCGCCGAACTGGCTGCCGCCGAGGGGCTGGCGCTCCTGCGCGAGGCGACGTGCGCTGGCGACACGTCCCTGATCGCCGCCGGCGCGAGGATTGTGGCAGCGGGCGGCGAAACCGGCGTTCCTGATGATCCGGCGAGATATCGCGCGGCGGCCAGACGCGCTCATCATGCTGCCGCGCGTTGGCGGCGATCCGGGCACTTTCATCGCGCGGCCGCGGACTTCGCGGACGCCAGCCGTTGCGCCTGCGCCGCAAACGACACCTTCGCGGGATTCCTGTTCGCCCGCGCCGCCGTCACGTGCGCGGTGTACGCCGGCCAACCCGCGCTCGGATCGGCGTGGTTGGCATCCGCCGATTCCCTGCTGGTTATCCTGGGCGGTGGCGTCGACGACCCGGCATCGGATCGCGAGTTCCGCGCGGTCCACGACGCGTGCGAACGACTGCGCCTCGATCTGCAGCTGGCTCGCGCCGGCCTGGCCAGCGCCGCCGGCGAACACGCCAGGGCCGACAGCCTCTTCGACGACCTGGCGGCGGTCGCGGCGCATCGCGGCTGGGAACGGCTGCGCTGCGACGCGATGCTCGGCCTGGCCGCGATCCATTCGCGGCGACGCCAAACGGAATCGGCGACTGCCTACTCCCGGGACGCGCTGAACCTGGCGCGCGAACTCCGCGATCGCCACCGCCAGACCCGGGCGCTGGTCCGCCTCGGTTACGACGAGGCGCAAAGAGACGACCTGGACGCCGCGGAGGCGGCCCTGGAGGACGCGCTGTCGCTCGTCGACGCCTGCGGATCCGGCCATCACCGCGCGTTCGTGCAAGCGGGGCTGGCGGCGGTGGCCGAGGCGCGCGGCGACCGCGCGCAGGCGGTGGCCGGCTTTCGCGAAGCCTGGGCCACGCACGCCCGGCTCGGCAACGAAACCGGCGAGCTGGGCGCGCGCCAACGTCTCGCCTATAACCTGCTGATTCTCGGTCATTACGGCGAGGCGATCTCCCAGTATGAGCGCTGCCTCGAGATCCTCGCGCGCCAGGACAGCCTGGTCATGCGGAACTGGGTGCTGGGCGGCCTCGCGCTCGCCTACCATCGGCTGGGCCGGCTCGATCTCGCCGCGGATCACTATCGGCGATCCCTGGCGGTCGATCGTCGTCTCGGAGATCGCGCGAGCGAAGCGTGGGCCCTGCGGTCTCTCGGCATCCTCTTCACCATGCGCGGCGACTGTCGCCAGGCCCTGGTCCACATCGAATCCGCGCGCGTGTTGTCCGACTCCCTCGGCAACGCGCGCGAAGTCGGCGATGCCCACGCGGCGATCGCCTACGTCCATCTTTCGCTGGGCGATTTCGCGCGTTCCCGAGAACACTTCGAAAAGGCCCTCGCCCTGGCCGACAGCATGCGGTACGACGAACTGCGTCGCAACGCGGCGAGCGGTCTGACGAATCTCTGTCGCGAAGCCGATCGACCCGACGAGGCGCGTCGCTATGCCAATCGCGCCCTGGCCATGGCTCGCCGATGGCACGACCGAAGCGCTATCCTCGAGTCGCTCTCCGATCTCGCCGAATTGCATCTGGAGGCTGATCACCGCGATTCCGCCCTGGTGGCCCTGGCCGAGTGCCGCCGCCTGCTCGACGATGGCGGCGCGCTGTTGCTCGGCGCGCGCATCGCGCTTCTGGAGGCTCGCGCGGCGCCCACCCACGAGATCGCCAGAGCCCGCGCGGAGGATGCGCTCGCCCTCGCCGTCAAAAGCGGCCTGCCGGAGCGCGAGTGGATGGCCCTGACGGCCCTGGCCGACGCCCACGCGGCGCTCGGCGACACCACAGCGGCCCTCGGCGATCTGGAACGCGCGTTGTCCGTGGTCGAATCTCTACGGCGCGCCGTCGGCAGCGACGATCTGCGCCGCCAGATGCTGCGCGCGCCGCTGGCGCCTTACGAGCGGCTGATCGCGCTGCTGGTCGCCGCCGGGCGCGAGGGCGATCCCGCGCTGCAGGCGCTGGCAGTCACCGAACGATCGCGCGCACAGCTCCTGGCGGATCGCCTGCGCGACAAACGCGCACTGCAAGGCGAAGGCCGGCCGCCAAGACCTGCGACAATGGAGTGCGAACAAGAGCGCGAACTGCTCGCTCGTCTCGCCTACTTGCAGACGAGACTGCAGGACGGGGCGCTCCCGCCTGAGCAGCGCCGGGAGATCTTGAAGGAGGCCCTGGAACGAGAAAATGAGATTCGGCTGCTGCGCCTGCAGCGAGAGGGACCGCAAGCCGCCAACTCCCCGGACGCCTTGTCCGGCGTGGTGGAGCCGTCGACGCTCCTCGGCGCTCTCGAGACCGATGAGGTCGCCATTTCCTACTACCTGGGCGCCGAGGCCTCCTACGCGTTTCGCGTGAGCCGATCCGGCGTGGTTGTCCATCTTCTGCCCGCGCGCCAGGATCTGGAAGAGCGCGTGCGGCGATTCCTGCGGCTGCGGGCCACGGTCACCGGCGGCTCCACGGAGCATCCGCTCGCGGACGCCGTGGCGCGGGCCGGTCGCGAACTCTTCTCGCTGCTGCTCGCGCCGTCGGTCGCCGGCATCGGCAACGTAGCCCCGTTGATCATCATTCCCGATGGATTGCTGCATCACCTGCCGTTCGCGGCGCTGCACGACGAGCACGGCGCCGTGCTCGGGCGCCACGCCCTCTCCCTGGCGCCATCCCTGCGCACCCTCGGCTTCCTGCGCCAGCGAGAACGCTCGCGCCATCTGGCGCCGCCGCCGCGTTTCCCCCTGATCGCTATCGGTTCGGAAGGCGGCGGCGCGCCGACGGGGCGATCCGAACGCCTTCTGCCCTTCGATGGCCGCGCCTTGGCCTATCTACCGAGCGCCGCGGCGGAAGCCCGCCAGGTGGCCAGCCTGTTTCCGGGATCGATCCTTCTCGTCGGGGCAGGTGCCACGGAGCGTTCCGTCACGACCAGCCCGTTGCACGATGCCGCCGTGTTGCACTTCGCAGCCCACGGCCATGCCGATCCGCGGCTGGTGACCCGTTCCTTCCTCGTCCTCAATCTGCCGGCCGCGGGCCCGCCCTCACCCGCGGAGGCCGACGCCACCTCGCCAGCCGACGCCGAGGATGGCCTCTTGCAGTGGGAAGAAATCGCCGCGTTACCGCTGCGCGCCCGCCTCATCACGCTCTCCGCCTGCCGATCCGCCGGAGGGGCGTTGGCAGGCGGCGAGGGGATCATCGGCCTGACCCAGGCGTTTCTGCAGGCCGGGGCCAGCTGCGTGCTCGCAACCTCCGGCGACGTTCGGGACGACCGTGTGCTTCCGTTCGTCATGGCGTTCTATGAGCACTGGCGTCGCGGCTTGACCGCCCAAGCGGCGCTCCGCGCGGTCCACGAGCTCGCGCGGCAAGCGGCGAGCGTCGACGAGCAGACCGCCGCCGAGTTCGTGCTCGTCGGGGATGGCAGCGTGAGGATCGCGATGCCGCCGCCTGCCGGCCGCTCCTCCGCTCATGCGCGCTGGCTGCTTTGCCTGGCGGCCGCCGGCGCTGCCGCGGCAGCTTTCGCCTGGTTTCGTCGCGCGCGCATCCCGCCGCGCTAGGAAGGACGCGTTGTGTCATATCGCGCGCGGACGACGTCTCAGAAGCCGGAACGCGATCTTGCCGACTGGAGCGACGAGGCTCTGGCCTCGCGCGCGGCGTCGGAGCGCGATGAGATCGCCTGCGGCGAGGTCTACCGCCGCTATCGCAGGAGGGTCTACCTCTGGTGCTTTCGTTACACGCACGACAGAGACGAGGCCGTGGATTGCGCGCAAGAGGTGTTCCTGCGGGTCTTCGCCGGGCTCGACGGCTTCCAGCGCGACGCCAGGCTGTCGACTTGGATCTACATGATCGCCCGCAATTACTGCCTGAGCCTGCTGGCGCGGCGCAAAGACCGCTGGCGGAGACGGCTGGAAGCGCTCGAAGGTTGCGATGTCGCCGACGGCCAGCAGGAAACGCGGTGGCGAGCGCTCGAGCAAGAAGAGAACCTAGAGCGCCTGCTGGCCGCGGCGAGCCGGGAGATGGCTCCACGGGAACTCGAGGCCTTCATCCTGCACTACCGCGAGGGCCTCACCGTCAAGGAGATCACACGGACGCTCGGTTGCGAGAACCTGACCGGCGCTCGCACGCTGATCCAGAATGCCCGGCGCAAGTTCCGCCGTCTGATCGAACGCGAGGAGTCGGCCGATGAGTGAGGACCGGCACGAGAGACATCCAGAACCGGAGGCCGTGGAATTGCTGGCGCGGTACCTCAACGGCGAGCTCCAGGACGACCTGCGAACCAGAGTCCAAGAGCATCTTGCCGGCTGCGCCTCATGCCGGCTCGAACTGCGGCAGATCGCTCGCTTTCTTGCGCTCGAATCGGACGACGACGCCGCGAACGAGGCCGCGTGGGAGTTGGCGCGGCCGGTCCTGGATGCGCGCGTCGCCGCGCGCGTGCTCCCCGCCGCAGATCGCTCCGCGCGGCGCGCATGGTGGCACGAGGTGGCGCGCCGGCGCTGGTGGCTGCCCGTGGCGGCCGCGGCCGCGGTCGCGCTGATCGTCGTCGGGGTCGAGCGCGCGACTCTGGATCCGTACGACCATGGTCCGGACGGCGCCGCCGTGGCCGCGGACCGCGCCGGCCCCCTGCGCAGCGGTGGGAGCGCGGCTGCGCAGATCGTCGCGCGGCGGCCGCTCGGCGTGGTCGCGACCGCGCCGGACACCTTCGCCTGGATCGCGCCGGCCGGTTGCGGCCAGTTCACTCTCGAGATCTACACGCCCGAACTGCGGACCATCCTGCGTCGGGAACAGATCCCCACGCCGCATCATGTCATCTCCGATTCGCTTCGGAGATCGCTGACACCTGATTCTCTGTACCTCTGGAGCGTGCGTTGTTTCGATGCGCTGGAGCTCGTCGGCGTCATGCCAGAGTCGTGGTTCCGCATCGTGCCCTGACCGCGGCCTCCATCACCGGTGAACATAAAGAAGACAACTATTGTCATAATTGCATTGGTCTGCTAACCTGCCCATGACGGTCCCCTGCCGGAGGCGGCGTCATTCCTTTGCCCGGCTTCCGGTAGCCACCATAAGAAGGGAGATCGATTCATGAATAGAGAACGCACGAACACCTGGCGGCTCCTGCTGCCCGCGACCTTGCTGGTGCTCTTCTCGGCGGTGCAGGCGACAGCGCAGATCGAATACCTCTTCGAGGCCGAGATCAGCGGCGCCTACGAAGTGCCGCCGACCACGGCGCCCCAGACCGGCCTGGTCACGTTGATCCTCAACGAGGCCCAGACGGAAGCTTCGTACTACATCGAATACGACGACCTGCCCAACGAGACCGCGGCGCACTTCCACCTCGCGCCTCCCGGCCAGAACGGCGGTGTCGTGCTGGGGCTTCCCGCGGGCAACCCCAAGGTCGGCGTCTGGGAGATCAGCGCCGCGCACGTCGAGGCCCTGTTCCTGGGGAACATCTACGTCAATATCCACACGTCCGAGTTCCCGGGCGGCGCGATCCGCGGCAACCTGACCAGCCACGTCGTTCCGATCGAACCGGCGACGTGGTTGTCGGTCATGCCCTTGTACCTTTCGTCCGATTCTATCGGGCGGCCGCGCGGGCGGGCCGGCTAATCCCCCGGGGCCGGCGTCCGCGGGGGGCCCCGCCTCCATCCCGCGACCGCTTCCCCTTGCCGCCCGTCCTGCGCATGCCGTAACATGCCTGCGACCAGGCCGGCGCCTCCGTCCGTCGGCCGCACCGCGGCTGCCCCGTTGCCGGCGCGGCGCCCAGACCGCCGAGGACTCCGCGATGCCGACCAACGTCTCGCCCGAATACAAGAAGGCCCAGGAACAGTACCGCAAGGCGCGCGAGCCCGCCGACCGCCTCAGATGCCTGCGCGAGATGCTCTCGACGATTCCCAAGCACAAGGGGACCGAACACCTGCAGGCGGACATCAAGACGAAGATCAAGGAGTTGACCGACGAGCTGTCCGGTCCGCGCAAGGGAGCTTCTCGCAGCGGACCCGTGCAGGTCATCAAGCCCGAAGGCGCAGCCCAGATCTCGCTCATCGGGCCGCCAAATTCCGGCAAATCGAGCCTGCATCGCGCGCTGACCGGCTCGCGGGCCGAGGTGGGCGCCTATCCCTTCACCACGCAGACCCCGCTGCCGGGCATGCTCCTGCACCGGGACGTGCCCCTGCAGATCATCGACCTGCCGCCGATCTCGGCCGACTTCATGGAACCCTGGCTGCCCAACGCGCTGCAACCCGCGCATGCGGCGCTGCTGGTGCTCGATCTGCACGCGCCGGACTGCGCCGAGAACCTCGTGCGCATCGGCGAGCGCCTCGACGAGAAGCGCATCGGCCTGGCGGAGGATTGGCCGGGGCGTCTGCCGGCGGGGTTGGTGCCCGACGACTGGCCGGCAGCGGCTGCGGCGCTCGCCGCCGGCGAGCCCGACGGGGGCGGCTCGGATGCCGGCCACGCGACGGAAGCGAGCGAGGCGACCGCCGGCGCCGACGCCAGCGCGCCCACGCCCGCCGCGGACGAGGAGGAGCTCGAGGACCCGTTCCGCATCACCCTGCCCAGCCTGCTCGTCCTGACCAAGGTCGATCTCGGTTTCGATCCCGAGGAGGTGGCGGTTCTGCTCGAGTTGACCGGCATGCGGTACCCGGCCGTTGCGCTCTCGGCCGAGCGCGGGCAGGGATTGGATCGCATCGGCGCGCTGCTCATGCACGGCTTGCGGATCGTGCGGGTCTACACCAAGATCCCCGGCAAGCCGGCCGACTACGAGCGGCCGTACACGCTGTTCGCCGGCGACACCGTCGAGGACCTCGCCCGCCTCATCCACCGCGACCTCGCCGCGTCGCTGCAGCACGCGCGCGTCTGGGGCAGCGCGAAGTTCGACGGCCAGCAGGTCGGGCGCGATTTCCGCCTGGCCGACGGGGACGTCGTCGAGATCCACGCCTGAAAGCGCCGCCGCCGGCAGCCTCCGCTCGCCGGCGGCGGTGTTCTCGCGTACGGATCGGCGCCCGCGCGGCGCACTCGTTATGGCGCCTTCACCTCGACGGCCTGCACGTCGACCAGGATCTCGTCGAGCCGCTGCCGGGTCTCGGGATTGACGTCTTCCTGATAACGGCCGCCGAGCTGCTCGCTCAGGAACTTCTCCATCGCGACGGCCAGGGCCTTGCGGTTGTTCGGGGCGCGGAATCCGTGCCCCTCGTCCGGCGCCACGATGTAGCTGACGTCCTGGCCCTTCTCGCGCAGGGCGACGACGATCTGGTCGCTCTCGATCTGCGTGACGCGCGGATCGTTCGCCCCGTGCACGACCAGTAGCGGCGCCTTGATCTTGTCGGCGGAAAAGAGCGGCGAGCGCGCGATGAGGTCCTCGCGGTCCGCTTCGACGGCCGGATTGCCGACGCGCCGGTACCACGAACCTTCGAGGAAAGGCTTCCAGTACTCGGGGAAGCTCTCGATCAGCGTGATGAGGTTCGAGGGCGCGACGTACGGGATGCCGCAGGCGTAGAGATCGGGCGTGAACGCGACCCCGGCCAGCGTGGCGTAGCCGCCGTACGAGCCGCCGAAGATGGCCACGCGCGCGGGATCGGCGACGCCGCGTTCGACGAGCCAGTGGACCGCGTCGGTGATGTCGTGCTGCATGGCGCCGGTGCCCCACTCGCGGTTGCCGGCGTTCAGGTAGCTCTTGCCGAAACCGGAGGACCCGCGGAAGTTGACCTGCATGACGGCGTAGCCGCGGTTGGCGAGAAACTGGGCGTAGGGATCGTAGCCCCAGTAGTCGCGCGCCCACGGTCCGCCGTGGATGTACATCACCACCGGCAGGTTCTGCGCCGGCTTGCCGCGCGGCAAGGTCAGGTAGCCGCGGATCGTCAGGCCGTCGCGCGCGGTGAACCGCACCGGCTGCATGGGCGACAGGTGCTCGCTCGGCAGATCGGGACGCGAACGGTACTGCAGGGTCGCCTGCCGGGTCGCGGCGTCGTAGAGGTAGACCGACCCCGGATCGACGTCGCGGGCGACCGACACCAGCAGCTTGCTCAGGTCCTGGGTCGTGCTGGTCGGCGAGATCTCGCCGTCGGGCAGCGCCTTGCGCATGTCTTCCCACAGCCTGGCCGCGAACTCGGTCCGCGGATAGACGCGGATGCGGTCGCCGACGTAGAAGGTCGCCAGCAGCTCGTAGGTCTCGGGGTGGAACATCGGTCCGCTGAAGTCGACCTCGCCCTCGGGATCCCTCTCGACGAACTGCATGACGCCGGTCTCGACATCCATGAGCATGAGCTGCGCGAGGTCGACATCGCCCACGTTGGAGTTCACGTAGACGTGGCGCAGGTCGCGGTGGAAGTGGACCGGCCAGAGGCTCTCCTCGTAGGTCGCGACCGCCAGCCTCGTCAGGCCTTGCAGGTCGACGCGCAGCAGTTCCGTGCCTCCGTCGGGCAGCGAGCGCGATGCCAGACGCAGGTCGCCCTCGAAGTCGAAGATCCAGTTGCTGATGCTCTCGGTGTTCTGGCGCACCAGGTCGCGCTCGCCGGTGGCGATGTTCACCCGGTAGACGTCGTGGTAGCTGCGATCGCGATCGTTCAGGCCGACGAGGATGACGTCTGGCGTGCTGCGCGGCACCGCGTAGATCGTCGCGCGCACGCCGGCGACCGGCGTCAGGTCGCGCGCCGCGGGCACGCCGGTCTCGGCGACGACCGGGCCGGCGGGATCGACGGCCCAGACGTGGAAGTTCTCGTCGCCGTCGCGGTCCTGCACGTACAGGATGTAGGCGCTGTCGCGGCTCCAGAAGTAGCCGGGCACCGGCCGCTTGTCGGCGGTCAGCGGGCGCGCCTTGTCGAACGGTTCGTCGGCGGCCTTCGTCCAGATGTTGCGCACGCCGCGGTACGGCTTGATGAAGCTCACCCAGTGGCCGCACGGCGAGATCTGCGCGCCGGATATCTCGGGATCGCCGAAGAACAGCTCGCGATCGAGCAGCGGGGGCACCTCGCCGGCGACCTCGCGGATCTGGACCTCGGCCTGGCGGCCGGAATCGGCGTTGCAACCGGCCAGCGCCGCCAGGGCGGCGACCGCGATGACGCCCCAGAGCGGGCGGACGCAAGTATTCATTGCATGGACTCCTTTGCCAAAGTGCCGCGGAAACCGACTCGATAATATAATACGGCTCGCCCGCAACAAAGTTCTGCCTTGGCGCCGCCGGCGATCTAGCTCCGGCACCGTAGATCCGGCGCCGAGATATCCATTTGACAGCTTCGAGTACGTCGTGTTCTACTGCCGCTTCCGGCGTTGGCACATATCTCGAACGGCGCCACATGGGGATCGTAATTTTTCGCTTGGCAATGCTCGGGACCGCGACGCTTATCGTCACGTGTTGCGCCCCGGTACAAGAAGATCTGGATTCTCAAGCCATGGCCGCCCTGGCTCGGGGCGATTATGGATACGCGATCAATCGGCTTGAGAAGATCCTGGCGATCGATAACCAGCCGGAACAATACTTGGCTCGCGTTCATGGGCGCATAGCTTTCGCGCTGGCGCAGCTGGACCGACCGGCAGACGCCGCCATTCATCTCAAGATCGCGATGGCCTTGGATTCCGATGATGCAATCGCGCCTTACCATCTCGCCATGCTTCTTGCGGGACAGCAGGATTACGAGAACGCGATGGCGTTCAGCCTAGCGGCCGTCGCTCTCGATTCCACGGATCTGGACATCTTGAGGCAGCACGCCAATCTCGCGGTAATCAACGCCGATCCGGAACAGGCCGAATGGGCGCTCGCCGCGGCGTCTCGCGTCGACCCGCTCGCGTATGATATCTGGTACAACCTGGGCATTCTGCTCGGTTCGCAAGACCGAACAGAAGAGGCCGAAGCAGCTTTCCTGCGGGCGTCCCTCTGCCCTGGTGCCCGCTACGAGGCTTTCTGGCAATCCGGTCGCCTTACATCGGCGAAAGGAGACACGACAGGCCTGGTGCCGCTCTTCAGAAAGGCAGACAATGTTAGATTCCGCGAGAACAATGACTGATTACGACAACTTTGTACCAGGAGGTGTAGATGATGTATAAAAAGACCCTCGTGATCTTGGCTGGAGTCGCTGTTATTTTCGGCTTGGCGGGGTGTTCCGTCCGTCATGGTGATTTTACTTTCCTCACGAACAAGAACATCGGCTATCCTGACATGAGCAAGTCCGAGAACCTGGGCTTGATCAAGGGCATTGCTAAGAAGCCAATCATCATCATCATCCCCACGGGCACCCCGCATCTCGAAGATGCCGTGGACGACGCCCTGCGCAAGTCCGGCGGAGACTATCTGACTGACGCGTCTGTACACTACAGCTGGTGGTACTTCCCGTACATATACGGCGAGTACAAGTGGGTTGTCGAAGGATCTGCGTGGAAGATCAAGTAGCGGGCGTGTTCCGCGGCGGCGATGCCATGCCGCCGCAGGCCCGTGTCTGTCATCACTCCAGGGCGCGCGAATCGTGATCGAAACGGTTGGCGCGCCCTTGGACATCCCTTCGCCAGGCGGTCTGCCGCAACCTGTCGGCGCGAACGACCCCCGCAATATGCGACCGAAAGACGCTACGATCTCGTTGACCGGCGCCACAGCGGAGATCGACCGCCGCGGCGCCGACGGTATTCGGCATCGGGCCGCGCCGCCCACCGAAGTACGAGGGGCAGGCCTTCTTGGCCGGTTTCGAGCCTGTTTGGTGTTCAGCTGCACCCTGCTGTCTGCCGTGTCCGGAACGCCGCTCCTCGAATCGCAAGCCGCCCATGAACCGGCGCCGGTCGACCACGCCGTACCTATTGGGCTGCCAGCGAGGCGCTGGGGCGTCGGCCTTGGCAACGGATACGTCTACCACGGCATTAGACTCAACATCCGCGAGTCGCATGTCGCATTAATGAACGGAATCAACCTGTCTCTGGGCCCGCCGGGAAAGAACCCGCTTGCGCGATACCGAGGCTTGAGCGTCGGCGTAATAGGCACCAGCGCTCATAGGATCGACGGCGCCAGTGTCAATCTGCTGGGAGTCGGCGCCGACCGGGGAAACGGCGTGATCGGCAGCTTCGGTCTGACGACTGGGGCTGAGTTACGTGGCGTCGGTTTCGGGACGTTGGCCTGCGCCTTCCTCGACACCAGGGGCGTCGCCGTGGCAGGCCTGAACGTGGCGGGATCGCGCCTCTGCGGCCTGCTCGTCGCCGGTGTGGGAATCGTCGGCGAAGACCTGCACGGAATCATGCTATCCGGCGTCGGCTTGATCGGGCGGGAGACGAGAGGGCTCGGCATCAGTTCCGCGATTACCAGTCGGAGCGCGCACGGGGTGCACGTGGGGCTGATCATGACCAAGACCGGCGCGTGTTCGGGGATCTCCGCCGGTCTAGTAAATATCTGTACGGGCAGAATGGCTGGCTTGAGCATCGGCTTGATCAACCATGCCCAATCCTTGCGTGGGGTCCAGATCGGGTTGCTGAATCATGTCGCCCAAGGCAAGCGAGAATTCCGTTGGCTCCCTCTGATCAACGCACGTTTCTGACACCTCGCTTGTTCATCGACGAATCATCAGATTTCGTACCGATAGCGAATGACGACGCCGCCGAAGTCGACCTCGTTACCACGAAAGATCCGGACGGGAAGGCTGATATATCCGAATTCGAACTCGCCGCCATCGGCGAACTTGTATCCGGCCAGCAATTCGTAACCGAAGCCGCCACCGTCCCATTCCATTGTCTTGCTGCCGGAATAAGCGGTATTCCAATTCAAGCCGGGTTTGATGAACGGCGAACCCGCATGGGGTTTGCACAGGAATTGACAGGAAACCGAGGGCGCCGCGATCGCGTTCACGAACACCAGATCTCCCGTGAAATAGTTCACATAGCCGTCGACGCCCGCGAAGACACGCAATCGATCGCTAACGCCAACCTGGAGGCCGGCCTGCAGATCCAAGAAGCCATAGCCGCCCACGATCGAGTAGTCGTCGTAGATGCTGCGTATGACGTCGTGATAATCGGGACTGATCAGGAAACCTGAAGCGAATCGCAAGCGCGGGGACTTTTCGGGGGCTGCAGAAGCGGCAGCGAAGACCGGAATCAGAGATCCGACGACCGCGAACACCCCCGCGACTAGCGAGAACCGCATTGTTCCCATGAGCGCCTCGAATGTCGTTGGCCGGTGCCACCGGTCGAGGGTCCCGACCCTAGCACCGCCGTCTGCTGACGGCAATCGCGATCTGCGACCTCGCCGCGGGCCCCGCGGCATAACGTGCCGATGACAGAATCTGAATCCCGCCTGAACACGACGCTAATAGTCGCCTGGTAGCTTGGCCCCGGTGAACGCGACGCCAAAAGCCCGGGGTCGTGAACGCGCGGCGGTCCGGCGACCGATACGGCGGACATTCGCGCATCCAGTCAGTCGTGAACGAATCGCAGAAGGAGTCGACATGTGGAAGACGTTGCTCACGCTTGTTCTCGCAGTGGCACTCGCCATGCCGGTCGCGGCGATGGCTCAAGCGTCCATCTATGGTCGTGCTCATGTCTCCGTGGATATGCTGGATGACGGAGCGGACTATACGGAACTCAACGTGTCCAGTAACTCTTCCCGCCTCGGCTTCAAGGCCGAGAAAGCTTCCGACAGCGGCGTCACCGGCTTCATGCAGATCGAGGGGGAGATCACCTACCACCAGGGCAATAGCTGGCTGTCGAGCCGCGACACCTTCGCCGGCCTGAAGGGCGGCTTCGGCATGGCGCGCATCGGCCAGTTCGACACCCCGTTCAAGGATGCCCGCGGGCCGGCGAACCTGTTCGGCGACCAGCTCGGCGACATCCGGAACATCACGCGCGTCGGCAGCGGTCGCTTCGACGAGCGCACGCCGAACACCATCCACTACCAGACGCCCGCGTTCAGCGGAGTGAACGTCAACCTGGCCTATTCGGTGCACGAAGGCGACGCCGCCCAGACGGACGTGAAGGACTCGGCGATCAGCGTCTCGGCGACCTACAAGGAGAATCCCGTCGACTTCGCGGTCTCCTTCGAGTCGTACGAAGAAGACGCCAGTCGGGGCAAGCGCAACGCCATCCGCGCCGCGGCAGGCTTCGACGTCAACGACGATGTCACGCTGGTGGGATTCTTCCAGACGATCGACCATGACGACGACAGCCACGATGCCGACGTGATCGGGTTCGGCGCCAACTTCAAGCTGAACAGCAAGACCGCGCTCAAGGGCATGTTCCTGATGCGCAGCGGCGAGGGCGACGACACCAACTCCAACATGATCGCCCTGGGCGTCGAACACCGTCTCGACCGCGCGCTGCGCGTCTACGCGATCGTCGCCACGGCGATGAACGACGACAATGTCGCCCTGACGCCCTGGAACCAGGGTCGCACCGTCACCGCGACGGCGACCGCGGGCGAGAGCGCGACCGGTGTCTCGTTGGGGATGCGTTACGACTTCTAGGCCTGCGGCGCAGCGGCCGGTCCGGCGACGCCGGCCGGCCAGATCGTGAAGGTCGCGGGTATCGGCAGATGGGGTGACCTGGCGCCTTGGCGGCGTCAGGTCATCTTTCTGTGCGGCCCGACGCCGGGGACGGCCCCGGGGGGTGGTCGGCGCCCGCGGCGAAGAGCGCCTCGGTCTCGTCCCGCGTCAGCGTCCATAGCCCGTAGACGCCCAGCGCCGTGCCCAGCGGGACCTTCAAGAGCGCCAGGCAACAGACGACCAGGCCGAGGATGCGGGCCCAGGGCTTGAGGTTCAACAGCCCGAGCCCCGCGAGCAGGCTCGGCAGGGCGAGCGCCACGAGGTAGGTCCCGATGACGGCGCCGACGGTGCTCGTGATCGCGAACGCCTGGGCGTCGCCCGACAGGATCCCGCCGCCGGCCATGACCAGCATGACGACAACGGCGCCGAGCAGGACGACCGCGCCCTGCACCAGCATGAGGATGCCCAGCAAGGTCACGTGCTGGCGCATGGTCGATCCCTTCGTCCGGGTTCACGATGATGGCGTGTGGCAATACCCCATCCGGCCGTCACTATTCACGGGGAACAGGTTACCCGCCAGCCTCCAGCTGGCTCAACAGGGATCTCGCCTGCGCGGCCGTCCCGCTGTCGGCCAGGGCCCGTCGCAGATGCGCCACGGCCTCTTCGCGCCGGCCCCGGCGCAGGTCGCTGGCCCCGAGCATGAGCCACGCCCGCCCGTGCTCCGGATCGAGCGCCAGAGCCCGATTGTACGCGTCCGCCGCCTCATCCCAGGACTGTATGCCGTATTCAAGATCACCAAGGAGCATGAATAGCTTCAATGTGGGCCTTTTCGACAGCTCCGTCCGCAAGACGACCCGCGCGCTGTCCGGCTCGTGCGCCTGCAGCCACGTCACGGCGAGCGGTTCGACGAGGGCCTCGCCGAGCTGTTCGCCCAGGGCCGGATCGCCACGGCCGGCTGCCATCGCGCGCGCGTACACGCGCGCCGCGCGGCGCGGCGCGCCCGCGGCGGCGTGCAGCTCGGCCAGCTGGGGCAATTCGCGCGGCGGCAGAGGATCGAGCCAGTCGGCCACCTGGAGCCTGACGGCCGCCAGGGCGACATCGCCGGCCAGCTGCGCCTGCTGGCTCGCCAGCCGCCAGGCCGCCGGCCGCTCCGGATGATCGCGCAGGAGCCGGACGACCCCGTCGTTCGCGCGGAGGGGCTTTTCCGCCGCCGCCGCGGCCGAGACCAGGGCACGGACCCAGTCCTGCGGGACCGTGTCCGCGACGGCGGCCACGAGCGGCTCCAGGACGGCGAGCGCGCTGTCCGGCCGGTCTGCCAGGACCCAGGCGACCCCGCTGTAATAAAGGAGCAGTGGATCGGGCGGCGCGTGGGCATGGCCGGCGTGCGCGGGATCGGTGTGCGTCGCACGCGCCAGGCGGTAGGCGCGACCGAAGGCGGCGGCCGCCTCGGCATGCAGACCTTCGGTGTAGGCCGCCCGCCCGAGATCGCGCCAGACGGCCTCGGCGCGCGGCGCCTGCTGGCCGGCGCGCCGCAGATGCACGAGCGCCTCGGCGGCGCGGTCCAGCTCGAGCAGGTAGGAGCCCAGCCGGTAGCGCAACGCGGGATGATCAAGGTCGGGGCCGTCGGAAAGGGCTTCGACCAGAACGCGCTGCGCCGCTTCGATCTCCCCGCGGCCGCGCAGCGTCTCGGCGCGAAAGACGGCGCGGCGCACCGGCGCCGACGCTCCGGCCGGATCGAGGAGATCGTGGCCGCCGCCCTGTCCCGCAGGTTGCGCCGGCGCCGGCGCCGCCACTAGACAGCCGAACAGCAGGCAGCGAAGCAGCCGCCGGACGACCCGTGCCGAGCGGGGCGGCATCAGCGCCCCCCGTCCATGTCGAAGGTGATCGGCATGACGACCCAGGCGGCCACCGCCTCGCCCGCCAGCCGGCCCGGCTCGAAACGCCAGCGCGCCACGGCCTCGCGCACGGAGTCCTCGAAGATTCCCGGCGGATCGGCCGACTCGATGATGACGTCGCCCACGGTCCCGTCCCGCCGCACCAGGAAACGCACCTGGACGGTGCCCTCGAGGCGCCGCTGCCGCGCGCGATAGGGATAGATCGGCGGCGTGCGCACCGTCGCGCGCGGCGGCTGGTCGAGGTCGGCGGCGGCGAAGACGAGGTCGCCCATCGGCGCGACGCCGCCGAAGAGCGCGGGGTCGAGCCGCACCGCGGGACCGCGCAGCGACGGCGCCGTGAGCGAGGGCGCCGGCAGCTCCGGCGTGAAATCCAGGTTCGGCGGCTGGCGAGGCGGTTCGGGTTCGCGCTCCGGCTCGGGTTCGGGCGGCGTCTCGTCGCGCGGAACGGCCACCAGCGAGACCGGCACCGGATCGCCGAAGTCGCGCACCAGCGCGCGGTCGCGCACCAGATGGGCCGCGACCGCCAGCAACAGCAGGTTGACGGCCACGGCGCCGAGCGCCGTCCAGGCCAGTCGCGTCACGAGCCGTCCTCCCGTTTCGCGGCCAGCGAGACGCTGCTCGCGCCGGCGAGCCGGCACTGGTCCATGACCTGGACCACGTCGCCGGTCTGGCTCTCGCGGTCGGCGATGACGATGACCCCCGCCTCGGGGTCCTCGGCGAGCGCTCGTTCGACCAGCCCGCGCACCGAACGGATGTCGACGCGCCGGCCCTCCAGCCACACCTCGCCCTCGCCGCTGACGCCGATCATGATCGAGCCGCGCTCCTTGACCTCGGCGGTCTCGGCCGTCGCGCGATGCACGTCGATGCCGGTCTCCTTGACGAAGCTCGTCGTCACCACGAAGAAGATCAGCAACAGGAACACCATGTCGATGAGCGGCGACATGTTGACGTCGACACGGTCGCCGCCGCGGATCGATCGACGCACGTTGATCATGGCGTACCTCCCGTCGCGGCGGCCGCGCGGCGACCGAGATCGCGGTCGAGCAGCTGCGCCGTCTCGGCCAGGCGCAGGCGCAGCAGTTCGGCGCGGTCGCGCAGGCGGCCGCTGAAGACCAGGCCGGGGATCGCCACCAGGAGGCCCGTCTGCGTGGTCACCAGCGCGACCGAGATGCCGCCGGCCAACGCGCGCGCGTTGCCGGTGCCGAAGAAGGAGATGACCTGGAAGGTCTCGATCATGCCGAGGACCGTGCCGAGCAGGCCCAGCAGCGGAGCCACGGCGGCCAGGACCGCGATCGCCTCGTGGCGCTTCTCGAGCCGGCGGTCCAGGCGCAGCGCGCACTGGGCGAGGATCTCGCGATCGAGGCGAGCGCGGCCGCTGCGCTCCTGCAGGAACGACGCGACCAGTTGCGCCCGCAGGCCGGGCGCCGCGGGCGGCGTCTCGTGTTCGCGCACCGCGGCCAGCGCGGTCGTCACGTCGAGATCGCTGCGCCCGAGCCGGCGCAGGTCGTCCCAGCGCTCGAGGATGAGCGCCCACATGACCAGCGACACGCCGAGCAGCGGCAGCATGACCCAGCCGCCCTGGCGCAGGTAGTCGACGATCGCGTCAAGCATCGCCGCGCTCCCGGCTGCGGTCCTCGCGCTGCCGGTCGATCGTGTTGACCAGGTGCATGGCCTGCTCCTCCATGTCGCCGATGACGTGGTCGACGCGGCGCTTCAGCCAGGTGTGCACCAGCAGCACCGGGATCGCGACGGCCAGGCCGATCTCCGTCGTGATGAGCGCCTCGGAGATGCCGCCGGACATCAGCTTGGGATCGCCGGTGCCGTGCAGGGTGATCACGCGGAAGGTCTCGATCATGCCGGTGACCGTGCCCAGCAGGCCCAGCAGCGGCGCCACCGCGCCGAAGACCGCCAGCGGCGCCAGCCCGCGCTGCAAGAGCGGCAATTCGTGCAGGATCGCCTCCTGCATGACGCTCTCCTGGATCTCGCGGGTCTCGCGCCGGACCCCCAGGCCGGCGTGCACGACCCGCGCGACCGGCGATTGCCGCCGCACCTGCTCGTCGACGAGCGCCGTGCAGGCCGCCCAGTCGGCGCGCGCGGCGGCGTCCTTGATGCGCGGCATGATGCGGTCGGTGTTGCCGTGCACGCGGTGCAGGTGCTGCGCCTTCCAGAGAGTCGTCGCCAGCGAGAGCAGCGCGATGAGCGCCAGCGGCCAGACGATCGGGCCGCCCTGGCGCACCTGCTGCCAGAGGGTCGGACGGCGCGCGACCTGGCGCAGGGCCGGCCCGCCGGTGAGGTCCACCGGGACCAGGGCGCTTTCGCCGGCCAGGTAACGCGCCAGCTGCCTGCCGACGCCGCGCTCCGGCGGTTCGGGCAGCGCGGTGAGCTTCTGCGTGTCGGGGTTCCAGAGCAGGAAACCGGTCTCCGCCGGCGTGCGGTAGACCGTGGTGAAGCGCCCGAGGTGCAGGATCTCGCCCTCGGTGTCGCGCCCATCGCGGCCGCTGAACGCGCCGCGGCGCAACGCGACCTGGCCGGTGCGCCGCATCTCGTCGCGAGCGATCGCCGCCAGGTCGCTGATGTCCTCGAGGTCGGGGAAGTAGCCCTCGCGCAGCATCGCGGCGACCGTTTCGAGGCGCTCGCGATCGGCCGCCGAAAGCGGCGAGGCGCGCAGCAGCGACTCGAGGTCGCGCGCGGCCACGCGCACGTTGCCGCTCAACTCGCGAAAGCTCAGTTCCAGGGTCGACCACTGCTCCTGGAGGCGCTCGCGGCGCTGC
Organism: uncultured Fibrobacteraceae bacterium; assembly: GCA_964549735.1. GTDB lineage: Bacteria > Krumholzibacteriota > Krumholzibacteriia > LZORAL124-64-63 > LZORAL124-64-63 > Glo-17. The sequence goes on along the minus strand of CAZJWO010000006.1, from coordinate 32,943 downwards.
GCGCCCTCGCGCTCGCGGCGCGCCAGGTCGCGCAGCTCGGCTTCCAGGGCCGCCTGCCGGGCCTCCAGGGAATCGACGACCGCCACGAGGCGGCCGCGATCGGCCAGGATGCGCGCGCGCAGGGCCTCGGCCTGCTCGCGCGCCGCCCTGAGCTCGGCCTCCGCCTGCTGCTGGGCGCGACGGATGTCCTGGGCCTGCGCCGGCGCGAGGCCGGCAAGCAGGATCGCGAGCAGAGCCAGGGCGAGCAGTCGACCTTGCCGCCGTGCCGGCATGCGGGTGTTCGTCATGGCGCGATCCTCCCCAGGGGCAGCGGCTGCACGCCGGCGGGCCGGCGCCGCGTCGCCATCTCCGCCGCGCGCCGCACGGCGTCGAGCTCGCGTCCGTCCAACTCCTTGAACGCCGCGGCGGCCGGATCCCAGGCTCCGCCGCGCGCCCCGTCGGGAGTCAGCCAGAAAAGGCCCAGACGTCCGACGTAGAGCAGATCGACCATCAACTCCTCTGCCGCGACGGCGATGCGGTCCTGGTACATCTCGAAGGCGCCGCCGTACCTCGCTTCGATGAGCACGGCTTCCAGGACGCGTCGCAGCTTGTCGGCGCCGCTGGCCGCCGGGTCGCCCAACTCGCGCCGGACGGTCGCCAGGCGCCGCGAGCGTTCCGCGGCCAAAAAGGGTAGATCCCGCGCGACGTCGGTCTCGAGCCGGCCGAGAACGACCAGGAGCGTGTCCTCGAGGCTGGCCTCCAGACGCTGCGACTCCTCCAGCCGCCGGGCCAGCTCGTCGCCGGCCGCCTCGAGCGCGCCGACGCGCTGCCGCTGCAGGGCCGCGCGCTCCTCGAGATAGCGGACCTGCGCCTCGGCGGCGTCCCAGCGGGCCTGCAGGGCCGCGCGCTCGGCCGCCCAGTCGTCGAGGCGCTCCTGCGTGGCGCGTTCGGTCGCCAGCGCGGCGGCCGCGGTCTCGGTGACGCGAGCGGCCGGATCCTCCGCCGGTGGCGCGGCGGAGCGGGCGCGGTCCTGCGCGCCGGCCAATCCCGGCGCGAACAGCGGCGTTCCGCCGAGGATGGCCGCCGCCAGCACCACCGCCAGCGCGGCCGCCGGCGCCGGCGGCACCGGCCTGCTCTTTCCTGTCATTTCCGTCCTCGCTTTCGGTCGCAGCCTAGAAATCATAACCGACGCTCACGAAGAAGGTCCGCGGCTGGCGCGGGCCATAGACATAGGTCGTGTCGCGCTGCGGGCCCCGGTCGAGGTCGTCCTGGTAGGCGTCGGTCACGTTGCGCACGCCGGCGGTGACCGTCACGCTGTCGTCGCCCAGGCTCAAGCGGCGCGAGACGCTGGCATCCACGATCCAGAACGAAGCGGTCGTCTCGAGCCGGTCCTCGGCGACGAAACCCGCGTAATGGGGCACCTTCTCGCCGCCAAGGTAGCGCAGCCCAACGAAGAGGTCCACCAGGCGCGGATCGCGCCAGTAGGCCCGCGCCACGCCGTAGCTGCGCGGCAGGCGGAAGAAGGCGCGCTCGTCGAAGTCCTGCGGCTCGTCGTACTCGCCGCGCTGCACCACCCAGCCCATCTGGCCCTCGAAGCGGCCGCCCAGCCAGCCCACGGTCGCCTCGACGCCCTGGACATGCGCGTCGCCTCCGTTGATGCGCACCAGCTCGAGCTCGTCGGTCAGCGGGTCATCGCGCTCGGCCGTCAGCACGAAGGCGTCGCGCAGGTCGGTGCGGAAGGCGTTCAGCTCGAAGCGGGCGAAACCTCCCGCGAGCGGCGGCGTGGCCTCGAGGCTGGCCGCGAACGAGCGCGACGATTCCTCGCTAAGGTCGGGGTCGTTGGTCACGAGCTGGGCCTCGCCGCCGACGATGCCGAGGTGCGTGTCCTCGTCGAAGATCTGCGGCGCCAGGAAGCCGCGCGAGAACGAAGCGCGCAGCGACACGTCGCGGCTCAGCTCGTGGCGCACCGCGACGCGCGGCGAGAGCACGGCGTTGTCGAGCGCGCTGTGCTTGTCCAGGCGCAGCCCCGCGACCAGGGCCAGATCGCGGGTCAGCGCCCAATCGTCCTGCAGGTAGACGCCGGTGTTCGTGTAGCGCTCGTCGATGACGCGGTCGTAACCGGGATAGCGGTCGGCGATATCCTCGCGCGTATGTTGCAGCCCCCCGGTGAACGTATGGGCGCCGACGTGGCAGTGCAGCTGCGCGTCGGCGACCCAGAGCGGGTTGCGGGTGTCGCCGTAGGCGTCGAGGTCGCCGCCGCCGCCGTAATAGCTGGCGCGCTCGGTGTGCGCGTAGGCCAGGGTGAATTGCGTCTCCACGTCGCGGCTCCAGGGTTGGCGCCAGCTGGCGCTGGCCGAGTTGCGCCAGGACCGGATCCACTCGGCGGTCTCGCTCGCGAACGGCGGCAGGGCGAGCTGGTCGCCGCCGCGGCGGTCCTCGTAGATGCGGCTGAAATCCAGCGTCGCGCGGCCGGACCGCGGCAGCTCGCGCTGCACGCGCAGTCCCATGGCGTTGCCCAGGCGGCGTCCGATCTCGCTGAAGCCGTCGCCGTCGCGGTCGTAGGCCTCGGACCGCTCGCCCTGGCCGAAGAAGGTGGCCGCCGTGCGCCCGTCGCGGCTGACCGCGTCGGCGGCGAAACCCGCCGACCAGCCTGTCGAACCGTCGATGTCCTCCCATTGCACCGAGGCCGAGCTGCCCGAATCGAGCGGCAGCCGGGGAATGATGTTGACCACGCCGGCCACGGCGCCCGGACCGTAGACCGCCGAGCCGCCGCCCTTGACGATCTCGAGGCGGTCGATCAGGCGGGCGGGGATCTGCTCGAGGCCGTAGACCAGGGCCAGGCCAGAGAAGAGCGGCTGGCTGTCGAAGAGCACCTGGGTGTACTTGCCTTCCAGGCCCAGGATGCTGAGCGTCGTGAAGTTGCAGCTCTGGCAGTTGTTCTGCACGCGCAGGCCGGGCGTGAACTCGACGGCCTCGGCCAGCGAGCGCGCGCCGAACGCCGCCATGTCGGCGCGGGTCACCAGTTCGGTGCGCACCGGCGTCTCGGCGAGCAGCTTCTCCGAGCGGGTGCCGGTCACGACGAGCTTCTGAAATTCGATCGCCTGCAGCGTGTCCGCGCGATCGGGGCTGATCTCTGCCAGGACGGCCGACGCGACGAGCGTCAACAGGGCGGTCGGCATGGCGACCTTGGTTCGCGAGCCAGGCATGGTGACCTCCAGGTTCAGGCGTCGCGACGGGGCGGACGGCCCCGTGCGCGGCGCGATCATCGGTAGACGGCTCGATCTCGAGCCGGGATCCGCTAGAGGAGAACCACGGGAGGCGAGCGGGCGAGCGCGAAGGCGGCGGCGCGCTCCGCGGACAACGTGTCGGCGGGCGGCAGCGCGAGCAATTCGCCGGGCTGGGGCGCCGGGACGGGCGCGACGCTGGGCAGCTCGAGGCCGAGGCGCAAGAGGGCGGTGCAGATGTAGCAGTCGAAGGGATCGCCGGTCTCGCGAGCCGGGCACGCGTCGTCGGCGACGTGATGCAGGACGAGGATCGCGTCGAGGCCGATCAGCGCGAACGCGCCGGCCAACGCGAAGACCGACAGCCATCGCGAGTGGCGGCGCAGCAGTTGGTCGAAGCGGTTCATGACGACCTTCGGCGCACCTCGTCAAGAGCCCTGGCGCGATGCGCGCGGCGGCTTTCCGGCGCTCCGCACTGCGACGAACGATAATCGATGCCGCGAGCGACGGCCAGCCGTGGCGCCGGTGGCGACGGCGCCGGCGCCACGGATCGGTCCGGATTCGCCAGGCGCGGCCGGCCGCGACCGCCGCGCCGACTAGACGCCTAGAAATCGTAGCCCACGCTCGCGAAGATCGTGCGGGGCGCGCGCGGTCCATACTGGTAGCCGGAGTCGCGATCCGGGCCCCGATCGAGGTCCTTCTGGTAGGCGTCGGTCACGTTGCGCACGCCAGCGGTGACCGTCACGCTGTCGTTCGCCAGCGGCAACCGCCGCGACAGGCTCACGTCGAGCACCCAGAAGGCGCCGGTGGTCTCGAGCCGATCGTCGGCGATGAAACCCGCGTAATGGGGCACCTTCTCGGAACCAACGTAACGCAAGCCCAGGAAGAGGTCGACCAGGCGCCGATCGCGCCAGTAGGCGCGCGCCACGCCGTAGCTGCGCGGCAGGCGGAAGAAGGCGCGCGCGCCGAAGTCCTGCGGCTCGTCGTATTCGCCGCGCTGCCACACCCAGCCCACCTGGCCCTCGAACGGTCCGCCCAGCCAGCCTGCGGTCGCCTCGACGCCCTGGACATGCGCGTCGCCGCCATTGATGCGGACCTGTTCGAGTTCGGGCGTGGCGGGGTCGTCGCGCTCGGCCGTCAGCACGAAGGCGTCGCGCAGGTCGGTGCGGAAGGCGTTCAGCTCGAAGCGGCCGTGACCGCCCGCCAACGGGGGCGTGGCCTCGAGGCTGACGGCCACGGTCGTGGACGACTCTTCCTTCAGGTCGGGATCGTTGGCGACGAGCCGGGGTTCGCCCGCCACGATGCCGAGATGCGTGTCCTCCTCGAAGATCTGCGGCGCCAGGAAGCCGCGCGAGAACGACGCGCGCAGCGAGACGTCGCGGCTGAACTCCTGGCGCAGCGCGACCCGCGGCGACAGCACGGCGCTTTCCAGCTCGCTATGCCAGTCCAGGCGCAGGCCGGCGACCAGCGCGGTGCGGGCGGACAGCGCCCAGTCGTCCTGCGCGTAGAAGCCGAGGTTGGCGTAGGTCTCTTCGACGAGCCGGTCGTAGCCGGGGTACAGGTCGTCGAGGTTCTCGTGGGTGTACTGCACGCCGAGCGTGAGCGTGTGGTCGCCCAGGTGGCGGTTGGCCTGCAGATCGGCGACCCACAGGGGGTTGTCGGTCTGGCCGTAGGCCTCGGTGTCGCCGCCCCCGCCGTAGTAGGTGGCGCGGTCGGTGTGGGCGTAGGCGATCACGAACTGGGTCTCGAAGGCGCTCGTCCAGGGCTGGCGCCAGCCGAGGCTGGCGGAGCTTCGCCAGGTGCGGGCCATCTCGGTCACCTCGGCGGCGAACTCCGGCCGGTCGAGCTGGTCGCCGCCGCGTCGGTCCTCGAAGAGGCGGCTCGCGTCGAAGGTCAAGCGCCCCGCGCGCGGCATTTCGCGCAACACGCGCAGACCCATGGCGTTGCTCGTGCGGCGGCCGATCTCGGAGAACCCGTCTTCGTCGCGATCGTAGGCCTCGAAGCGTTCGCCCTGCCCGAAGAAGGTGGCCGCGGTGCGGCCGTCGCGGTCGACGGCGTCGGCAGTGAAGCTGCCCGCCCAGCCCGGCGCTCCGTCGACGTCCTCGTACTGCACCATCGCCGAGCCGCCGGAGTCCAGGGGCAGGCGCGGCAGGACGTTGACCACTCCGGCCACCGCACCCGGGCCGTAGACCGCCGAACCGCCGCCCTTGATGATCTCGACGCGTTCGATCAGGCGAGAGGGCACGTGCTCCAGGCCGTAGACCATGGCGAGGCTGGAGAAGACCGGCTGGCTGTCGTAGAGCACCTGGGTGTACTTGCCCTCCATGCCCAGGATGCTGAGGGTCTGGAAGTTGCAGTTCTGGCAGTTGTTCAGCACCCGCAGGCCGGGCGTGAATTCGACGGCATCGGCCAGCGTGCGCGCGCCGATAGCGACGATATCGGCGCGGTTGACCAGCTCCGTGCGCACGGGCGTCTCGGCAAGCAGCTTCTCGGTGCGCGTGCCGGTCACGACCAGGGTTTGCAGGCGGGTCGCGGCCAGGGTGTCGGGGCCGGCCGCGGTCGCCGCGGGCTGCTCGGCCGCGGCGGCAAGGTCCGCCGCGTGCAGCGATAGAAGCGCGGCGGCGGCACAGTTCAGCAGGCGGTGCATGGCATCCTCCGTTCGGTCGCGCGGGGCGGTCGTACCCGCCACGGCGATCTTGATCGCGCGATTTCGGCGACTGTCGGGCGAAGGCGGCGTCAGAGGATGGCGGTCGGCGGGGCGCGCGCGGCCGTCGGATGCAGCGGGCACGCGGCCGGACGCCGCGCTTCCGGGGGCGTTGCCATGACCTCGCCGGCTTCCGGCACGGGCATCGTCAACACGACCACCGGCGCCGGAGCGAAGTGGTGCAGCGCGTTGCAGATGAAGCAATCGAAAGGATCGCCGCTCGTCTCGGCTTCGCAGTGCCGGCCGTCGGCGTGGTGCAGCGCGTGGACGACGTTCAGGCCGAGCAGGGCGCAGGCGCCCGCGAACATCAGGGCCGCGTAGAGGCGGTCGTGGCGGCGACGGAGTTCGAATGGGCTGCCCATGGTGGTGACCCCTGCCTGGCGCACGTACCGGGGGCGAGCGGCGGCGGGCCGGGCTTTTCCGCGGTCTCGTCGGTCGGGATCAAAGCTATTTACGTCGCGACAAAAATCCAGGAAAATCGGGGCGGGCGCTCCAGGTGATTCGGCAGGGCTCTCGGGGCCGGCCGGGGCGATGCGATGCGGTCGGCCGCCGTCAGGAATCGAGCTCGGCCACCTGTCGGCGCCGGCCGCCCGGTTTGGCCTGCGGACGGTAGGCCTCGGCCAGGCGCGGCAGCGGTGGGGCGGCCACCACGCAGACCAGCAGGAAGACGAACAGCCCCATCACCAGCGCGGCCGGGACCCAGCCGGGCACGCGCCCGATCGCCAGCATCGCGAGCCAGTGCTCCGCAGGTTCGCGGCGCTGCAGGACCACGACCAGCAGCCAGCCCAGGATCTGGGCCAGGAACAGCGGTGCGTACACGCGACCGAGGCGCGCGCGGATGGCCTGGCGCAAGGAGATGTGGTAGTGGGGGCGCGAGAGATCGTCGGCGACGACGTTGCCCCAGTCCTGGAGAGGGCTGGCCAGGTCGCGGCGCAGTAGCGGACCGTAGAAGTTCTCCTCGATCAAGCGCAGCCGCGAGTGGAAGACGTCGAAGAAGCGGAAGCGCTGCGCCTCGAGCACGAGGAAGAGCAGGTTCGCGTACATGCCGGCCAGCAAGGTCTGTCCCGCGTAGTGCGGGTTGTTGAAGGCGAAGGTCAGGATGCCCGCGGTCGTGAAGATGGCCCAGTTGGTGGTGGTGTCCAGGCGCAGGCGCCAGGACAGGGAGCGCTGCAGCTCGCCGCGATAGAGGTGCGCCATCGCGGTGATGTATTCGACGCGCTGTAGCGGGTTGCCCTCGAAGTCGGGACGGTCGTGCGGCGTGCCGTTCACGGGCGGCTCCTTGGCGTTCAGGCTCGTCGCGGGAACTGGCCATCCAGCGCCTTCGCGACGATCCCCTTGACCTCGGCGCTGAAATCGCCGCCACGCATCCACTCGAGGTAGCCGCGATCGCTCTTGTCGGCGGCCATCTGCTGCAAGGTCTTGCCCTGGTGCTTGCCGAAGGCCAGCACCGCTTCGCCGGCGTCGTTCCAGCGCAGCTTGCGGTTGCGATCCAGGAAGCGGCCGCTCGCCCTGTTGCAGAACTCGTGCAGGCCGGCCGGATCGCGCGGCAGATCGGCGTAGCGCTCGAGCTGGGCGTCGAGCACCTGGAGCGTCGCCTCGGCGTCGGCCAGGGCGTCGTGCGGCCGGTCCATCGCCTGGCCGCAGTAGAACCGCACGGCGGCCTCGAGGTTGCGCGGTTCCTGGCGGTGGAAGATGGTCATGGCGTCGAGCAGGCGGCGGCCGGCCAGGTCGAGTGCGCCGCCGGCCCGCAGGATCTCGGCCTCGAGCAGGGGCAGATCGAACTTGATGACGTTGAATCCGGCGAGGTCCGCCCCTTCGAGGATGCTCAGCACGTCGGCCAGGATCGCGTCGAATCCTGGTGCAGCGGCCACGTCCGCGTCGCTGATGCCGTGCACCGCGGTGGCTTCCGGCGGGATCGCGCGTCCCGGATGGACCAGTGAGCGGAAGATCTGCCGCCGACCGTCGGGCTCGAGGCGGACCAGGGCGATCTGGACGACGCGGTCCCGCTGGATGTCGGTGCCCGTCGTTTCGAGATCGAAGCAGACGAGAGGGCGGTCGAGCTGGAGGTTGCGCATGGGACCATCATCTTCCGCGTCGTGTTGGCGGGCTGCACAAATTGTAAATGCGATTTCCCCTTTGCGCCGCCGTACGCCCGCGGCGGCGCCGAGAACCGAACGATGCCCGACCGCACGCCCGCGCGCTTCAGGCGCTCGCCAGCGGCGGAATCGGATGCCGCCAGGCGGCGTGTTCCGCGCTCTCTCCGGAATGGATGGTCGTCAGCGATTCGCGCAGCTCGCGCGTCAGGGGTCCTTCCTTGCCGTCGCCGATGGTCACGTCCCTCCCGCCGGCGTGGATCCTGCCCACGGGAGTGACGACGGCCGCGGTGCCGCAAGAGAAGACCTCGCGCAGCGTGCCGCGCCCCGCGTCGGCGAGGACATCGGCGAGCACCGGCGCCTCCTCGACCCATTTCAGGCCGCGCTCTCGCACCATCTGGCCGACGCTGTCGCGGGTCACTCCGGCCAGGATGGTGTCGCTCGCCGGCATGACCGGCGCCGTCACGACGCGGTCCTCGTAGACGAAGCAGATGTTCATGGCGCCCATCTCCTCGATGCGCGTGCGGGTCAGCGCGTCGAGCCAGATGATCTGATCGAAACCGGCCTGCTGGGCGCGTTTGATGGGCAGCAGGGCGGCGGCGTAGTTGCCGCCGGTCTTCGCGAAGCCGACGCCGCCAGGCGCCGAGCGCACGTACTCCGTCTCGGCCTTCAGGTAGAGCGGGTTGATGCCGCCCTTGAAATAGGAGCCGACCGGACCGGTGATGATGAAGAAGAGGTAGGAGCTGGACGCCGCCACGCCGAGGCTCGGCTCGTCGCCGATCATCGTCGGCCGCAGATAGAGCGCTCCGGGCTTGGGCGGGACGAAGTCGCCATCCAGGGCGATCAGCAATTCCAGCGCGCGCAGGTGCAGCGCGGGATCGACCGCCGGCATGCACATGCGCTCGGCGCTGACGTTGAAGCGCTTGATGTTCATGTCGGGCCGGAACATGTGGAGCGAGCCGTCCCGCGGATTGCGATAGGCCTTCATGCCCTCGAAGATCTCCTGCGCGTAGTGCAGGACCTTGGCCGCCGGATGCAGCGGCAGCGGCGCGGTCGGAACGATGCGCGGGTCGTGCCAGGCGCCGTCCCGCCAGTTCAGCAGGAACATGTGCGGCGAGATGTGCTTGCCGAAGATCAGCTTGTCCCAGGCTGGCGGCGCGGGCGGGTTCGCGTTGCGCTCGATACGGATCTGCATGCGAGGCCTCCTGGCTGATGGCTGCGTCCGGCCGCAAGGGCCACCCTCGTGAGCCAAACTTGGCCCCTGGCGGCCCGCATTGCAAGGAGCGGCCGGAGCCCTCGCGCCGCCGAGGCGGCGATGTCCGGCGCCGGGAGCGCTCGCTTGCATCTGTCGGGGCCGACATCAGGTTGGGCGCGTTGCGGGATGAGTCGGGCGACCGCCGGGGCGCGCTTGGCGCCGACGGGGCCCGGCGCGCGCGCTGGGGGCCGAGCGTGCGGGCTCTGTCGCCGCGCTTCCGCTCGACCCCCGGCCGTCGGCGCCTAGTGCGGCTGCTCTGGCTGAGGCTGGTCGGGCACGGTGATGGGCTTCGGCTGCGCGCGCTCGATCACCTGCCGCTGGGAGATCAGGGTCGCCTGGCGCACCTCGAAGACGTCGCCGCGCCACTGGCCCATGATCCGCACGCGGCGGCCCGCGGTCGGACTGGCCTCGCGGCGAGTCTCTTCGTCGCGCCAGACCGTGCCGGGCGCCATCTGCAGCGGCGTGCCGTTGGCCAGCCGCCATGCACCGACGCGATCCTGCGCCAGGACGCTCTCGAGCCAGACCAGCGGCGACCGCTTGCCGCGCACCTGCTGGCCCGCGGCGCGATCGACCCGCAATCCGCGCTGCTCCCCCGTCTGCGCGGCGGCCGGCGCTGCCAGCGTCGCGGCGAGGATGACCGCCCATAGCGCGGCGTACGCCTTGAGCGGGAATCGTCGTCCGGTTCTCATGTCGCCCCATCCTTCCCGTGGTTCGGCCGCCTGCGCGGTCGGCGCCCTGGTCACATGCCGAAATCGAAGTCCTCTTGCCATGCGCGCACCCGCAGGACGTCCAGCTCTTCTTCGATGTTCTGCTCGTGGATCGTCGCGTCGCTGGACTGCACGATCACGGACTCGTTGGCCAGATCGACGACCGGCCGCGAAGCGATGCCCTGGCCGAGCGAACGGGCGATCTCGTTGTTCCAGTCGTCGCCGACATCCTCGGGGTGGACCCGGCCGTTGCGGAAGTCGATCCGGTAGAGCCACGACTGGCCGCCCGCGGCGCAGACTTCCTGGCTCGGCACGAAGGACGTGAAGTAGACCCGCTGCGAGACGATGACCGCGGGTTCGGTCACGCGCTCGCCCTCGGCGCGCCGCAGTTCGATGTACCAGCCATCGCGGCTGGAGAGGTTGGTGTCGTTCGTGTAGGTCTGGTTGACGAGCGTCGCGAACTGCGAACCGTCGTGACGATCGAAGATGCAGCCGAAGATGTGGTCCTCGCGCGTGGAGATGTCGCTCTCGACGAGATAGGCGCCGGTGCCGAAATAGACGTAGATGTCATGGTTCGGGCCCGGCCCGAAGGCGGCCGTCGGACGTCCGGTGATCTCGTCGTCGCCCTGCCACAGGCAGTAGCGGTCCCAGAGCGTGGGGTTCGTCACGTTGTTGAAGGCCAGCTTCCAGACATGGCCCTGCAGATCGGCCACGTAGCAGACGTCATGGTTGCCGTCGAAATCGAGATCGACGGCTGTCGCCGCAGTCGTCTTGTTGCGCCGGGAGCTGTCGGCGCTCAGGCTCACGCTGCCCAGATGGCTGCCGTCGCGCACGGCGTAGACGTGCAGCGCCGCGCGACCGTCCGTGGTGTCCAGGCCGGAACCGATCAGCACGACGGGCACGTTGTTGATGACGGCGAACGCGACCTCCGAGCCGAACGGCTTGCCGAGCGGCAGCGTCGCCTGCCAGAGCAGCGCCGGCGTTTGCGGATCGGTGATGTCCAGCGCGAAGTAGCCAGCGCCGCCCTGCCGGCCGCCCCCGACCAGCACGGTCCTCCAGGCGCCGTCGATCAGGCAGTCGCGCACCGACGGCGTCAGGTCGACGGTGTAGGTGTGGCAATACGGATCCGACGCGATCGTCGCGAGCTTGGGCAACGCGGACTGCGGCACGAAGGCCCAGGCCTCCTGGCCGGTGTCGGCGTCGAAAGCATGCAGCATGCCGTCGTTGGCGCCGACGTAGATCATGCGGTCGCGCTCCTCGTGGGCCTCCATGAACAGCTGGTAGCTCTGCGTGGGAACGAAGTTCGCCGGCGCGCCGACCACGACGGGCGTCGAATGGATGATGTCGCCCAGCTTCCAATTGTTGCGATCGCGTAGGGTGTTGACGTTCTCGCCTCGGGTCCAGCGGATGACGTCGGCCGCTTCGCCGTGGTCGACGATGCCGAGATGCGGCATGAGGTCCGTCGTCTGGCCGGTGGTGAAATTGATCATGTTGCCGCCCAGGCCGGCGTAGATGACGCGCGTGGCGGGCGCCCGCTGCATGAGCAGGTAGCCCGCCTCCCAGACGGGCGTATCGCCGTTCGTGTAGGGCAGCGTGAACGACTCGAGGTAGCCGTGCCAGGTGCCCGGCATGAACTTGCCGCGGTACAGGCGGTCTTCGTCGCTGCGCTCGGTCGAGACGACGGCCACGGCCGACCCGGCGGAGATGCGATTGATGATGTCCAGCATGACGAGCTCGAGGCTCGTCCACAGCTCCACGGCGTTCATCGCCGACATGTACAGGCCGCCGCCCCGGATGGCCGCCTCGGCCAATAACGGGGCGTCGATATTGAAGCCGATGGTGTAGGAGATCACGTTCTGCGTGCCCGGCAGATCCGGCCGCACGTCGTTGTTGTACAGCCAGGACGTGACCTCGGGGAAGAAGCGGCTGCAGTTGTTGGAGTTGGGGTAGGGCGCGCCGATGCTCACGCAATCGCCGGGATCGGGGTTGCCGGCGATCAGGTAGTGGCTGACGTTCAGGTCCTGCGTGGGCAGACCGTCGGTCACCACGACGACGAAGCTCTTCTGGCAGTCGGCGATGATCGGCGCGCCGGAGCCCGTGCGCCGGTAGTAGTTGACGATGGTCTCCATCGATTCGGCCAGCGGCGTCCAGGCCGTCGGCTGGATGTTGCGCACCGTGTTGACGAGCGTCGCCTTGTCCGCGCCGCACTCGGCGACGATGGTGCCGCCGTTGTCGAAGTTGAAGATCGTCAAGCCGAAGCGCACGCGTTCGGTGCGCTGGATGATGTCGGCGACCACGTCGTGGGCCACATTGATCAAGGTGAGCTGGGGCAGTGTCGCGCGCTGCGCGTCGGTGGCGTGGTAGAAGATCCAGTTCAGGTATCTGCCGCTGTAGCGGCCCTGCTGGCCGAAACTGCGCACCAGCGGCGCCAGCGGCCCCGTCTGATTGGCCGCGCTGGGCCGGCCCGGAACGTTGCGTGGCGCGTACATGCCGCTGCTGCTGATGTAATAGGTCGTCGCCATGTTGAAGCTCCCGGACCAGGCGACGTCGTTGTTGTAGTCCGGGTGGAAGACGGCCTCGGCCATCGACCCGCTGTTGTCGAAGAGGATCATGACGTTCGCGTCGATGCTGACCTCTTGCACGAAGAGCGGCACCTCGCACTCGAACTGGGCGGCCGCCGGGGAGAGCAGACCGGCGGCGGCAAGGAGCGCGAGCGCCGGCACGATGGACTGCTTCGGGTTCTTCATCAGTATCCCTCCCGGAAGATGCGGCTGACCAGCATGTTCACGCCGCTGCGGCTGGACGCTTCGGCCCGGCCCGCGCTCGCGATGTGGTAGATGTAGGCGACGTACTCGACGCCCCAGCCCCCTTCTGGCATGCGGTTGCGATCGACATAGCGGTTGAGGTAGTTGAAGTTCTGGCTCGCGTAGAGCCCGGTGACGTCGACGCTGTCGACGACCATGTCGGCGAAGTTGCGGATCCGCGGCGGGGTCTCCCGCCGGACCAGGAAGCCGATGGCGCTCTCGCCGCCCGCGTCGGCCGACAGGACGGCCTTCGTATGCGTCGTCTCGGCGAAGCTGGTGCGCTTCTCGGCTGTCGCGATGATGATCGCCGCGACCGCGATCAGACTCAGCAGCAGGATGATCAGCAGGCTGGTCACCAGGGCGAAGCCCTCGCGGCCCGGGCGGGCGGAGCCGGCGAAGCAGGCGGAGCACATGCCGAATCCTTGGCAATCGCGGTACGCCATCGTCATGAACCATCCTCGGGTCTGAAGTTGCGCACGTGGGCCTGGGCCGTGTAATCGACGGGGTGGTTCGCGTCGCCCTCGCGCAGCATGGTGATCGTGATCTCCACGAGTCTGATGCGGCGGCGATCGGCGGCATTGAGCGGCGTGTTGACGAGGCGCTGGCCCTGGCGGTCGAAATACGCGAAGCTCACGCTCTGCAGGTGGTTGCGGGCGCTCAGGAGCGTCTGATCTGGGCCTCCGCCAGGCAGGCGTCGCAACTCCAGCGGACCCGGATCGAATAGGTAGGTGATGTCCTCGCCCGCATCCAGCGTCGTGCCGTCGCCATTGAGGTCGGCGATGCAGCGCAGCTCGATGTCGTCCGCCATGGCGATGCCGTCCAGGCCTATGTCGAGCGAATCGCAACCCGCGCCGCGTATCTCGCGCGTCATCAACGACAACACCGCGCGCAACGTCTGCTGGTCCTGGGCGAGGTCGCGCGTCTTGCGATACGAACCCCGGGAGTCGGTCAAGAAGCCGACCACGACCGCCGAGACGACCGCGAACAGCGCCAGGGCCACGATCATCTCGACCAGTGTCATGCCGGTCCGACCGCCCATGGCGCGCCGCGGCTGGATCGTCCTCTGCGTGGCTTCCATCACGACCTCGGTCCAGGACTTCCTCACTGGAAGTCCGATTTCCTGCGGGCGGCGACGAGCGACGCGACGCGCAGCGTATCGGGCGTGGCGCCGTTGGGAATGATCACGGTGACGCGCACGCGTTTCAGGCCGGTGTTGATGAAGTCTTCGTCGACCCGCCACGCGAGTTCGCCGTCGACCACGCCGGAATCCGGCGCCGCATGACGGAATCCCCGCGCCTTGGTCCATTCGAGCCGGCTCTGCGCGAGGGTCAGCGCCTGGGTGTAGCGGTCGACCTTGGCGACCTCGCGGCGGGACTGGGTCTGCACCAGCGCCAGCGGCAGGATGCCGACCACGATGATCAGCAGGACCACGAGCACCTCGACCAGCGTGAAGCCATCGCGCCGTATCATCGTGCCACCTCCGCGATACCCGTCGGCTGCACGGTGATCTGGCGCTGGCTCGAGCCGTCGTCGAGGGTCAAGACCATGACCGCCGGCGCCGGGGTCGCCGATCCCCGGGGGTGGAAACTCAAGTTGATGGTGTCGTTCAAACGCACCGCGCTCGGGAAATCCCGCGTGCGCAGCGTATCGCCGCTGGCCTGGTCGACGACCGCGTACCGTTCGTGGTCGGCCTGGACCTGGATCCGCCGGCCCTGCATGATCGAGGTGGCGCGCGCCTGGGCCAGGTCGGCGACCAGCACGTCGGCAGCCGAATCGAGACGGCTGGCGCGGTTGTAGCTGTAGAACGAAGGCACGGCGATCGCCGCGAGCAGGCCGATGATCCCGATCAACACCATCAGCTCGACGAGGGTGAAGCCGTGCGGGCTGCGGAGCGGGCGAAGCATAGACCAGCCTCCGGGCAGGTGCTTGCGAAAGACAATGACCCACCCGTCCCGTGCAAGGCCCGTGCCGGGCTCCGACGGCGTTTCGGGCCGTGTTTACGGAGGCTACGGCAGAACAGGGGGTCCGCGGCGGGCAAAACGCCGGCCAGGGGGGTCAAGATCTTCCGGCGGCCGAGGCGGCTGAATGATCGCGAACTTTCATCCCCAGGAGGCCGGCGATCAGCTCGGCCGCGCCGCACAGGGCCAGTACCGCCACCACGCCGGCCAGCGCGGCGGCGAGCGGACCGAGGAACACCGACGCCAGAGACAGCGGGCCGATCGCCGTGCCGAGCCAGCCGAAGGTGCGGCCGCGGCGATCTTCCGGGGCGGCCGCCTGCAAATACGTCGCCAGCGCGATCTGCACGAGCGTCGCGAGGGCGCCGAAGCAGGCGAAGATCAACAGGGCGGCGGCGAACGAGCGATTCACGGCGAAGACCAGGAGCAGGACCCCGTCCAGCGCGGTCAACAGCGCGATGAACCGCAGGGGCCGCCGGCGATCGCCGGCCGCCGCGCCGCCCAGCGCGCCCAGGATGCCGCCGAGGCCCGCCGCCGAGATGATCAGCCCCAGCTGCACATCGGAACCGCGCAGCACGTCCTTGACGAAGACCACGACCAGCGGCTGCTGCATGGCGGTCACGAACGTCAGCACGGCGAAGAAGCCGAAGGCCAGCCGCAGCCCCGGATGCGCCACGACCGTGCCCAGGCCGACGCTCAGCTCGGACCACAGGCGGCGTGTCCGCGCGCGGAGGTCTTCGCGGGCGCGTCCCGTGGGCTCGACGCCCCGACGGGGCGTTTCCTGGAAACGCCACCAGGCCAGGATGGCGGCCGACGCCACGAAGGTGACGGCATCGACCCAGAAGGCCGGATCGGTCCCCCGCCAGGCGACGAGAGCCGCGCCCAGCGCCGGACCGAACAGCAGCAGGACGTTGCGCGTCAGCATGAGCAGACTGTTGGCGGCCCCGAGCTGCCCGGCCGGCAGCACGTCCGGCAGCAAGGCCAGGCGCGCCGGACCGGTGAACTGGCGGCCGCCGCCGAGGACGGCCGCCAGCACGTAGATCTGAACGGGCGACGTCGCCAGCGGGATGGCGGCGACCGCCACGGCCGACACGAGATCGCCGGCGATCATGACGCTCTTGCGGCTGTAGCGATCGCAGACCAGCCCGGTCACGGGCCCGAGCAGGATCGCGGGGATGATCTGCGTGGCCGCCAGGATGCCCAGATCGACGGGACTGCCCGTCAGGCGGAAGATCAGCAGGTAGAGCGCGATGGCGGCGATGCGATCGCCGAGGCCGCTGACCAGGGCGGCGGTCCAGATGGCGCGGAAGCCGGCATCTCGCAGCAGCGGCGCGAAGCGGTTCACGAACCGGGGACCTCCGTGATCGCAGGTTCGCGACCGCGCAGCCGTTGCAGATCCTCGGGCAGCATGCGCACGGTCGCCTGGCAGACACCATCCTCGCACACCTGCGACAACACGTCTCCTGTCCGATGCCAGGGGCCGATCAGGTGGAGGCTCCTGGCCGGCAGGCGCAGGTCGTAGACCTTTTCCGCGGCGCGCAGGTGGCGCGCGATCGCCTCGCGCACGAGCGCCGGGCCGGCCGGCGAGAGCGCCGAGATGAAGAGGGCGCCGGGATGGTGGCGCTCCAACCGGTTGCGGAGCAGGTCGGGTTGCGGCACGGTGTCCAGCTTGTTGAAGACCAGCAGGTTCGCCCGGCCGGCCGGCGCCAGCCCCGCCAGGACCTGGTCGACCGCCTCGATCTGCAGCTGCGGATCCGCCGCGCCGGCGTCGACGACGTGCAGCAGCAGATCGGCCTCCGCCACCTCCTGCAACGTGGCCCGGAAGCTCTCCACCAGATGATGCGGCAGGCGGCGGATGAAGCCGACCGTATCGGTCAACAGGAACTGCCGCCGCTCGTCGAGGTCGACCCGCCGGGTCGTCGCGTCGAGGGTCGCGAACAGCCGGTCGGCCACCGCGACGGCGGCGTCCGTCAAAGTGTTCATGAGCGTGCTCTTGCCGGCGTTCGTATAGCCGACGAGCGCGACGCGGTAGAATCCGGCGCGACCTTGGGTCTGCACGCGGCGTTCGCCGGCGATCTGGCGCAGTTGCCGGCGCAAGGCCGTGATGCGGGACTTGATCAGCCGGCGGTCGGTCTCCAGCTGGCGCTCGCCGGGCCCGCGGGTGCCGATGCCGCCCTCCTGCCGTTCGAGATGGCGCCACAGCCGCGTCAGCCGCGGCAGCAGGTACTGCAGCTGGGCGAGCTCGACCTGCAGGCAGGCCTCGCGCGTTCGCGCGTGCCTGGCGAAGATGTCCAGGATCAGTTCCGTGCGATCCAGCACGCGCACGTTCTCGCCCAGGGCTTTCTGCAGGTTGCGCCCCTGGTTCGGCGCCAGATCGTTGTCGAAGACCACGAGTTGGGCGTCATGGCTCAGAACGGCGGCCTTCAGGTCCTCCAGCTTGCCGCTGCCCAGGAACGTCGCCGCGCGCGGGCGCGGCAGCCTCTGTTCGATCACGGCCAGCGTCCTGCCGCCGGCGGTGTCCACCAAGCGGGCGAGTTCCTCCGTGTCGGCCGGTCCAGACAGCGGGTCGTCCGGGTCCGGCGGCAGATGCACGCCCACCAGGACCGCGCGTTCGCGGCGCTCGCGATCGAGATCGGTCATCCGGCGCCTCCTTCCAGCTCGGCCGACCACTGCTCCCACTTCGCGAGCGCGGCCGCCAGCTCGGCGGCGATCTCGGCGCTGCGCCGCGCGAGGATCCGCCGGCGCTCGCTGTCGCACGCCGGGCTCGACATCTCCCGCAACGCCGCGGCCTCTTGCTCCTCGAGCGCGGCGATCCGTCCTTCGACCTCGGCGATCCAGGCGCGACGGCGCGCTTGTTCGTTCTTGCTCAGGCGCTCGCCGCCGCGGACCTCGGCCCCGGCCGCCGTCGCGCGCGGCGCGCGCTCGCGCGTCGCCGCGGCAGCATCCGCGGCGGGGGCCTCGCCGACGGGCCCCGTCCCCCGCTGCCGGCCTCGTTCGTAATCGCCGTAATTGCCCAGGAAGACGCGCGGCGCCGCGCCGGCGGCGAGGTCGTCCGGGAAGATGACGAGACGATCGACCAGCCGATCGAGGAACCGCCGATCGTGCGAGACCATGACGAGCGTGCCCGAGAAATCGGCGAGCGCCGCTTCCAGCGACTCGCGGCTGCGGATGTCGAGATGGTTGGTCGGCTCGTCGAGCAGCAGCGTGTTGAAGCCCTGCTTGATGAGGCGCAGCAGGGCGAGGCGGCCGCGCTCGCCGCCGGAGAGGCTCGCCACGGAGCGGTCGACCATGTCCTCGCCGAAGCCGAACGCGCCCAGGAAGCTGCGCAGGTCGACGAGCGGCGCCGCAGGATCGACGGCCTGCATCTCGCCGAGGACCGTCAGGTGATCGCTCACGGTCTGCAGGTGCTGGTCGTAGTAGCCGAGATCCACGTTGTGCCCGCGCACGACGCGGCCCGCGGCGGGGGTCTCGAGCCCGGCCAGCAGCCGCAGCAGCGTCGTCTTGCCGCAGCCGTTGGGTCCGAGGATGCCGATGCGCTCGCCGCGCACGACGAGCAGGTCGAGGTTTGCGAAGAGCATGCGCCCGCCATAGCCCATGGCCAGGCCCTCTGCCTGCAGGACCGTGCCGCCGCTGGGCCGCAGCGGCCTGAGGTCCAGCCGCAGCTCCGGCTGCGCGGACGGTGGTCGCTCCTGGCGGGTCACGCGCGCCAGCTGCTTGCGGCGCGATTGGGCCTGCCGCGTCTTCTGGCCGGCGATGTTCTTGCGGATGAACGCTTCCGTCTGCCGGATCTGGTCGTCTTGCCGCTGCCAGGCGGCCAGCTCCTGGCGGCGCCGCTCGGCGCTCACCTGCAGGAACACCGAATAGTTGCCGCTATCGTCGGTCAACCGCCCGCGCTCCAGGTGCAGCGTGCGCTGGGCGAGGCGATCGAGGAACCAGCGGTCGTGCGAGACGACGACCGCGGTCTGGCGGCGCGACAGCAGATGCGCTTCGAGCCACTCGCAGCTGCCGAGGTCGAGGTGGTTGGTCGGCTCGTCCAGCAGCAGCAGATCGCAGCGCTTCAGCAGGGCGGCCGCCAGGGCCGCCCGGCGCCGTTCGCCGCCGGACAGGTTCGCGACGGGACCGTCCCACGCGACGGCGGGTACGCCCACGCCGTGCAAGGCCGCCTCCAGGCGCGTCTCGATGGTGTAGCCGTCGAGGCGCTCGAACTCCGACTGCAGCCGCCCTTGCCGCGCGATCAGCGCGCTCTGCGCCGTCGCGCCGGCGGCCTCCGCCAGTTCGCGGCCGACGCGCGCGAGGTCGGCCTGCAACGCCAGTTCGTGCGCGAACGCGGTCTGGCGCACCGCCTCGCGCACGGTCGCGCGATCGTCGCGCTGCGCGGAGATGTAGCTGGTCTGGCGCAAGTACCCGATGACGACGCCGCCGGCAAGTCCGCGCTGCCCGCGTTGCAGCGCACGCTCGCCGGCGAGGATCTCGAGCAGCGTCGTCTTGCCGGCGCCGTTGGGGCCGACCAGCGCGTAGCGCGTGGCGGCGTGCAACGATAGGTCGACGCCCGCGAGGATGGCCTCGCGCCCGAAATCGAACGCGGCGGCGGTGAGCGTCAACAGCGACAAGCGTTTCGCACCTCGGCAGCGCGGGACATCACGAAGATGGCCCTCCCGCCAAGGAAGGGCCATGCGCGCGCGATCGGCAAGGTCTCAGGACATCGCCTGCGGGCTCTTGCGGTACTTCAGCGGCGAGAGCCCGCACCGGTCCTTGAAGGTGCGCGAGAAATGCGCCAGGCTGTTGAAGCCGCATTTCTTGCTGATGGCTTCGACGGAGAGCTCGAAGCGCCGCAGCAGCGCCTTGGCGTTCTCGATCCGCACCATGATGAGATAATCGCTGAAACTCATGCCCGTCTCGGCGCGGAAGAGATTGGAGAAATATCCCGGCGACAGATGCACGGTCTCGGCCATCTGGTCGCGGTTGATGTTCTCGTGGAAATGGGCCAGCACGTAACGGCACGCATACTCGGCGCGATAGTCGCCGAGATTCGTCGCCGCGCGAACGATGTTGCCCTCGTCGTCCACCATCGTGATCTCGGGCAGCGGGTCGTCCCAGATCGTCTCCTCGTTCTCCGGCTGGCCGTGTTCGGGGCCGGCGCCGGCCGGCAACGCCTCGAGCGTCGCCAGATCGGCGACCGGCGCCGCCAACAGGTCAACGACCAGGCGCGCCGAGCGCACGACGTTGACCTTGCTGGCCAACAGGATCGCCGCGTCGCCGAGATCGCCCCAGGCCCTCAGGATATGGCCGGGATGCTCCGGCAAGACCGGTGCGTAGAGAAAGACGATGCGCGGACTGGCTTTCTGGGCGAGGGCCTCGCCGCCGGCGAGGCGTTGCATCACGATCTGGCGGCCGAACAGCGCAAGGCAGAGCTCGTTGGGATTCTTCTCGGTGGCGGGGCAGAGGAACAGGACCTGGCGACCGTCATCGCGCGCGGCGGCCGGCCGCCCGGACGGCGCCGAGAACTCGATGAGCAAGCTCGTCCAGGGTTGTAGTTGAACCGCTAGCTTCTCTTCCATTGTCCCCCCAAGGCGCGAATAAGTGATCTTGGGTAGAGCACCGGTGTAACGGAATTTACAAATTCCATGCCTCTAATCAAATATGATACGGTGCGATCTGTCCCCTTGTCTACGCAAATTTCACGGCGAATTAAAGAAAAATGGCGTTGTTTTCGTTCGCTCGGCCAAAACGCGCCGGTCCCGCGTGCACCTGTGCATCCGTCAACGGATGAAGATGAGCCGGCGCGTGACGCTCCACTGCTCCACCTGCAACCGGCAGAAATAGGTGCCGGACGCCAATAAGCGACCGCCCTGGTCCCGTCCGTCCCAATGCGCTTCGTACGTCCCGGCGGTGGCCAGCCCCGCGAAGAGCGTCGCCAGTTCGCGCCCCTCCAGGTTGTAGACGGTCACGAGCACGTTCGCCGCGCCGTCCGCATAGGGCATGCGCTGTTGCGGGTCGGCAGACAGGACCTGGGCCTGGTCCGGCTCGAACGCCTCGCCATAGGTGCCGGGCACCTGGAAGCTGATCCTGGTCACCGCCTGGAACGGATTGGGCGAGGGCACCAGGAGCGCGGGCGCGAGCTGCAGGCGACGACCTTGATCGACCGCCGGCTTCTCCGCTGTCGACATGGCGAGAAGCGCCGCGTCATCGAGCGCCAAGTCCAGCGAGGCCCGCCGGCCATCGAGCAGCACCGCCTCGAGGCGCGTGCCGAACACCGGCGCGCTGGCCGCGAACTGGATCTCGAGGATCCCGTCGCCCGTCGCCTCGAGCAGGGCGTACGGCCGGCAGGTGTCGCCGCGGCCGCCGCCATCGCCCGACCAGGCGAGCGTCCGGGCGCCGCCCCCCTCGCCGCTCCAGACCAGCCGCGCGGCCGGGCCGAGCGGTTCGCCGTCCACCAGGAAGAGATCGGGATCCCAGCGACGGTAGTGATCGTCCGCGACGCGGAAGACGAGGCTGAAGCGGTCATGGGACGACAGCAGCAGCTGGGCGGCGGGCAGCAGGTCCGGCGGCAGCTCTTGGCGCTTGGCCGGCGGCAGCCAGGGGACGCGCTGGCCGGAAACCGGGTCCTCGACTCCGTCCTGCAAACCCTTCGCGGCGCGCAGATCATGGACGACCTGCAACCGGGTGGCGCCGGCGGCGAGCGCCAGAGATTGGTGGGCCTCGAGCGGGGGCACGATCAGGTCCTCGCGCTCGATGCGGATCCTACGCTCCGAACCCTGGCGCGGCTGCACGTCGAGCAGGACGGCGCCGACCCAGAGCGGCGGGCGGCCGGGCCGCGGATCGCGCACCTGGGCGATGAATTGCGGCATGAAGGCCTCGTCCGATTCCGGCGGGCAGACCTCGTCGAGCGGCAGCCAGGAGCCGGGCACGACCAGCGAGATGCGCAGATTCTCGACGACACCGCCGCCGTGCTGGCTGTAGACGGCCGCCACGAGGCTGGCGAGATGTTGATAGGTCCAGTGATAGGTTTCGAGATGGCGCCCGCGTTCGCCTACGGTCAGGTCCCAGACGCCCATGCTGTGGCTGATCGCCGCGTAATCTTCGTCGATGAGGCCGTCGCCGTCGTTGTCGCGGCCATCGAGGGGGTCCTCGTCGATGAGCCCGTCGCCGTCGTCGTCGGCATCGCGACTGAAGCCCCGGCGTCCGCCCGGATCTCCCTCGCGGGCCGTCGCGGTGAACGCCGGCGGCGGATCCGTCCGGCGGTCTTCCGCCTGCGGCCACCACACGCGCACCAGCGGGCGCCACAGGGCCCCGTCGAGCACGCCGATCTGGACGAGGCCGTCGCCTTCCAGGCGTCCGACCAGCCCGTCTCCGAGCTGGTACTCCACGACCGTCGCCGTCGCCGAAGTGGAGGCGGCGCACGCCGGCGGCAGGATGGTCAACAACGCGAACAGGCAGCCCGCGCGCAGGTTCATGGTTCTTCCCGTTCCCGGTCCCCGGAGCCCTCCGCCCGCGGACCGGCGGGCATAGTACCGCTTGCGCCCTGGAAGGGCAAGGCGGCCGGCGGCGAATCGCCAAGTGGTTCGGAGACAGCGAGTTCTGGCGACCCGTCCACCTCGTCGTCCCCGCCGGCGATCGACACCATGCCGGCGACCATGTCGTCCTCGGCCAGCTGGATGATGCGCACGCCCTGGGTGTTGCGGCCGAGACGACTGACGCTGTCCACGGCGATCCGGATCAGCGTGCCGCGCCGCGTGATGACCATGAGCTCCTCGGCCGGCGTCACGCCGCGCACGCCGATGAGGCGGCCGTTGCGCGCGCTGCACTTGATCGTGATCAGCCCCTTGCCGCCGCGCTGTTGCACCCGGTACTCGTCGATCGGCGTGCGCTTGCCATAGCCGCGTTCGGTGAGGGCCAGGATCTCGGTGTCGTCGCCGTCGACGACGACCATGCCGACGACCTCGTGTCCGCCGCCCAGCGCGATGCCCCGCACGCCGCGCGCGGTGCGACCCATCGGCCGCACGTCTTCTTCGCGGAAGCGGATCGCCAGGCCGTTGCTCGCCGCCAGCACGACATCGCGCGCGCCGTCCGTCGCGCGCACCGTCACCAGCCGTTCGCCCTCGAGCAGGCTGATGGCGCGGATCCCCGCCTGCCGCGGCCGCGAGAACTCGCTCAGCGGCGTGCGCTTGACGACGCCGAGGTTCGTGCACATCAGCAGGAAGTGGTCGTCCCGGAATTCCCGGATCGGCAGGACCGCGTGCACCTTGTCGCCCGGCTGGATCTGCAGGAGGTTGACGAGGGGCCGGCCGCGCGCCGCGCGGGCGGCCTTCGGTATGAGGTGCACCTTGAGCCAGAACAGCTGGCCGGCCTGGGTCAGCACCAGCAGGTACTGGTGGGCGGAGGCGACGAAGAGCGCGTCGACGAAGTCGCCGTCCTTCGTCTGCATCGCGGAGATCCCGCGGCCGCCGCGGCCCTGCTGGCGGTAGGTGTCCAGCGGGATGCGCTTGATGTAGCCCTGGTTCGAGATCGTCACGACCATCGGCTCGTCGGCGATGAGGTCCTCGAGGTCGATCTCTCCCTCGTCGTCGACGATCGCGGTACGCCGCTGGTCGGCGTATTGCGCGCCCAGTTCGCGGATCTCGTCGGCGACGATCCGCAGCACCAGCTCGCGGCTGGCCAGCACGGACTCGAGGTAGGCGATCCGCTCGATGAGCTCGCGATACTCCGCCTCGATCTTCTGCCGCTCCAGGCCGGTCAGCCGCGCCAGCCGCAGGTCGAGGATCGCCTGGGCCTGGATCTCGCTCAGCCCGAACCGCGCCATGAGACCGGCGCGCGCCGTGTCCGGCGACTCGCTGCGCTTGATCAGCTCGACGATCTCGTCGATATGGTCCAGGGCGGTGCGGTAGCCCTCGAGGATGTGCGCGCGCTCCTGCGCCTTGCGCAGGTCGTACTGCGTGCGGCGGACGACGACCTCCTCGCGGAACGCGAGGAAGTGCCGCATGGTGTCCTTGAGCGACAGCACGCGCGGCTGGTTGTCCACCAGGGCCAGGTTGATGACGCCGAACGTGGTCTGCAGGTACGTGTGGCTGTAGAGCTTGTTGAGGACGACCTGGGGGAACGCGTCGCGCTTGAGGACCACGACGATGCGCATGCCCTGGCGGTCGCTCTCGTCGCGCAAATCGCTGATGCCCTCGAGCGAGCCCGCGCGCACGAGGCTGGCGATGCGCTCGATGAGGGCGGCCTTGTTCACCTGGTAAGGGATCTCCGTGATGATGATCTTGGCCCGGCCCGTGTCCTCGACCTCGATGTCGGCGCGCGCGCGCACGACCACGCGGCCGCGCCCCGTCGTCACGTAGTCGTAGATGCCCTTGCGGCCATGGATGACCGCGCCCGTGGGGAAATCCGGGCCCTGCACGTACTGCAGCAGGTCCGCCGGCTCCAGGTCCGGGTTCTCCAGCAGCGCCAGCAGGCCGGCGCAGATCTCGCTGAGGTTGTGCGGCGGGATCTTGGTCGCCATGCCCACGGCGATGCCGTTGGCGCCGTTGACGAGCAGGTTCGGCGCCCGGGCGGGCATGACGGCCGGCATTTCGCGCGAGCCGTCGTAATTGGGGACGAAGTCGACGGTCTCCTTGTCGAGGTCCTGCATCATCTCGGTGGCGAAGCGGGTCAGCCGCGCCTCCGTGTAGCGCTCGGCCGCCGCCGCGTCGCCGTCGACGCTGCCGAAGTTGCCCTGCCCGTCGACCAGCGGGTAGCGCAGCGAGAAGTCCTGCGCCATGCGGACGAGGGTGTCGTAGACCGCGGCCGTGCCGTGGGGGTGGTAGTTGCCGGTGGTGTCGCCCGTGATCTTGGCCGACTTGCGATACGGCTTGCCGGGCTGCAGGTTGAGGTCGTTCATCGCGGTCAGCACGCGCCGGTGCACGGGCTTCAGCCCGTCGCGCACGTCCGGCAGGGCGCGCGAGATGATGACCGACATCGAGTACTCGAGGTACGACGTCTTCATCTTGTCCTCGATGCCGACGTCGATGATCGTCTCGCCGTTGCGCGTGCTGCCCGGGCGGCCGTCGCCGTCGGGAGGTCCGCCGAGTTCGCTTCCGTCGCGGTCGTCGCTCACGTTCTCGCCTTCGTGGTTCGCCCGCCAGGGCCGGCGGACATGTCCCGCTGGACCGCCGCGTTCGCGGCGGGGCGCCATCAGATGTCGAGGTTCTCCAGCTTGACCCGGGCGGCGTTCTCTTCGATGAAGCGGCGCCGCGGTTCGACCTCGTCGCCCATCAGGATCTGGAAGATGTGGTCGGCGCTGGCCGCATCCTCGACGGTCACGCGCGTCAGCGTGCGCGTCTCCGGATTCATCGTCGTCTCCCAGAGCTGCTCGGGGTTCATCTCGCCGAGGCCCTTGTAGCGCTGCACGTAGACGCCGCGGTCGCCGCCCAGTTCCTCGACGAGACGATCCTTCTCCACGTCGCTGTGGGCATAGATCTCGGTCTTGCCCTTCTTGACGCGATAGAGGGGCGGCTCGGCGATGAACATGTGGCCGCGCTCGATGATCTCGCGGAAGTGCCGGAAGAAGAGCGTCAGGATCAGCGTGCGGATATGCGAGCCGTCGACATCCGCGTCCGTCATGATGATGATCTTGTGGTAGCGCAGCCGCGACAGATCGAAGACGTCGTGGCCGACCCCCGTGCCCAGCGCCGTGATGATGGTCTTGATCTCCTCGTTGCCGAGCATCTTGTCGAGCCGGGCCTTCTCCACGTTGAGGATCTTGCCCTTCAGCGGCAGGATCGCCTGGAAGCGCCGCTCGCGGCCCTGCTTCGCCGACCCGCCGGCCGAATCACCCTCGACGAGATATAGCTCGCACTCCGCCGGATCGCGGCTGGCGCAGTCGGCCAGCTTGCCCGGCAACGACCCCGAGTCGAGGCTGCTCTTGCGCCGCACCAGCTCGCGCGCGCGTCGCGCGGCCTCGCGGCTCTGGGCGGCGCTGATGCACTTGCCGACGATCGCGCGGGCTTCGCGGGGATTTTCCTCGAGGAACGTGCCGAGGGCGGCGTAGACGAGCTGCTCGACCTGTCCCTTGACTTCCGTGTTGCCGAGCTTGGTCTTCGTCTGCCCCTCGAACTGCGGCTCGGGGATGCGCACCGAGACGACCGCCGTCAGCCCCTCGCGCACGTCGTCGCCCGACAGCACCTTCAGCTCCTTCTTCAGGAGACTCTGCGCCTGCGCGTAGGCGTTGAGCGTGCGCGTCAGGCCCGCGCGGAATCCCGAGAGGTGGCTGCCCCCCTCGGTGGTGCTGATGTTGTTGGCGAAGGTATAGAGGTTCTCGGCGTAGCTGTCGTTGTAGTTCAGCGCGATCTCGATCTGCACGCCGTCCTTCTCGCCCGTGATGTAGACCGGCTGCTCGCAGAGCACGGCGCGGCCCTCGTTGAGCCAGGCGACGAATTCGCTGATGCCGCCCTCGTAGTAGAACGACGCCTCGCGCTCGTTGCCGGGGCGCTCGTCGCGCAGCCCGATCCGGATGCCGCGGTTCAGGAAGGCCAGCTCGCGCATGCGCGCCTTGACGGTGTCGAAGCTGAAAGCGATCTCCGGGAAGATCTCCGGATCCGGGCTGAACTCCACCGTGGTGCCGGTGCGGTCGGGCGGTCCGTCGCCGACGATCTCGACGCCGGTGGTCGGCACGCCGCGCGCATAGCGCTGCCGGTAGATGTTGCCGTCCCGGTGCACCGTCGCCTGCAGCCAGGCCGAAAGCGCGTTGACGCAGCTGACGCCGACGCCATGCAGGCCGCCCGAAACCTTGTAGCTGCCCTTGTCGAACTTGCCGCCGGCATGCAGGCTGGTCATGACGACCTCGAGCGCCGGCTTGCCCTCGGACCGGTGCAGATCGACGGGAATGCCGCGGCCGTTGTCGCTGACCTCGACGACCTCGCCTGGTTTGATGGCCACGTCGATCCGGTCGCAGAAACCGACCATCGCCTCATCGATGGAATTGTCGACGACCTCGTAGACCAGGTGGTGCAGGCCGCGCAGCCCGGTGTCGCCGATGTACATCGCCGGCCGCTTGCGGACGGCCTCCAGCCCCTTGAGCACCTGGATGCCTTGCGCGGTATAGGTCTGCGAACCCTTGGCGGCGTTCATCGTTGGCTCATCCGTTCCGTCAGTTGTCGTTGTCGGCCGGCGCCGCGGCTGTCCACGCCCGCGCCCAGCGGATCTGCGTGACGGCCCCTTCGCCGAAGCGCGCGTTGCATTCCTGCATGATCCGCGGCGACAGCAGCGAGACTTCCTGCCGCCAGGCGCCGTGATCCGCGGCCAACAAGAGCTGTCCCTCCCGCAGATCGACGGCGCGAACATGGGCGGCCAGCCGCTCGCCGACGATCTGCGGCCAGGCCGCCAGGAGCGTCCGCTCGGCGAGGCGGCCATCGAGACCGCACGCCGCCAACGCCTCGTTCATGAGGCGCCCGATCCGCACCGGTCCGTCTCTGCGATCGCGGCGGCTCATGGCAGTCGCGTCAAGCTCCCGTTCTCGATCCGCCACCGGCGCAGTTGCGGCGGGTTCCAGCCGGCGACATCATCGGCGCGGGCGGTCGCGATGAAGATCTGATGATCCCTTGCGCACCTCTCCTGCAGGCGCCGCGCCCGCTCGCGGTCGAGTTCGCTGAAGATGTCGTCGAGGAAAAGCACGGGACGCACCCGCCGCTGCTGGTAGACGACCTCGCTCTGGGCGAGGATCAGGGATAGGGCCGCGGTGCGCGTCTCTCCCTGGGAACCGTAGACCCGCAGATCGAGGTCCCCCGCGCGCACTTCGAAGTCGTCGAACTGCAGGCCTGTCAGGGGTCGCCCGCGGCGTTTTTCATCCGACCCAATATAGTCGAACTCGGCCAGAATATCCGCATACAAATCCGTCGCGGCGCCGCCCGTCCCGCGCTCCGGCGCCAGCGCCCGCAGCCGCGGCCGGTAAGCGAAGAACAGGGGGTGCGCCGAGCCGGTCAGCTCGCGGTGCACGGCGTCGGCGCAGGGTTGCATGAGGGCGGCCCATCTGGCGCGACCGCTGCCGATCGGCACGGCGTGGGCGGCGAGGTCCTGGTTCCAGGCCGCCAGTTCGCGGCTGGCGGCCTGGCTGTCTCGCCGGCGGCCGTGCAGGTCCTTGAGCAGCCGCGTCTTCTGCCGCTGCGCGCGCTGGTGCGCCGACAGAGACCGCAAGTAGGCGGGATCGAGGGAGCTGAGCCCTTGATCGGCGAAGCGCCGCCGCTGATCCGGCGCGCCGCGCACCAGTTCGCTGCTCTGCGGCCAGAAGAAGACCGTCGCCAGGCGCCCGACGAGGTCGGCCCGGCGGGTGATCAACTCGCCGTCGATGCGGATGCGGCGACCGCCCAGGCGGTCGAGGCCGTACTCGTAGATGTGCTCGCTGCCGTCGTCGTCGCGGACCGTCAGCGAGACGTGCAGATGCGGCGCGCCGCAGCGGATGAGCTCTTCGGCGCGGGCGCCGCGGTGCGAGCGTCCGAGCGCTGGGAAATTCAGCGCCTCGAGAAGGTTGGTCTTGCCTTGCGCGTTGCGGCCCTCGAATACGTTGACGCCGCCGGTGAAGGCCAGGTCCAGATCCGCGAGGTTCCGGAAGCCGGTCATGCGCGCGCCGAGGATCCTCAAGGGGGCGGCCGTCCCTTCGCCGCTCAGTCTCCGGCCAGCCGCAGAGGCATCAACAGGCAGAGCAGAGTGTCCGTCGAGGAGCCGTCCTCGGCGATCGGCGCGATGAGCGCCGCGCTGTGCGCGTCACGCAGGCTGAGCTGGACCATCGGGGTCCGCATGTTCTTGAGGATATCCAGCAGATACGTGAAGTTGAAGCCGATCTCCAGCGCCGGGCCTTCGTAGCCCACGGCGATCTCGTCCTCCGCGCGGCTGCCGTCCGAGCCGCGGGCGGTCAGTTCGAGTCTTCCATTCTCCAAGGCGAAACGGATCTGGTTCGTGATGCGGTCGGCGATGATCGAGACCCGCCGAATAGCCTGCGCCATGAGTTCCCGATCGATCGTCACCCGCTTGTCGTTGTTCTTCGGGATCACCGCGTTGTAGTCGGGAAAGGGCCCTTCGAGCAGACGGGTATGCAGGACCGTCGTGCCGGCGCGGAAGCTGAGTTGGTTCTGGCCGACGAAGATTTCGACCGAATTCTCGTCAGCCGCCTGTCCGAGCACCCGCGCGAGTTGCCGCAGGCCCCCGGTGTCGACGATGAGTTGCCTGGCGTCGGTCTGATCCCATTGCAGCTGGCGCCGGCTGCGGGCCAGGCGGTGCGCATCGGTCGCCACCATGGTCAAGCCGTCGCTTTCTATCTCCCAGAGGATTCCCATGAGGGCCGGGCGCGATTCGTCGCGCGACACCGCGTAATTCGTCTCGGCGACCATCGCCGTGAGCGCGTCGCCGGCGACGTGCAGCGAATCGCCTTCATCCAGGACCGGCAGCGAGGGATACTCCTGCGGGTTGTGGCACGGGATCTCGAACGACGCCTTGCCGCACCGGATTTGCAGCACGTTTTCGCTGACGGCGAAGCTCACCGCACCAGGCGCGAGACTGCGCACGAAGCTCGCCAGCTTGTCGCCGACGATAGCCGCCTTGCCCGGCTCCGTGACCTTGACCTCTTCCGTCGTCGTCACCATGGAGACGTCGAGATTCGTCACCGAGAAACGGAGACCCGTCTTGCTCGCCTCGACGAGCACGCACTTGAGGATCGGCAGCGTCGTCTTCGCGGGCACGATTCCGGACACCAGGTCCAGAGCCTTCTGCAGGACTTCCTGCTGGATCTCGAACTTCACGGTCCGATCCTCCGTGGTCTGAGTGACGTGACGAGCAGGGCCGAATGATAGGCGAAGGCGGTGGCTCTATCAAGCCTCGCGTGCGAAGACATCTCCACGTCAGCATCTTCTAATCTTTGATTCATTCAATATGGTCGCCGTCGTCGTAGGAGCGGGGGACAACCGGGAAAACCCGCCGCGAAGACGTTCAGGCGGGACGGAACAGCCGATCCGCGGCCGCGTGACCCGGGGATAGGATTCCGATCGGTGCGGCATATCTCGTCGAGTTGTCAGCGCGCGACAGAAAGACGGCGGGTTGTTCACATGCCTGCCCCCGGGATATACCCGAAGATATCCGCCGAAATAAGATCCATGGATCAGCTCAGGCACGCGCGCGACCGCGGATCTGTTCGGAGAGGTCCTTCAGCAGGCCGCGATACTTCGGATCCTGCTTCGCCAGGTTGGCGATCAGATTGCAGGCATGCGCCACGGTCGAGTGGTCGCGCCCGCCGTGCGCGCGACCGATCTGGTTGAGGGAGGCGCCGGTCATGTCGCGGGCGAGGTGCATCGCCACCTGACGCGCCCGGGCCAGGTCCTGGGTGCGTCTTTTGGACTTCAGTTGATCGACGGTGAATTCGAAGTGATTCGCGACCACTTCCATGACGTCGGCGATCTTCACCGGTCCGGTGGAGTTCCCCGCGAAGTAGGAGGAGAGAACCTCGGAGGCCAACTCCTGGGTGATCTCCTTGCGCATCAGGCTGGCGAACGCCAGCAACCTGATCAGCGCCCCCTCGAGCTTGCGAATGTTGTCCGTGATGTGCGTGGCGATGTACTGCACCACCTCATCCGGAATGACGATCTTGTTCGTTTCGATCTTCCGCTGCAGGATGGCGATGCGGGTCTCCAGGTTCGGCGGCTGGATGTCCGCGATCAGGCCCCACTCGAAGCGCGAACGCAGCCGCTCTTCGAGAGTGGTGATCTCCTTCGGAGAGCGGTCGGATGTCAGGACGATCTGCTTCTTGTGATCGTGCAGCGCGTTGAACGTATGGAAGAACTCGTCCTGCGTGGACTCCTTGCCGGCGAGGAAAGAGACGTCGTCGACGAGCAGGACGTCCATGCTGCGGTACTTCAGCTTGAAATCCGGCGTGCGGCCCTGCTGGATGCTCATGATGAGTTCGTTCATGAACTTCTCGGCCGTCAGATAGCAGATCCGCGCACCCGGTTGGCGGCGGGCGACCGCGTTGCCGATCGCGTGCATGAGATGCGTCTTGCCGAGGCCGACGCCGCCGTGGATGAACAGCGGATTGTAATGGGTGCCCGGCTGATTGGCGACGGCCGTGGCCGCGGCGTATGCAAGGTCGGTGCCCCCGCTGACGACGAAGCTGTCGAACGTGTACTCCGGGTTCAGATTCGCTCGCGCCGCCATTTCCATGGGATCGACAACGGTCAACGGGTCCTGCTGTTCGATTTCCGCCGCCGGAGCGGGCTCCAGTTGGGGGCAGAAGAGATCGTCTTCTTCCGCGGCGCCGGCGGAGCGTACCTCGAGCTGGACCGACACGTTGCGCCCGAGAAGCTGGCAAACCGCCTGGTTGAGGGTTCGCAAGTGGTGTTCGCTGAACCAGTCGAGGAAGAAGTGGTTGGGCACCGAGACCCGGGGCCCGTCGAGCGAGGCGACCGGCTCCAGCGGCAGGAACCAGGTATCGAAGGTCTGCTGCTGGACCAACCGCCGAACGATACCGAGAATATCGTGCCAGTAGGTGTCCAGAGAATCCATCGACAAGGCTTCCAAGGAATTCTCCCCATGCCGGCGTATTCAACCAGACCCCACGCGACCAGGAACCGAAGAACAGCGCAATCGATTTAAAAGCAATGATCTAGAGGCGCTCCCGCACGGCCCGTCGCGGGTTGTCCACAAAAAAAGCGACCTGTTGATAACCCAGGGCGCCGCGCGCCGGGATTATCACCAACCGCGGGAACCTATCACGGCATTTTCTTGCCAGCAAGAAGATATTTCTGGCGACGCGCGCCGCGTGAATGTAAACGCCTGTTGCCAGGGGCCATACGTTCGCGGTCGACGGTCCCGGCCGGCGACCGGGCGGGCCCCGCGAGCGAATCGGGCGCCGGGGCGACGTCCATCGCGGCGCGGTTAACT
This sequence comes from uncultured Fibrobacteraceae bacterium, assembly GCA_964549735.1. Lineage (GTDB taxonomy): Bacteria > Krumholzibacteriota > Krumholzibacteriia > LZORAL124-64-63 > LZORAL124-64-63 > Glo-17. Next base: position 1,332 of record CAZJWO010000006.1, on the reverse strand, counting down.
ATGAGAGAAACTTGACAGTACGTCGATTCCGCGCTAAGTTTCGCCCGCAATTTCACCATTGTGAGTTATGTAAGGAGCCCGGCCGTGAAGCGGACTTTTCAACCGAGCAACTTGAAGCGGGCCCACAAGCACGGCTTCCGCAAGCGGATGGCGACGCGTGCGGGCCGGCTCGTGCTGAGCCGCCGCCGCGCCAAGGGGCGCAAGCGCCTGTCCGCTTGAGGGCCGGCGGCCGGGATTGCGCAGTGTGGCGATCCCTGCGCGGACAAAGAGCTTTTTCGCGGGTCTACGAGGAGGGCGTCAAACTGGTTGGACGCCTCTTTGTGCTTTTTCTGTACCCAGGCGACGATCTTGCCCGGGCCGTCGTGGCCAGCCGCAAGGTGGGCGGGGCCGTTGCCCGCAACCGCGCCAAGCGTTTGCTGCGCGAGGCGATTCGCAGCCAGGTCGTCGGCGCCCCCGATGCGGGCGCGGATCTTCGCCGCCGGTTCTTGCCGGATGCGCCGCCAGGTGACGGCTTGTGGCTCGTCGCCGTGGCCCGCGCGGGCATCGTGTCAGCCCGCGGGGCGGAGGTTGCGGCGGAACTGCGTGGCCTGCTGGATCGCCGCTCCGCCGGCGGCCCGTCCGGTGACGACGACAGTCGCCGCGGGAACGCCGGCGAGCGCGCGCCCCGCCATGGCGCGAGAGGTTGAGGCTGTCGACCGAGCCCCATTGCCGTCAGGCCGACCAGGGGCAGGCGCAGCCGATGTGACATGTGGCGCTTGCCGTACGCACTGATCGTGGCCTACCGGCGTTGGATCTCGCCCTTCACGCCGGTCGTCTGCCGTTTCCACCCCTCTTGCTCCACGTATGCCGCCGACAGCCTGCGTCGTCACGGATTGTGGCGCGGCTGCTGGCTGGCCCTGCGTCGCATCCTGCGGTGCCACCCCTGGCATCCAGGAGGCTTCGACCCCGTTCCCGAACACCGGGGAGATTGATTGCCCATGGACCGGCGCACAGTTCTCGCGTTCTTGATGATCTTCCTCGTGATCACCGGCTACCAGATCCTCATGAGCCGCGAGGCCCAGAATCGCCAGCCGGCGGTGGCCACCCCCGAACGCGCGGCGCCGGCTGCGCAGGCCGACGCGCCGGTTTTCGCGCGGGAGGCCGGCGAAAGCGGCACGGCGGTCTCGGCGCCCGACGCGAGCCGGCGCGCCGCCGACGAGCCCTGGCGCACGACGATGACCGCCGAGTCGGCGCTGGCGCCGATCGAGCAAGGCCTCGTCGAACCGACCATCACGGTCCGCACACCGCTCTATGTCATCGAGCTGGCGGGTCGCGGCGCCAGGGTTTCGAGCT
>CAZJWO010000005.1:21877-60715 GCA_964549735.1 uncultured Fibrobacteraceae bacterium | reverse complement strand
CCTTGCAAGATGAGCCCGCTCTTGTAGATACCCACCGTCGCGCTGCGCGTCGGCCAACTCGGAAGCGGGCGTACCTCCGTGTAGTGTCCCGGCCCTACCAGGATCGTATCCCCAGGCTCCGCAGCATCCACCGCGTCCTGGATGCTCTCGAAGTCACCCGTACCGTCCAACTCCACCCGCCAGGTCGCTCCGTCCGCGCCAAACGCCAGCAGCAGCAACGCCGCCGCGACGAGCAGAATCCGCGCTCTTCTCTGCATGGCCCCACCTACCTGCCGGCTGGGAAGAGTCCGCACCCTGCCCAGCCGGCCTTGTCGCTCTACTTCAACAGCAGCAACCGCTGGCTCTGCACCACCGGACCTGCCCGAAACCGCACCAGATACACCCCACTGGCCACACGCTGGCCCGACTCGTTCTCTCCCTGCCAGACCGCCGCATGCGCGTCGGTCACGTTGGCGCTGTCCTGCGTCATACCGACGTCGGCCGTCACGTTGACGAAGCCGTTGGTGCCGGTCAGATCGTTGCGCAGCAGGAAGTCCGGAAGGCGGTCGGAATCGACGCCGCCACGGCAGAGATAGAGATCGACGAGTCCGTCGCCGTCGTAGTCTGCCCAAGCGCCCGCGTGGACGTTTGTTAAATCCGCCGAGTTGAGGTTAAGAAGCGAAGTCACATCGGTGAACGTGCCATCGCCGGCGTTGCGGTAGAGCTTGGCCTGCTCAGCGTACCCGCCGGCGATGAACAGGTCCATGTGGCCGTCGTTGTCGAAATCAGCGACACTGCAGCCGCGCATGTTGCGCGGCGGATTCCCTCCGAACGCGTATTCGGTTCGGTTCGAGAATACCGGCATGCCGTTGGAGTCGATACCGACACAGAGATACAACTCGATTTCACAGTCATACCGAGTAACGAGCAGATCATCCAGAACGATTGCGCCCACGTTGTAGTAATCGAACCTCACGACCGAGTACGGCTGGCAGTGGGGGTACGACCATTCGATGCCGGACTCCGACCGCCTCGACATGCCCGCCTCGGCGAATCCGTAATCTGCCTCGATCGATGTCGAGGCCGAAGTCCAAGGCAGCAGCAAGCACATCAAGAAAACGACCTTGATCAATAGTCGTCTCATGAAGATCCCTCCTTCGGGGCAGGCGGGAGATACGATGCCCCGGCGGTCCCCGCATCCAGTGCGCAGGCGGCGGGACGAGATGTCCTCACGAAACCCACCCCCCCCCGAGAGCAGAGCATACACGATCGATAACGTATGGTCAATATGATCCATTATCGCGGTCCTGCGGTCAGGGAGCCGCATCGATCCACCCCGCCCGCATCAGCGCACCACCGTTGGCGCTCGCTCCGCTCGCGGGCTACCATGGACCGCGCCGCGAACGTCCCCGAACCGCCGAGGTTTGCCATGCTCGCCAACGTCCAGGCCTTGATCCAGACCATCGCCACCCTGCGCGCGCCCGGCGGCTGCCCGTGGGATCGCAAGCAGACCCTGGCGACGGCCGCCCACCATCTGCAGGACGAGGCGGCCGAGGTCCTCGAGGCAGCGCTGCAGGGCGACCTCGCGGCCGTGCGCGAGGAGCTGGGCGACCTGCTGTTCATGGTCTGCTTCGTGACCCACATCCTCGGCGAACAGCTGCCAGCCGACCTCGACGCGGTGGCCCGCCTGGGCAACGAGAAGCTCGTGCGCCGCCATCCCCACGTCTTCGGCGACACGGCGGCCGCCGACGTGGCCGACAGCCAGGCGCGCTGGCACGCCATCAAGTCCGCGGAGAAACGCAGCCGCGGCCTGGATCCCGACGGCGAATCGGTGCTCAAGGACCTGCCCGCCAGCCTGCCGCCGCTGCACCAGGCCTACCGCTACCAGAAGGACGCCGCCCGCGTGGGATTCGACTGGCCCGACCTGGACGGCGTCTGGCAGAAGCTGCGCGAAGAGGAAGCGGAGCTGCGCGAAGCGGCGGCCGGCGGCGATCAGGACGCGGTCGAGCACGAGCTGGGCGACGTGCTCTTCGCCTGGGCCAACCTCGCCCGCAAGCTCGACGTGCATCCCGACGTGGCGCTGCGCCGGGCCAACGCGCGGTTCCGGGCGCGCTTCCACGCGGTCGAGGCCGCCTTCGGCAACGACCAGCAGGCCATGCGCGAGGCCGGCCTGGACGCCCTGGATGCCGCCTGGCGGCAGGCCAAGCAGCAACTGGAACGCCGCGACCCGGGCGATCCGCCGCCCGCCGAGCCGCACGACCCGCGTCGATGAGGAGCCGACCCCGCGCCGCTCAGCGGGGCCAGCCCAGCGCGAGCTGCCGCGAGATCGCCAGCGTATAGCCCTGATGCGGCAGGCGCGGGTACCAGGGCGTGGCGAGGTCGTCCCGCCAGAAGCCCACCTGGAAGTCGGCGGCCAGCGCCCAGCCCTCCTGCAACCCCCAGCGCAGCCCGGCGGCGAGCGTCTGCTGATCCTCGCGGCGCGACACGTTCAGCGCGCGGTCCAGACGCAGTTCGCTGTACTCGAGCCAGAGCGAGGCGGCGGCCTGGCGGAACTCGATCGCCACGCCGCGCAGCGCGAAGTCGTTGCGATCGTCGCCGCCCGCGTCCGCGGCCGACGGATACAGCGGGAACCACGGCTGCGGTTGCATCTCCAGACCCGCGCCGTACCCGCGGGCGTCGTTGCCGTTCCAGCGCCGGCCGGCGCTCAGGTGCAATCGCAATTCCGGGAGCTGGCTTTCGCGCCAGACACGGAGCGTGAGCGTGGCGCCGGCTTCGGGCGAGACCGCGTCCTCGCTCAGACCGCCGGTGCCGGTCGCCAGATTCCTGCCGCCCCACACCACGAGCCCCAGCCAGCGCGGCAGGCCCGGCGCCGCCACGGCCAGACGCAGCGCGCCGTCTGCGAGGCCCGACCCCGACTCCGCCTGGCCGGGCGCCTGGTGGTTCGACCACGACCGCCAGTCCTGCGACAGCGACAGCGCCAGTCGCGAAAGCGGCGACCACTCGGCGAAAGCGGTCGCCTGCAGGACATCATAGTGCGCCGGCGCGCCGGTCGGATTGTAACCCGGATGGTAGCGGCTGCCGCGCACGCCGAACGTCAGCAGTCCCTGCTCCGGCAGGAACCCGGGCACCAGCCAGGTCAGCCGCGCCGAGTCCTGCAAGCGAGGGGGCTCGGCGGCGATCGCTGCCGCCGGCGCCAACAGCGAGAGCGACAGCCCGACCGCGAAGGTCAGGCCGCAGGCAGTGTGCACCGCGTTCGCGCGCCTCACGCTTCGGCGTCCGCGGACGAATCCTGCGCCGCGCCGTCCGCGTCTTCTGCTGCCGGCGGCGGCGAGGCCTCGGCATCGGCCGTGTCCGGCTCCGCCGGCTGCTGCTGCTTTTCGCGTTGCTCCCGCTTGAATTCGTCCAGGTAGTTCATCTGCAGGTCCATGACCGTCTGGTCCAGCAGGCGGACCACGGGCGCGGCCGTGTCGTGGCGGCACTTGACCTTCAACATCTCCAGGATGTCGATCGTGGCGCGCGCGCCGGTCAGGTCGCGCTCCAGTTCGCCGGTGGCGGGGCTGCTGATCTTGCCGAGCTGGACCATGGCGATGCTCTGCAGGTTGAGGGCCAGGGCCAACAGGACCTGGTCGTGCTTGGAGACCTGATCGCTCATACGGCTATCTCCTGTGGCTGGTCGAATTCGTCGGCGATGGCGCCGGTGACCTTCTCGATGAGGTCCTCCAGCGTGATGATGCCCAGCGCGCGGCCGTGGCGATCGACGACCGCCGCGAACTGCGCGCCGCGCGCGTGCAATTCTTCGAAAAGCTCGTACGGCGAGAGCGCCGCGTCCACCAGCAGCAGCGGACGCACCAGCGCGGCCGGCGCCGGCTCGCCGGCGGCGAGGGTCTCCTCGGCCAGGAGCAGGTCGCGCACCAGCAGGTAACCCTCCAGATCGCCGTCGGTTCCTTGGACCGGCAGGCGGCTGAAGCCGCTGGCGGCCGCCGTCCGCAAGGCCGCCTCCAGGGACACCTCGGGCGGGACGGTCACGACCGCGGCGAGGGGGCGCATGATGTCCGCGACGCGCCGGTTGCTCAGATGCAGGAACCGCTCCATGGCCTGGCCGAAGCGCACGTCGCGCGTGGCCGGCGCGCCGCCCGCGGCGAGCAGCGCGGCGAGCGTCGAGCGATCCAGTCCGGGCGCGTGCAGCGGCTGCGAGCCCTGCAACCGCTGCAGCAGCTTGGCGTAGGCGACCAGCGGCCAGCGCACCGGGCTGACGGCGAGGCGGAAACCCTCGAGGAAGGGCAGCGACCAGAGCGTCAACCGCTCGGGGTACTCGCGGTAGAGGATCTTGGGCAGGATCTCGCCCAGGGTCACCAGTCCCAGCGAGGTCACCACGATCGCGACCCACTCGCCGCGATCGCCCAGCGCCTCCAGGAACAGGGCCGTGACCACCGCGCTGGCCAGGACGTTGCAGAGGTTCGTGCCGAGCAGGCACGTCAAGATCGCGTCGTCGAGGCGCTCGCGCAGGCGCCGCAGCCTCGCGACGCGGCCGCGCCCCAGGCTGCCCTGCTCGCCGCGCGCCAACCGTCGCAGGCGCACGCGGCTGGCGGACATCAGCCCCGTCTCGCAGCCGGAGAAGAACGCCGACCCGAGCAGCGCCAGCAGCAGCACGAGCGCGACGCCTTCCGGCTGGCCGAGCGGCCCGGCGCTCATGACGCGCTCCCTTCCGGCAGGGGATCGCTCCGCTCGACGCGGACGGTCTCGACGCGGCGCGCGCGCATGGCGGCCACCGTCAAACGGAAGTTCCCCGTCGCGATCGAATCGCCCGCCTCGGGGATGCGTCCCAGGCGGGCCATGATGTATCCGGCGACGGTCACGTAGTCGCGCGAGGGCGGCAGCACGACGCCCGTCTCCTCGTGCAGCTGCCGCAGATCCAGGCCGCCGTCGACGACCCAGCGGCCCGGGCCGACGGCGAGCGTGCCGGGCCGTCGTTCGCCCGGATCGCCGACGCGCCCGATCAGCGCCTGCAGGCAGTCGGCCAAGGTCACGATGCCCGCGAAGTCGCCGTGCTCGTCGACGACCGCGGCCAGGTGGCCCGCCCCGCCGCGCATCTCGGCGAGCAGAGCCGCGGCGTCCTTGCTCTCGGGCACGAACAGCAGCGGCCGCAACGGTCCGGCCAGAGGATGGGTCTCGCCGCGAGTCAACAGGTCCTTGACGTGGAAGAGGCCGATCGGCATGGCGCCCGCCGTTTCGACCACCGGCAGGCGGTTGAAACGCGCACGGCGCACCACGCTCAGGATGCGCCGGCGATCCCAGTCGCGCTGCAGGGTGACGACATCCGGCCGCGGCGTCATGACGTGCTTGACCTCCAGGTCGCCGAGCTGCAGCAGGCGCGACAGGAAGTTGCCCTCGGTCTCGGTGAGCAGCCCGTCGTCGGTGGCCAGGTCGCAGGCGATCTGCAGCTCGACCGTGTCGAACGGGCGGCTGCCGGCGCGGTCGAACGGAAGCCGGGCCAGCGCGCGCTCCAGCGCGAAGGTCAGCCCGCGCACGAGCGGGCCGGTCAACGCCACCCACAGGCGCAGCGGCGCCTGCAGGACGAGCACGAGCGCGCCCCGCGCGCGCAGCGCGACGAGCTTGGGCGTGATCTCGCCGAAGATCAGCAGCAGCAGCGTGGCCGCCGGCACCGCGACGGCCAGGCCGCCGGGACCGAAGTGCCGCAGGCAGATCGCCGTGGTCACCGCGCCGGCCGCCACGTTGACCACCAGGTTGCCGAGCAGGACCGCCGACAGCAGGTCGTTCGCGCGCTCGACCAGGCGCGCCGCGCCACGGGCGGCGAGCGAACCCTCGCGCAGGCGCGCGCGCTCGGCGGCGGTCAAGGCGAAGAACGCCGTCTCCGAGCCGGAGAAGGTCGCCGACAGCCCCAAGAGCACCACCAGGACCAGGATATCCAAGCGCAGCCTCCGCGGTGGACGCAGCTTAGCCGCTTCCTTGACGGCCTGCAAGAGACGGCCTAGCATCGCGCGGTCATGCAACGCATCCTCGTCATCCGCTTCGGCGCCCTGGGCGATCTCTGCCTGCTGGGCTGGACGCTCGCGCGCCTCGCCGCGGCGCCGGACCGCGCAGAGCGCCGCGTGACGCTCGTGACCAAGCAGCGGCTGGCCGACCTCGCCGTCCACCTGCACGGCGTCGACGAGGTCGTCCCCTTGCCGGAACCGGGAGGTTGGCCCGAACTGCTGCGGCTCGCCGGGACGCTGCGCGGCCGCCGCTTCGCGCGCGTGCTCGACGCCCATGCGGTGCTGCGCAGCCGGCTGCTGCTGGCCTTGCTGGGCCGCCGCCCCCAGGCGACCGTGCGCAAGGACACCGTCGCGCGGTTGCGCCTCTTGCGCGGCGGCCGCGACGTCGATCCCGCGTTGCGGCGCCACATGCGCGACCGATTCGACGGCGTGCTGCGCGATGCCGGGTTGCCGGCCGGCGAGGCCGCGCCGCCGCTGGCGCGGGTGGCGGCGCCGGGCGCCGACGCGCCGGCGATCCTCGGTCTCGCACCGGGAGCGCAGTGGGATCCCAAGCGCTGGCCGCCGGCGCACTGGGCGGCGCTGGTGCGGCGTTTCCGCGCCGCCAGCTCCAGCCCGCTGCGCGTCTTCCTCGGCCCGCGCGAACGCGCCTGGTTCGCCGGCAGCGAGCTGGCCGCCGCCCTGGACGCCGCGGCGCCGGTCGAGTACGTGCAGGACCGCCCGTTGCCCGAGGTCGCGTCGCTGCTGGCCGGCTGCCGGCTCGTCGTGTGCAACGACAGCGGCCTGATGCACCTGGCCGAGGCGACCGGCACGCCGGTCGTCGCGTTCATGGGCCCGACCGTGGCGGCCTTCGGCTACACGCCGCGATTGCCGCAGAGCTGCGTGCTGGATGTCGACGACCTCGACTGCCGCCCCTGCTCGCGCAACGGCAAGCGCGCGTGCCATCGCGGCGACCTCGCCTGCCTCGTCCGCACGACACCGGACCAGGCGTGGCGCGCGGTCGCGGCCCGCGGGCCGTGGGCCGGGATCGCGCCATGAGCGCCGCGCTGCGGATCTACCGCCTGCTCTCGCCGGCCGTCGCCGCGCTGACTCCCGCCGCGTCGCCGCTGCTCAGCACCGCGGTGCCCAAGCTGCGGGCCGGCCTGCGCGGACGCCGCGGCCTCGAGCAGCGGCTGCTGGCCGCCGCGCCGCGCCTGCAGGGCTGCCTCTGGCTGCACGCCGCGAGCGTGGGCGAGTATCTGCAGGGCATCCCGCTGGTGGCGGCCGTCCGCGACGAGCTGGGCGGCGGCGCGCCGCCGGTCGCCTTCACGCACTTCTCGCCGTCGGGCTACGAGTTCGCGCAGCGCCATCCGTGCGCCGACCTGCACGACTACCTGCCGCTGGACACGCCGCGCGGCATGGCGCGCCTGGTGGCGGCGTGGCGCCCGCGGGCACTCGTCTGCGTGAAGTTCGACGTCTGGCCCAATCTGGTGCTGGCCGCCCGCGGCGCCGGCGTGCCGGTGCTGCTGATGGCCGGATCGCTCGCGCCGCGCTCGGGGCGCCTGCGCTGGCCGGTCCGCCGGCTCTACCGCGAGGTGTTCGACCGCTTCAGCCACCTCGGCGTGTGCACCGAAGAGGACCGCCGCCGTTTCGTCGCGGACCTCGGGATCGGCGTGCCGGTGACCGTGACGGGCGACACGCGCGCCGAGCAGGTCATCCTGCGCTACGAGCAGAGCCGCGGCGGCGCGGTCAGCGAGCGCCTGGCCGGCCTTGGCGGCCGCCTGCTCGTGCTCGGCTCGACGTGGCCGCCGGACGAGCGCCTGTGGCTGCCCGTCCTGGCCGACTTGTTGCGACGGCACGACGACGTGCGCGTCGTGCTCTGCCCGCACGAGCCGTCGCCGCAGCGGCTGGCCGAACTGGAGTCCCTCCTCGCCGCGCGCGCGCTGACCTCGGTGCGGCTGTCGGCGCTGCTCGACGGCGCGGGCCACCCGGCGCCCGGCGCCGGACCGGTGATCCTGGTCGACTCGGTCGGCGTGCTCGCGGAGATCTACCGCGCCGGCTGTCTCGCCTACGTCGGCGGCAGCTTCACGACGGGCGTGCACAACACCATGGAGCCGGCCATCGCCGGCCTGCCCGTGCTGTTCGGCCCGCGCATCCAGAACGCGGAAGAAGCGGGCGTCCTGGTCGCGCGCGGCGCGGGTTTCGTGACGCCGCGACCGGCGGACGCGCTGGCCTGCGCCTCGCGGCTGCTGGGCGATGCGCAGCTGCTGCGGCGCGCCGGGGATGCCGCCCGGCAGGTCGTGCTCGCGCAGCGGGGCGCCGCCGCGCGCAGCCTCGAGGTCCTGCGCCGCTTTCTCTGAGCGAGGCGCGCGCGGCCGCTCGCCGCGCCGTTCGCGGTCCTGCCTGGCCGCGGTCCGCGGGTCGCGTTAACTTCCCGCCTTCACCCGCGCGAAAGGACGCGCCATGCGACCCGGCCAGGCCGACCGCCTCGAATTGACCAGCAACCTGCCCCAGGGGGAGCGACACGGCGCGCGCTGGCGCATGCCCTACGCCGAACGCCCGCGCTACATCCAGCTCGAGACCGTCACCAAGTGCAACGCCGCCTGCCCGTTCTGCCCGCAGAACGAACTGGACCGCGGCGTGCCCAAGATGCCCGACGCGACGTGGCGCGCGGTCGTCGACCAGACGCGCGGCTGGGGCGTCACGTACCGGCCGTTCTTGACCAACGAACCGCTGGTCGACGTGCGCCAGCCCGAGATCACCGCGTACATCAAGCAGCACGACCCCACGGCGAAGGTCGAGTACAACTCCAACGGCGAACTGCTCACCGAGAAGACCGGCCGCGCCCTGCTCGCCGCCGGCGTCGACATCCTGCGCTTCTCGATCGACGGCCTTTCGCGCGCGACCTACGAGCCCAGCCGGGTCGGCGTCAGCTTCGACCGCGTCTACGAGCGCGTGCCGCGGTTCCTGGAGATCTGGCGCGCCGAGGGCCATGAGGCGCGCGGCGTCTTCACCGAGGTCCGCATGATCGAGATGCCGGAGAACCGCCACGAGATCGCCGCCTACAAGGAATTCTGGGGACCGCGCTGCAGCGAGGTCGTCATCACGCAGCTCTACCAGTGGCCGTGGACCGGTCAGACGGCGGCCGACGTCGTGCGTAAACCGTGCCTGAAGATCCTCGACGAGCTGTTCGTCTACGCCAACGGCAACGTGACCATCTGCTGCTGGGACGTGCACGAGCGCGCCGTGATCGGCAACGTGCACGAGCAGACGATCGCCGAGATCTGGACCGGCCACGCAGCCAACCACCTGCGCGCGCTGCTGGACGACGGCCGCCGCGACCTGATCCACCTCTGCTCGCGGTGCAACGCGTACAAGGACTACGACTTCGCACGCTTCCGCGCCGAATGAGCGCACCGTCCCCGACGTCTGGCCGGCGAATGTCCTCGCTGCGCTGCGGAGTTTCGCCAGCCAGACGTCCGGGACGGTGCGCTGGTTCGGCCCAGAGTGCGTGGGCGTGCCGCGGCTGCCGGGGCCCTCGCGCGGGAGACGGTCAGCGGTAGGCGATGGGATCGGCCGCGCCCGCGCCGGCGAAGCCGCGCAGCCGCAAGCGGCAGCTCTCGCAGGCGCCGCAGGCGAGGTCCTCGCCCACGTAGCACGACCACGTCAGATGCAGCGGCGCGCGCAGCTGCAGGCCGCGCCGCACGATCGCCGCCTTGTCGAGCGTGATGAGCGGCGTGCGGATCGCGATGCGGGTCGCCGGGGCCGTGCCGAGATCGACGACCTGCTGGAACGCGGCGAAGAACGCGGCGCGGCAGTCGGGATAGCCGGAGCTGTCCTCCTCTACGGCGCCGATGTAGAGGCCGCGGGCGCCGATGACCTCGGCCCAGCTCACGCCGATCGCCAGCAGATGCGCGTTGCGGAACGGCACGTAGGTCGACGGCACGCCGCGTTCTTCTTGGCGCGCGGGCAAGCCCATCTCGACCGCGGCCGCGGCGTCGAGCAGGCTGCTGCCGCCGATGCGCGCGAGGTGGTCGAGGTCGGTCACCAGGCGCCGCGCGGCCGGCACGCCGTAGTGGTCGGCGATGTCGCCGAAGGCCCGCAGCTCGCGCGCCTGCGTGCGCTGGCCGTAGTTGACGTGCAGCAGCGCGAGATCGTGCCCGCGGGCCGCTTCGGCCACGCAGACGCAGCTGTCGAGACCGCCGCTGGCCAGCACCACGGCCAGCTCGCGCCGCGCCTCCGTTGCGCCCGCCGCGCCGCCGCCTGGCCCGTCTGCCGCTGGGCGCTCAGACGCCACGCTCCACCTCCGGCCAGACCACCTTGTGCAACTGCACCTGGAAACGCGCCGGCAAGCGGTCGCGGAGCATCCAGCCCGCCAGGTCGCGCAGTTCGATGCCGCCCCACGCGGGCGAGAGCGTGACCGGCACCCCCGCCGGCAAGTGGCGGCGGACGCCGTCGATCGGCAAGCCGGCGGTCAGCAGCTCGCGCGCCCAGGCGTAGTCGCTCTCCCCGGTGATGACCAGCTTGATCTCGTCGTCCGGCGTCAGCGCGCCCAGGCCGTCCCAGTCCACCTCCGCGGCCCCGACGCCGCTGCCGGGCGTCTTGACGTCCACCACGCGACAGACCCCCGCGGGCACCTCCCGCAGGGGCACGCGGGCGCCGCGGGTGCCGCTCGTCTCCAGCACGACCTGCAGGCCCTCGGCCTGGGCCGCGCGCATGAGGCCGACGACCTCGGGCTGCAGCAGCGGCTCGCCGCCGGTCACCAGCAGCATCCGGTGGCCGAGTCCGCGCACGCGGTCAAGGACCGCGGCCACCGACATCTTCTCGCCGCCCTGGAACGCATACGCCGTATCGCAGTATACACAGCGCCGATGGCAGCCGGTCAGGCGCACCAGCGCGCACGGCCAGCCCGAATGGCGTGACTCGCCCATGATCGCAGGGTATATTTCCTGGATCAGCAGCATCGCGAAGACCCTTCACCCGGCCGAAAGACGACGAGGACATGCACAGCGAGCGCAAGATAACCGGAACCGCGGAACCTCACAATGCGCACCATGGCTCGTCGCCGGCGCTTCGCCGGGGCCGCCGGCTCGGGTGGCGCCCGTCGCGACTGCTCGCCCTGGCCGCTTGCGCCGCCGTGCTCGGCGCCTGCGGCGGCGGCCAGACCCGGCAGGACGCGCCCGACGCGCCGCGGGCGCAGCGGACCCGCGCCTGCGCGGCGGTCATCTCGGACCAGGGTCTGCGGGAGTTCGTCGCGCTGGCCGAACGCGCCGCCAGCGGTGGCGAGGTCGCTCTGGAAGATCTGAACTCGCTGGTCGCCACGGATGTCTATGCGCGGTGGCGCCGCAGTTTCACGCCCGATTCCCTGCTCGCCGCCCCGGTCGCCCGCCACATGTTCATCGCCATGCAAGGCCGCGAGCAGCTGCCGGACCAGCAGCGGGCGAAGGTCGCCCGCCTCGACCTCGTCCTGAACTTCCAGCAGACGATCGAACGCCGCGGCGAGATCGCCGCCTTCATCAGCGAATTCACCGGCGCCGAGCGGGTTTGCGATGTCTATCGTCTGCTCGGCGACTACCTGCCCGCCGGCGACCTTCCCGAGACGCTGCGTCTGGAATTCGTGGCCGGGCTGCCGGAGATCCGCCTCGTCGACGGCACGCTGTTCGTCGACGCGAGCCTGGCCTGGGCCAGCGGACACGAACAGCTCGTGCGCGCGCTGGCCTCGATCCTCTACCGGCAGATCTCCCACGTCGAAGGGGTCGCTCCCCACCGGGCGCATGGCGCCGACATCCTGTTGCAGAGCCTGCGCCTGGTCCGCAACGAGGCGATCGCGGCGTTCATCGACGGTATCGTGGACAAGACCTACGATATCCGGCACGGGCGGCTGGCCGGCGCTTCCGCCAGACCGGACGACCTGCTCGGCTCCGCTTACCGCACGCTGACCATCCTGGACGCACAGCTGGCCGCGGTGCGGACGAACCCCGCGGCGACCGACGAAGACTGGCTGCACCTGCACCGGCTCTTCGCGGGCACCCAGGCCTGGATATCCGTCGGCTGGCTCATGGCCAACACCATCAACGATCAACTGGGCCTGGCGCATCTGCGCGAGGCGGGACGCTCGGTGCCGGATCTGTTCGCCGCGTATCAGGAGGCCTGCGCGCTGCTGCCGACGCATACCGACGCGGCCGCGCGGACGGCGGACTGGTACATCGCCAACGCCCCGGCCTTCAGCCCGGAGAACGCCGCCTGGCTGGACCGCGAGCTGCGCCGCCTCTTCCCCTGACCGGACGCTGCGCGAGAGCGCGCGGGCGCGCTAGTCGTCCGGGTAGTGCTGGAACACCGGCTGGATGTCCACCGGCACCTGATCCAGACGCGCCAGCGCCTCCGCAAGGACCGGCGGCAGGTGCGCGTAGCGGTCGATGAGCGTCTGGGCCGCCGCCTGGTCGCCGCGGGCCTGCATGACCAGCAACTCGTTCAGCAGCAGCTCGATGGCCGGCAGGAACCGCTCGAAATGCACGCGGAAGCGCCCGGTCGCCGGGTCGTGCGCGATCGCCCCGTGCTCCAGCAAGTAATTGAACTGGATCGCGTTGGCCTGGCCGTGCGCCGAGCTGATGCCGAAGCGCACCGAACGGAACATGCCCGCCAGATAGGTGGCCGGCTGTTGCTCGGTGATGTGCGGCGGGAAATAGTCGCGCCCGGCCTGCTGCAGCTTCAGGATGGCCCACATGCCCATGACGTCGGCCTTGGCCTCCTCGATGATGCTGTACGTCTCCTTCAATTCGAGGCGGACCTCGGTCTCGCGCCCGTCGAGGACCAGCTTGCCAGGCCCCAGGCCGTGGCTCATCTCGTGCCAGAGCGTGTGCAGGAAGAAGCTCTCGGCCGTCACGAACGGCTGCTGCTCGGCGACCACCAGCGCCGCGGCGATCGGTTGCAGGATCGTGTCGAACTTCGCGGTCATGACGTTGCGCAGCAGCACCTTCTTGCTGCCCTTGGCTTCGCGTACGCGCTCGTCGTTGGGCAGGTTGAAGGCGATGGTCTGCACGCCGGCGCGCGTGTCGCCGCCCGAGTACACGAGATCGACGACACGGATCGGCGACTCGCTGCCGCGGTGCGGGTTCTTGTCGCTGTCGGGAAGCGGCAGATTCGCCTCGAGCCAGCCGAGCTCGTCCTTGAAGCGGGCCAACCGCCGCGATTCGGCCGCATCGGCCACGGTCACGAACGCCTCGAACGCCGCCTTGTAGCCGAAGAGCCGGTCCTCGTAGATCTCGTACGGCCCGATCGTCACCTCGACGTCGCAGTCCACGTCCATCCACAGCATGTCCGACTCGAAGTAGTCGTCGCTCAGGAAGCTCTCGGCGCGCGCTTGCAGGAATGCCCGCAGGCTCGCGTTGCCGGTCAGCTCGGCCGCGCGCCGCAGGTGACCGGCGGCCGCTTCCAGGCCCGGCCCGAAGAAGACGCTGTAGGGGATCGCGACCAGTTCGCCGTCCGCGTCGCGGCGGATCATCGTGAACAATCCGTCCAGCCCCTGCCCCGGGTCGGCGATCTGGTCGCGGTCGGCTTGGGTCAGGTCCTGCGGGTAGAAGTTCGCCCCGGCGGGATGGCTCCGGTCGCCGAGGAACGGCTCGAGGCCGCCGCGCCGGTCCCATGGTCCGGCGTTGATGTCGAAGTAGCGGCGCACGGCCTCGGCGTCGCGACCGCGGTAGGCGCGCACCGTGGCGGCGATCTCGTCGTAGCACGGCGTGGCCTGCGCGCGGAACAGATGGTGCATGATGCGCCCGGCCGCCACCAGTTCCGTGAGCACCTCGCGCTGAGCGGCGGACAAGCCGGCGAGGTCCGGCGCGATATCGATGACGGCGTAGCCGGCGGCCAACTCGGCGATCCCGGCGACCGGCGCCAGATCGGCCGCGCGCACCTGATCGCAGGCGGCGTCCTGGTATGGCTTGGCGACCCAGCGGTTCACGTTCTCGATCTTCTGTCCGCCGCCGCAACCCATCAGCAGCAAGAGCGCGGTCAACAGCAGGCCGAACTTCCAGGTACGCATCGCCAGCACCTCCATCCAGAGAGTCTCCATGGTCGCCGACTCGAGTCCTGACCATGCCCCATCGCGGCGGCGGGGTCAAGGACGGCTGGACGGATCGCTGGACGGGCCGCGCGGCGGAACGAAAAAGACCGCACTCGGGCGGTCAGAAGATGGCGGGAGCGACGAGACTCGAACTCGCGACCTCCGGCTTGACAGGCCGGCGTTCTAACCAACTGAACTACGCCCCCGCCGGGATCATAGGAGCCGGAATATAGCGCGGCGCCGTCAGGCTGTCAAATGGCGTCCGCGCCGAGAACGGCCAGATCCGGCCGAGCGCAATCGTAGAGGGCATCGACGCGCCAGCGCGGTCCGAGCAGGCGCTGCAGATCGCCGGCCAGGCTCGGGTGGCCCGCCGCCAGCGCCGTGCCGCCGCCGGCGGTCGCACCCTGCAGCCAGTGGGCTTGGCCGGCCGTCAGCGGGCGATGACAGGTCACGAGCAGAGCGTCGTGGGAGCCGCCAGACAGCTCCCCGCCGCCAGGCGGTGCTCCGGCAGCGACGCGGACCGCCTGGGGCCACCAGGCGCGCACCGCGGTCTGCAGGCGCTGCGCCGAGCCCAGGCGATCCTGGCCCGTCGCGTCGAACCACAGCAGCCTCGCATCGCCATGTCGCAGGTGGACCGGGGCCGCGGCGCGGCGGCGCGCCTCGGCGTAGACCTCGGCGTCGGGACCGGTCTGCGCCAGGTCCAGGTCCGCCGGCCGCAGCTGCGGCCAGGAGGCTGCCGGCGCGGGCGGCTCGGCGCCGTCCGGCGGCAGCGGCAGCGCGCGCCAGGGGATGCCCCGCAGCAGCAGACGATCGCAGCCGGCCGCAGCCACGGCCAGCAGCCAGGCGGCCGTCAGATCGGCGGGGTCGACGAGCCCCTCGCGGCGGCCGTCCGGCGCCGCGACGCCACGCGCCGCGAGCGGCGCGCGCAGGGCCCCCATGCTCACGTCGTCGCTGTACAGCAGGACCCCGCCGCCCAGTTCGCGGCGCAGCGCCGCCAGGCGCGGCCCATCGAGCGTCAGCGGCAGGCCGCCCACGACGGCGGGCAGATGCCCGACCATGACGGCGTCGGCGCCCGCGGCCAACACCGCCCCGAACGGACGGTCATCGCCGCCGCGAGCCACGCCGCCGCCGGCCAGAGGCGCCGCGGCCGCTTCGTGCGTGTCGGCGAGCGTCGCGCCGTGGCCCGGCCAGTGCTTGGCGCACCCCCGCAGGCCGGCGGCCGCCAGACCGGCCATCGCGGCGGCCGCGTGCCGCGCGACCAGTTCGGGCTCGGCGCCGAAGGACCGGGCGCCGATCACCGGATTGCGGGCCTCGCGCAGCACGTCGCAGCAGGGCGCCAGCACGCGATCCAGTCCCAGGGACTGCACGCGCCGGCCGGTCTCCTCGTGCACGCGCCTGGTCAAACCGACGTCGTCGAGTCCGCCGAGGGTGCGCGCGGCCGGCGGCCGGCCCGCCGCGTTCTGCAGGAACGACACCGGGCCGCCCTCGTGATCGGCGCAGCACTCGGCCCCCGGCGGCAGCACGTCCCTGGCGTCGGCCAGCAGCCGGCGCCACTGCCCCGGCGTCCGGCAGTTGCGCGCGAACAGGATCACCCCGGCCGGCCGCCAATGGGCGAGCCATCGCCGTTCGGCGGCCGCGAGTTCGTCGCCGGCAAGACCGACGACGAGCCGGCCCGCGAGTTCTCGCAACTCTCCGCTCACGGCAGCGCCTCGCCGGCCAGGGGCGCCAGGATCGCGCCGGGGTAGTAGTGGGCCAGGATCGCCGCCGCGTCCTGGCCCGCGCGCGCGCGGGCCAACGCCCCCATCTGGCAGAGGCCGAGGCCGTGGCCCCAGCCGCGACCCGACGCGCGCACGTCGCGCCCGGGCGCGACGGTCAGCTCGAACCAGGCGCTACGCAGCATCGCCGGCCGGCCCGAAACGGGCCGCAGCACGCGCCGTGTCTGGTCGCCCCGCACCCGGTAACGTCCGGCCGCCGTCGTGATCTCGAGCACCGCGACGCGACCCTCGGCGGTGCGTTGCGCGACGGCGAGGTCGCGCAGCTCTCCCGGCGCGCGGCCGTTCGCCCCCGGCTGCCGCGGCGTGAACGCTTCGGCCGCCCAGGTCGCGCGCGCGGGCTGGGACATGTAGTCGAGGTACGCCGGCAGGGTCGTCGCCAGCACCTCCTGCAGCCCGGTCCACGACCACGTCTCGCCCCACGTGCCGTAGCGGCTCTCGCTGCACCACGGACGGCCGTCGCCACGGCGATCCGGTACGCCCGCCAGCAGGGGATCGAGCGCCGTCGGCCACATCTCGGCGTTGCACGCCGTGTGGCCGCCGCACGTCGAATGGAAGAACGTGTCGGCGAGTTCGCCGCCGGCGCGGCGGCGTAGCACGAGGCCCGCCGTCTGGGCGATCGCGGCGCTGCAGAGCGAGTCCTCGACGCCGGCGCCGCCGTAGACCTGGTCGCGCACGTCGGCGTACAGATCGAATCCGCGCTGAGACCGCGCGCGGCGCGCGACCGCCGCCGCGTACGTGCGCGCGGCCACGGCCTGCGCCGCGAGTGCCGCCAGCTCGGACGGCGCGCGGCCGCGTCCCATCTCCACCGGCAGCACGCCCGCGAGGTAGCTCTCCATCTCCACGAGGTTGATGACCGCCAACCGCGATCGATCGCTCGCCGCCGGCTCGATGCGCAGTCCGCCGCGCCACGGGCGACCATCCCAGAGCACGCAGTCCGCGGCTTCCAGCGGGGCGATCGTCAGGTGCCCGACGGCGCGCTGCTGGCCGAAGCGCGCACTCAGAACGATGCCGTCGCGCGCGCGCAAGGCCACCGTCTCGCCGGCAGCGAAGACGTAGGTGGTCGGCTCGGCGCAACCGGTGTCCAGGCGCCAGGCGCCCGCGCCGCCCAGGACCACCTCGGCGGCGGCCTCGGCCAGGATCACGCGCAGCAGCCGACCGTCGGACGCTGGCGGCGGGGGAGGCGGCAGCTGGCTGACCGGCGCCAGGCGTTTGGCCGTCTGGCAGCCGGCGAGCAGGAACGCGCAGACCGCCAGCAGTCCGAGCCGCGAGCCGCACGCGAGCCGCGCGCTGGACCAGCACCGCGGCCGGCTGGCGACGTCGCCGCTTCTCACGTGCCGCACCTCCCGGTCAGCGCATGATGACCAGACGCTGCATCCCGCTGCGGGCGCGCTCGTCCGCCGCCGCGAGTTCCACGCGGTAGAGGTACGTGCCGTTGGCCAGGCGGTCGCCCTGGCGGTCGCGTCCGTCCCAGGACACGATCTCCTGGCCGCTGCCCGACAGGTCGAACGGCACCACGGCGACCTCGCGGCCGCTGACCGTCCACACGCGCACCTTGCCCTGCCCCTGGCGCAGATTCGTGGCGAACACGAAGCGCGCGTCGTCGCGCATCGGATTCGGGAAGCTCACCAGGCGGCTGATCGCGTCATCGCCGCCGGGAATCGCCTGGACCTCCAGCGGCACATAGCTGACATAGCCGTCGATGGCGAGGTCCAGGCCGCGCTCGACCTTCGCCTTGCCGGAGTTCTCCGGTACGCTGACCGTGCACGACACCCGCAGCGTGCGCGCGTCGACCACGGTCGCCACGACCGCCGCGACGTCCAGCTGATCGCTCGTCAAGGCGATCGTGGTCGTCTCGTCGAACCACGCGGCGCTGTCGACCGCCAGCTCCAGCGGCACCGGTTCGCCCTCGACGAAGGTGAACGTCGCCGGGTCCAGCGGCTCGCCCGTCGCCGTGATGAAGGCGGTGATCTGCTGGTCCACGTTCAGGGTCACGAGCGCGTGCGCATCGCCGGCCAGCGACGCCGCGCTGTCGTAGACCCTCACGAGCAGCTGGTGCGCGTACGGCCGCACCGGCAGGGTCACCACGTAGTCCATGATCTGTCGGCTGCCATTGGTGTAGAACGGCGTCTCCTGCACCGTCGCGGCGGGCGGATAGCGGCCGGTCGAATCGAGCACCAGGAGGCGATCGATGCCGGCCTCGTCGCGGGCCCGCACCGTGAGCGTCCTCTGCCGCGTGGCGTCCATCGCCGTGAGATCGGCCTGCAGGTCCGGCAACGGCCCGCCGCCGGTTCCCTGCAGAGCGGCCTCGACCTCGGGCGGACCGGCGTCGAGCACCATCAGCGGATCGCCCAGGACGAGATACTGGTAGACCATCTGCCGATTCAGGCTGGAGCTGTTCTGGGCGAGCTGATCGGCCTCGGCGGTCCACATCAGTTCGCCCAGCCGCCAGCGGCTGGTCGTCGCCTCGCCGCGGACCGTGACGTTGGGCGGCCGCAACGTCAGGCGTTGGACGAAGTTCTCGCTGAGCGCCCGGTTGAGCGACAGGAACTCGTACCCGCTGCTGGCGTAGACCGCGACCGCGCCGGCGGGCGTCCACAGCAGCAGCTTCTCGCCCAGACCCGGCTCGACGTTGCCGCTCGGCGCGGCGACGTTCTGGATGAAGTCGCCCAGATGGCAACCCATGCCGCAGAACACCCAGGGCTTGCCGTGGTTCGTCAGCAGATCGACATCGCGGCGGTTGGCCGGCGTGCGCATGTCATGCTCGAACCAGATCTCGTGCGTCAGGAGCCAATGGTTGGCGTGTCCCTGGAAGTGCGCCAGGGTGCCGCCGCGGCTCAGCGCGGCGATGAGGGCCTCGGGCGCGCCGCTGTTGCGGCAATACTCGCGGACCCGGCCGAGCGTCAATCCGTTCGTCGCGGCGTCGGCCTCGGGATAGAGACCGGCCATGAAGGGCCGCAACAGCACGCGGTCGGACTGCAGGGGCACCTGGCCAGCGTTGTTCTCCCAGAGGCCCGCCGCGTACAGCTCGCTCGTTTCGAAGGCCGTCTCGAACCGGTTGCGCCAGTAGAACCCGCCCGAGCCGAGCGACCCGGTGCCGTACGCGTCGTCGGCGATGAAGATGGCGCGCCGACGCCAGTCCTGCGCCGGGGCGACGGTCTCGACCTGCTGGATCTTGGTCAACACGAGTTGCAGTTCCGCCGGCGTGTGGACCGGGAAACGCCCGACGTACAGATCGGGCGGCTGACCGAGGTTGTCGGGAAAGCCCTGGGCGCCGGCCGCCTGGGTCACGAACCACTTGTCCGACGCGAGCACCTCGGGCGCCAGGTCGCCGCCGGCGCTCTGCACGTGGAAGTGCGTGGGCACCCAGTCGCGCGACCACTGGCGTCCGCTGGAAAGCACACCGACCTCGCGCGGGTTCTCGTTGGCGCTGCCGACGAGGACCAGGGCCCAGGAGCCCCAGGCCGGATGTGCCAGGGCGTGGTCGACGAGGCGTTTGATGGCCCAGGGATCCTTCATGCCGCCCGCGTACCAGTCGTAGAGTTGCTGCGGTTCGACGATCTGGAACGTCAATCCGCGCGGACCTGCGCGGCCGCGGCGGTAGGCGACCCAGGCCTCGGTCGCGGCCCTGAACTCGGGGTGCGCGACCACCAGCACCTCGGCCCCCGCCTCGGCGAGCCGCGTCGGGACGACCGGGTCCGCGGCCAGGGACGCGTCGCTGTAGCGGATGTCCGGCACGCCATCGCTCGTCAGGCGCGCCGCGGCGAAGAACTGCCGCTGGCCGCCGCTCTGGTCGACCCGCAGCGACAGCTGGTAGCCGCCGCCGGCGCCGCTGGTCACGTTGCTGCGGCTGAGCGCGATGAAGACGGGCCGGCGGGGATCGGTCACCTCGATCAGGCCGATGTCCTCCGTCGCGAAGCCCGTGACCTCCAGGTCGGACGACGCGGCGTCATCGCCGCCCGGAAAGAGCAGCCGCCCGAACGGGGCCGCGTAGAGCGCGTCGTAGCGCACCTCGATCCAATCCAGGAAGGCGTCGACTGGCTGGGTCATGCCGCCGGAGGTCAACGGCCGGCGCAGCCGCAGCGCGAAGTCCGCTCCGGTCATGGCGCTCGCCGGCAGAGCGGCCTGATACGTCAGCACGTACCGGCTGCTGGAGGTGAAGTCCGGGAGCGACGCCAGCACCGCGCCGCCGCTGACCAGATCGAGCAGGTACCTGCGGCTCTCGGTCGAGACGTTGGCGATGCCGGCCTGCAGCGTCGCGCCCGCCTGGCCCGGGACCGCCGACCAGAACGTGAGATTGACGCGCACCGAGTCGGCGCTGTTGCGGTTGAAGTAGTAGCGATCGACGTCGATCGCGGGAATGTTCTCGCGGTAGGCCAGGGCCTCCGCATAGTAGTCGGTGCGCCGGTAGGAGACCGCGGGCGGGCCCTGCGCCGGCGGCAGGCTGGCGACCTCCATGCGCGCCCAGCTCTCGCCGGGCGCGGCCGCGGCGAGCTGCAGCCAATAGATGTTGTTCTCGTTGTTGATCTCCAACGTGTCGTCGACGGCGGGCACCGCGTACGCCGTGCCGTCGCGGAGGTACGTGAACGCGCGGTCGTCGCGCGGTCGCAGCCCCCAGAAGAGGAAGATATCGTCCGGACCGAACTCCTCTCCCGTGCCGACGATGTGGATCGGCACCTCGATCTCTAGGTATGGCGGCGCCTCGCCGGCCAGGGGGTCGTCGAGCTGCGGCAGGTAGCGCCGCTGGTAGAGCCTGATCTGGTCGCGGCGCAGCGCGACCTGGGGCAGCAGCCCGGCGGCCTGCAGCTCACCGCCGCGGATGCGGTGCAGGCCGCTGCGCCGCACCGGGACGCGCACCTCCGGGTAGCCCAGCGGCGTGCCGCGGGCCGCCGGCCGGGCGACCTTGGCCGCCGCGTGGCCCGCCTGCGCAGATTCCGTCGCCCACTGCGGCAGCATGGCGCCGTTGAGGAAATATCCCGCGAAGACCTCGTCATGCTTGCCGCTTAGACGCGGCGCGACGCGCGCCGGCGCGTGCTTGGCGGCGGCCTCGGGAACGAACGCCACCCGCCATTGGCCGCTGCGCAGCGTCGCTGTGGCGCGCCCCTCGCCGTCGACCCGCAGCGGCACGAGCGTGCAGGCGACGATGCGCCGGCCCCGCCACCAGACCGGCTCGCCGAGCCGCACGGCCGGTCCGGCAGCCAGCGCGGGATCGGGGCGTTGCATGTCGGCCAGAGCCGCCGGGGGGATCCTCTCCAGCGGCAGCGGTTCGCCGGGCTGGGGAATCAGCGGCTGCTCGAAATAGCGGCCGGTCTCAGGGTCGTCCTGCATGACGGGCACGGGCTCGATCGCGAGGTTGCGGCTCTCGAGCAGCGGCTCCCACTCCTCGGCCACGACCTCGAGCCGCGGCACGGTTCCCGGCGGCAATACCAGCCAGCTGCCGGCCCGCGGCACGCGCGACTGGCCGGGCACGCCGTGCACGGTGAAGCCCGGCAAGATCGCATCCCACGCCGGACGCGCCGGCGCGGCGAGGGCCGCCTGCTGCCAGGCCGGCGGGGGCAGGTCGATGGCCAGCACCACGTCCTGCCGGCCGCTGCTCACGACGCGCAGCGCAGCGTCGCCGTCCGCTGCGGCCAGTGGTCCCCCCACCACCAGAAACAAGACGACCGCCACCAGGCGCACGCACGGAACGATCCGACCAGTCGGCAGTCTGGCGGGCATGGACACGGACTCCATTCTCAGGGGGTCAGGCCGGAACAGGCAGAGGCAGGCACGCCGCGCGGACCTATCGACGCATGATACGTACGCCGAGGCCGGCCGTCAATCGGCGGGGCCGGACACGCGCGGGGCAGGACCACCGGCGCCGCCCGCCGCGTCCAGCGCGCGCCGCGACCGCCCGCCGCAGCGGATGCCGTTTGGCGTGAGGAGTCAGCGGAAGAGCTGCTTGACCTGGCCCCAGGAACGTGCGGCCGTCGCGACGACTTCAGGTCCGTTGATGCGGGCGACCACCTGGAAGCCCACGCCGCTGACGCCGCCGGTCAGGAAACCGTAGCGCGGGTCGTGCGGCCCCCAACCGTAGACCACGGGTCCGTCCCACTCGGGCAACCCGGCGGGGGTGGCCGGTCCGAGCTTGATGTCGACCTGTTCGGCGCCGAGATAGACCAGGTCGAGCGTGCTGAGCACGACGGTCCCATCCGGTTCGACGGGTTTGCCCGGCGCGGACATCGTCACGAGGTGGTTCTTGTTGTTGCCCAGATTGCGCCAGCCATGCGTGCCGGACGCGAGCACGAACACCGCCTGGTCGCCGTATTCGTCGAATTCGATCCCGCACTCGTAGCCGTTGACGAATTCGGCGTCCGAATTGATGAGCACGAGGTACGCCTGTCCGATTCCGCTGAGCACCGTGGCGCTCGTCTCGGTCGTGTACTCGGTGGCGCTGAAGAAGACGCCGAAACCGTTGTACGATCCCGTCTCGTCCGCCCATGCCAGCGACGTGGCGGCCGCGCCCAGCGCGAGCCAGCCCAGGATCCGCAGCCTCTGCATGATCATCCCCATCCGGTCGCGCAGCTCGCCGGCGTCCATTCGCACTGATGACAACAAGAGCGGACAAGTCGACTCGCGCAATATCCGCACGACCTCCGCGTCTGTCAAGAGCGCCGCCCCGCGGGTGGACGGCGCGCCGCGGCGTTCACGGCGTCGCATGATCCGAGCGCACCGGCGGTCGCCGCCGGCGGCGGCGCACTCCGAAAAAAGGGACCGGGTCAGAAGCCCGGTCCCTAGTCAACGTCGGCCGCGCCTCGGCGATCGCGCGGCGCCGCCTACCTGAACAGCGACTTGATGCCGGTCCAGGTCTTGTTCTCGGTGGCCACGACGCCGCCGGTCGCGGCCATCACGGCGAAACCGCCGTCGTAACCGTCGACGGGCAGATGAGCGAAGAGTTCGTTGGGGCCGAACTGCACTTTCGGGCGCGTCGAGAGTTCATCGAACGGACCGAGCCGCCACTGGCCGGTATGCGGCAAGAACGTGCGGAACTGGCCTCGCAGGATCGACAGGTGGCCGGCCCACTCGCGGGGACTCGTGTAGCCGTGCGCGATGGAATAGCCGCCCTGGCCGGGATAGCCGCCGGGCCGGACGATCGAGGCGCCCACGCCCTGCGTATCCCACGCCATGTTGAAGAAATCTTCGGTCTCGGGCGGCGCGATGATGGTCAGTTCGTAGCCATTGAAGGTGGGTAGACCTGTCGGTCCCCAGACGACGACATAGACGAAGAAGGACGTATTCGTGGGCGGGTTGTAGACGGTGCCGGGATGGACGCCCGCGCCGCCGACGTAGGGATCGAAGGTGGCTTCGTTATAGCTGAAGAAAATGCCGAGATAGAACTGCTGGCACCAGGCATCTTGGACCGTCACGCCGCCGGCCAGGGCGGCGATGACGAGCACGGCTAGCAACTTCTTCATGAGTTCGCGCTCCTTCTGGAAAGGGTGCAGGCTCCTCGGTCATCCATTCGCCGGGTGCCGTGGCCACGCTGCCACGCCGCCTGCCGCCTGCTTTGGCCCGGCCAACACCCGCCTCGACCCGGTTCGTTCAGCGAGATCCACAGCGCTTCGCACGGAGGCCGTTCGATTCGCCAACCTCGTCACTATAGGCTCGCGTTTCGGCCCGCGTCAAGCCTATAGGTGGAGTCCGGTTTCGACGCGACCGTCACCGCGTCCGCCCGGCCGCTCGCGTTGGCCGCGCCATAAATGACGAGGCCGGGGATCTCTCCCCGGCCCCGCACCGGCTCCGCGAGGGAGCAGGTCCTTGTGGGATCTAGTTGAACAGCGACTTGACGTTGGTCCAGCTCATCGGCTCGGTGGCCACGGTGCCAGGCGCCGCGCCAGCGCAGACGACCCAGCCGCCATCGTAGTCGGCGACCGCGACGGGGACGTTCATCTCGACGCCGTCGACCACGATCTTGGGCATGATGGTGGTCACGCCCCAGGGGCCCAGCCACCACTCGCCGTGGCCGGCGGCGTAGAAGTTACGGAAACGGGCCTTCATGACGACCATGTAGTTCGTCGTGATCTCGCGGGGCACGGTGTAGCCGTGCGCGCGGCAGTAGCTGCCCGGCACGTCCGGGTGCGTGGCGTCGATGCCAGCGCCGATGCCCATGTAGTCCCAGCCGCCCATCGGGAAGAAGTCGTCGTCTTCCGCGGGCACGAGAGTTCCGAACTCGTAGCCGGCCAGGACGCTGTAGTCCTCGATGCCGATGACCACGACATGCGCCCAGAAGGTGCCGGCCGGGGTGATCGTCGCCGGATGCGGGTCTTCACCGTACTGATACGGATCGAAGATCGGGAGATTCTCGGTGCCGAAGAAGAAGCCGATGCCGGGAACGCCGGGCTGCGCCATCGCAGCGCCGGCCATCACGGCGACCAGGGCCAGTGCTAGCAGTTTCTTCATGAGTTCCACTCCTTTGTACCAGATTGCAGGCGAGTTGCACTCCGGGAGTCGTGGGATTCCATCCCCGCGGTCGCCTGCCTCAACCGCTATGACTCCCGGAAACAATCACAGCACCAATTACAGACAGGTCGAGACGTTGTAGTAGAGCGCGAAGATCGTCAGGTCCGTCAAGCTCACCACCGCGTCGTTGTTGTAGTCGTGGCACGTGCTGTAGTTGCCAGGAGTGTTGTACGCGGCCGCGAAAGCCGTCAGGTCGAGCAGCGTGACCACGAGGTCGCCGTTGTTGTCCGGGCTGGCAACGGTCAGGTTCACGACCGCGGCCATCGGGCTGCCGGCGATGTAGACACGCAGGCCGCTGACGCAGCCGCCGGCGCGCATGGGGTTGATCCAGAAGGTCTGGCCATCGAGATTGGTGTTCTGATCGGCGTAAGTCCCGCCGACGCACCAATCGAAATTGCCGCCATTACCCTGCAACCACATATCCTCGAGAGGATAGTTCACGATGAGATTGTTCCCTGCATCCCGGACGGTCAGGACGATGCTCGCATTGGCGACCACGCCGCCAGCCGCGCGCGCGTCGGTGAACGACGGCCCGGTGCCGGAGGGGACCACGTAGATCAACGAGCCAGGACCGCCCGCGGGGTCTTGGAAAGCAACAGTACAGTTGGCAAGGGAAGGCACACCGGCCCACGCGGCCGTAGCCAAGCTCAGGACCATGGTGCCGAGCAACAACCTACGAAGCATTATCACACCTCCAAAAGTGTCCAGTTCAGGCGTGGGTGGCTAACCCAGGCGGAGCATGCGTGAGTAACGCAGAGAGTCCTCCTTCCCACTCGGAGTCCATCACTTGACAAATGCAAGAGTACCATAACACCAGGGGCCTAGCAACACCTTTTTTCACAGGCTGCCAATTATTTGCAATACCATAGCCGCAACGGACAGGCCCGAAACGCGAGTTGGCGTCCCGGCGCCGGCAGCCGCGCCAGTTTTCTTTCAAGTGATTGTGAGATCTTGCCTTAGATCTCTGGTGGGCGAAACAGGGCTCGAACCTGTGACCCCCTGCTTGTAAGGCAGGTGCTCTGACCAACTGAGCTATTCGCCCACCCCTGATCCCGCGGATGATTACCGGCAGCTAGTGCGGCGAAGACTGGCGGAAGAGCCGCCAGATGAACATCGGCAAGATGACGCAATAACCGGCGACCAGGAGCAACGGCCCCCAGCTGAGGCGCTGGGCGGCCAGCAGCAAGTAGCCGGCGGCGATGGCCGCCACTCCGAGCCCCAGCAGCCAGGTGTGGCTTCGCAATGACATGTCCACTCTCCCTCTGGGCCGGCCGGAAGGCGGCCGCGCGAGATCATCGGCGACGTTCGCGCATGAGTTCCCGGTAGCGGGCGACTGCGCGCAGATGCTCGGCCAAGGTCTGCGAGAAGATATGCCCGCCATCTCCGTCCGCCACGAAAAACAACGCCGCGCAGGCCGTGTCCGGCCGCGCCGCGGCGACGATCGCCTCCAGCCCCGGGTTGCCGAGCGGTCCCGGCGGCAGACCCTCGCGCCGGTACGTATTGTAAGGCGAGTCGAACTCCAGGTCGCGGTAGAGCAGGCGTTCGCCGCGCTTGCCGAGCCAGAAGCCCACGGTCGGGTCGGCCTCCAGGCGCATGCGCTTCTGCAGGCGATTGTGATAGACCGCGGCGACGCGCGCGCGTTCGTCCGCGCGGCGAGCCTCGGCCTCGACGAGCGATGCCAGCGTCAGCAGCGCATGCGGCGAGAACTCGCGCGCCGGCCACAGCGCCTCGGCTCGCGCGCGGCCCAGGCGCTGCAGCTGCAGCCCGACCACCGTCTGCACGACGGCCGCCGTATCGGTCCAGGGCGCGAAGTGGAACGTATCCGCCGCGAGGTAGCCTTCGCACCAGCGCAGCGGCCGTCCATCGGGACGGGTCTCTTCGCGGATGATCGCCGCCAGCCGCGCGCGCTCCGCCGGCAGCATGAGCGTATCGGCCGCGCTGGCGATGAGCGCGTCGGCGGCGGCCAGGATCGCCGCCGCATCGAGCTGCAAGCTGTCGGCGAGGATCGCGGCGAGCGCCGCGGCCTCCAATCCCTCCGGTAGCGTCACGACGACCGGCGCCGGGCGGCCCCGGCACAGGATGCGCAGCAGATCCCGTGGCGACGCTCCCGGCGGCAGCGAGAACCTGCCGGTCTTGAGTCTACGTTCGCAGCCGCTCAGCCGCGCCCCGATCACCAGCAGACGTTGATGCTCGAGCAGACCGCGCTCGTGCAGGATGCTCGCGACCTGGCGCCACGTCGCGCCGGGCGCGACCAGCACTTGCACGGGTTCCGCGTCCGCCGGCGCCGGTCGGCCGCCGCTGCTCCAGGCGTGCCAGGCCAGGCCCGCCAATACCGCGACCGCCAACAGCAGCGCGGCCAGCGCCGATAGCAGCAGGCGCTTCAACATCGCGGCCTCAATGGGTCGTCGCCTCCGGCGCCGGTCCCGGCGCCTGCATGCGATCGAGGTAGCACTGCAGGATGATCTGGGCCGCCACCGCGTCGACCTCGCCGCGCTGCGCCGGGCGGCCGCGCAGACCGATCCAACCAGACGCCTCGCGGCTCGAATAGCGCTCGTCGAACAGCACGACCGGCAATCCGAGTTCGGCCTCGAGGCGCGCCGCGAAACGCCGCGTCCGCGCCGCCATGCCGGTCTCGCGTCCGTCGGCGGTCAGCGGCAGGCCGACGACCAGCCCGACGGCGTCGCGCTCGCGAATGAGCGCGCGCAGCCGCTCGAGGATCGAGCCGTCGCGCCCCTCGGCATGCGTACCGAGCGCCAGCGCCAGCCGGCCGCCGGGATCGCTGACCGCGATGCCGATGCGCCGCGCGCCGTAGTCGAGGCCGATCAGGACGGACATGGCGGACAGATCATTCCTCGGCGGAGAGATGCTTGACCAGGCGCACGCGGAAGCGGCCGTCGGGCGCGTGGTCGTAGTGCAGCTCGTCGGTGAACCCTCGCATGATCATGATGCCGCGCCCGCGCTCGCGCAGGAGATCCTCGACCGGCCGCCAGCTCTGGTAGTCGAAGCCCTGGCCGGCATCCATGACGGCGACCTCGATCCGGTCGAGCCCGATGTCGATATGCAGTTCGACGATACGCAGCGGGTCGTGGCCGTTGCCGTGCTCCATGGCGTTGGAACAGGCTTCGATGACAGCCGTGCCGAGCTCCTCGATGACCTGACGCGGGCACGCGAGATCGCTGCCGATCTCCAGCAGCACCGCGTCGGGAACGCCGAGATACGCCATCTGGCTGGGCAGCTTGAGTTCGATGCGCGCGGTCACGTCTGGGCGCTCCCGTTCCGGTTTCAGGCGAAGCTGCGCAGAGCCTCGTCTTCGGTCGCGTAGGATTGGAAGACGGTGGACAGCTTCGAGACGATGAAGATGTTTTCGATACGTTCGGTGACCTTCATGAGTTTCAGCTCGCCGCCCGCGCGCTTGACGGTCGTGTAGCCGGAGATCAAGATGCCCAGACCGGTGCTGTTGACCCAGTTGACCTTCTCGAGGTTGACGATGAAGTTGAGGACGCCCTCGTGCATGAGCGTGCGCAACGCTTCGTTGAACGCCTCGGCGTCCGGACCGCCCATGAGCTTGCCGCTGAGGTCCAGGATCGCGATGCCGTCACGCCGGCGTTCCTTGATCTTCACGTCAACCGACTCCTCGCGCTGACAAGGTCTCTGGCGAACAACTCGGCAAGATAGCCGACGCGACCGCACGTGTCTAGCACAGGTCCCGGCGCCCGGCGCCCGGGCCGGCTCCCGGCGCCGGCCGGGCTGTTCAATCGCCGCCAGGCGGCGGCGCCTGCGGCCTGCCCAGATCCTGCCGCAGGGCCGCCAAGGCGGCCGCGAAATCCGCCGGCACCGGCGAGCGGAACGTCAGGACGCGTCCGTCGACGGGGTGCACGAGCCGCAGAACGGCCGCGTGCAGCAACTGCCGCGGGGCGTTCCTGACCAGACGCGACGCCGCGGCGCGGTCTACCGCCCGGGTGTTCAAGGCCCGCCGGTCGTCGCCGTACAGCGGATCGCCCACGATGGGGTGGCCATGGTGGGCGAAATGGACGCGGATCTGGTGCGTGCGGCCGGTCTGCAGACGCGCGCGACAGAGCTGGACGAACGCGAGGTCCTCGACGACATCGTAGTCCGTGACCGCCTCGCGGCCGCCGGTCTCGACGACCGCCATGCGCCGGCGATCGCGCGGATGCCGGCCGACGTCGCCGCGCAGCTGCCCGGCCGGCGCCGGCCAGGCGCCCCAGCTCAGGGCGAGGTAGTCGCGGCCGAGCGTGCGCGCCCGCAGCTGCGCCGCCAGGGCCTGGTGCGCCATCGCCGTGCGCGCGACGACGAGCAGGCCGCTGGTGCCGCGATCCAGGCGGTGCACCACGCCCGGCCGCAGCGGATCGCCGGTGGCGGCCAGCCCCCGGCCGCGGTGCAGCAGGGCGTTGATCAGCGTGCCGCGCGGATGGCCCGGCGCCGGATGCACGACGAGGTCGGCCGGCTTGTCGATGACCAGCAGGTGTTCGTCCTCGAAGACGATGGCCAGCGGGATGTCCTCGGGACACGCGGCGAGCGCCTCCGGCTCGGGCAGCCGCACCGACACGTCCGCACCGGCCGGCGGCCGGAACGACTTCGGCCGCGCGCGGCCATCGACCGCGACGCCGCCAGCGGCGAAGGCTTTCTGCAGCCGGTTGCGGCTGCAGTCGGACCATCGCTCGGCGAGGATGCGATCGAGGCGTTGACCGGCTTCCGCCTCGCTGACGCGCAGGCGGCGCAGCAATTCAGTCATGATCGGCGGCCGCTTTGCGATCGGCCGCGGCGGCGTCCTCGCGGGCGGGCGGCGGCGGCGTGTTCGCCGCGCCGCTGGCCGCGCCGCCGGCCGCGCCGTGCCGCTCGCGATCCTCGCGCAGCAGGCGCACCAGCAGCAGCGCGCCGCCGCACGACACCCCCATGTCCGCGACGTTGAACGCCCAGAAGCGGTGCACGCCGAGGCCGAAGTCGAGGAAGTCGACGACCAGGCCGCCGTAGAAGACGCGGTCGACGAGGTTGCCGAGCGCGCCGCCGAGGATCATGCCCATGGCCAAGCGCCGCCAGCGCAAGCGGGGCGCGGTCGTCAACAGCAGCCAGGTCAACAGGACGGCGGCCGCGGCGCTGATCGCCACCAGAGTCCAGCGGCCGAACGGCGCCAGCCCCATCGCGGCGCCGGGATTACGAACGTAGACCAAGCGGAAGAAATCGCCGAGCACCTCGACGTTCTCGAAGCGGAGCGTGTCGGCATGCGCCAGCACGAGACGCTTGGTGATGAAGTCGGTCAGCCAGAGGCCCGCCGCCCAGAACCACGGTTCGCTTCGCCGCATCAGACGCTACCTTCCTCCTCCTTCTCCTTGCAGGCGATGCAGAGGCGGGCATGCGGCAGCGCTTTCAGGCGCTCCAGCGCGATCTTGCTGCCGCAGCTCTCGCACTGTCCGTAGCTGCCATCCTCGATGCGGGCCAGAGCCTCCTCGATGTGGTAGAGGTAGCGACCTTCGGTGCTGGCGAACTGGATCGTCGACTCGTAGTGGAATTCGTCGGTGCCCTGATCGGCCAGATGGTTCGAGTGCGCCTTGCCGGCCGCCGGCCCCTCCTGCCCGTCCAGACCACGGATGACCCGGTGGTGGTGCGCCATCGACTGCATGACGCGCTCCTTCTCCTCGAGCAGGAGCTTGCGGAATCTTTGCAGATCGGTCTTGCGCATGGGCTTCCCCTTCCGCCGCGCTCAGATCCTGGCGAGCATGATGGTGATCTCCGAATCTTCGATCCGGAACGTGTCGCGATGCGGCAGCTCGCCATCTGCCGCCAGCGATTCGGCCAGAGTCTCCTGGCGGATGCGTCCCGCGTGCCGTCCGACCGCCTCCTGCACCGCCGGCGGCCCCGACACGCTGAGCCGGATCCTGTCGCTGACCTGCAACCCGCTCTTCTTGCGCAGGTTCTGCACCTTGTTGATGATCTCGCGAGCCACGCCCTCGGCGAGCAGCTCGTCGCTCAGGGTCGTGTCCAGGGCGACCGTCAGGCCGCCCTCGCTCGCCGCGGCGAACGGCTCGACGCCGGCTTCCTGCACCAGGATCTCGCCGCTGTCGAAGGTCTCGCTCCGGCCGTCGGCCGCGAGGTCGACGCTGCCCTGCGACCGCAGCGACGCGATCTGCTCCGGCGTCATGGCCGCGATCGCCGCCGCCCAGGCCGGCGCCTGCTTGCCGAAGCGCGGGCCGAGAGCCCGGAAATTGGCCTTCGCCTCGCGGCGGACCACCGCGCGCGGATCGGCCAGGCCGGCGACCAGCTTGACGTTGAGTTCGCTGGCCACGTAACCCACCAGCGTCGCGTCGGCCAGCAGTCGCTGCGCGCGGTCGTCCGCGCTGTGCACGAGCAGCCGGCTCAGCGGCTGGCGCACCTTCAGCTGCGTCTCCTGGCGCAGGCTGCGGCCGATGCCGACCACGGTCTGCGCCGCCAGCATGCGCCGCTCCAGCTCGGCGTCCTGGAGCGTGGCGTCGACCTGCGGGTAGTCCTGCAAGTGCACCGAGATGTCCACGTCGGCGTGGCCGCGGAGACTGCGGTACAGTTCCTCCGCCGTGAACGGCACGAACGGCGCCAGCAGACGCAGCACCGCCTCCAGCACCGTGTGCAGGGTCGTGTAGGCGGCGTGTTTGTCGGCCGTCATCTCGCCGTGCCAGAAACGCTTGCGCCCCAGCCGGACGTACCAGTTGCTCAGGTCGTCGAGCACGAACGCGCCCAGCGTCTTGCCCGCGCGCGTCAGGTTGAGCGCGTCGAGATCGGCGCGCACCGACGCCGTGACCGACTGCAGCCGGCTCAGGATCCACCGATCCAGCAGATCGTACGCCGCCGGCCTGGCCGCCGCGCCGTCGCCGCGAGGATCCGCGGTCCAACGGTCGAGGTTCGCGTAGAGCGCGAAGAACTTGTAGGTGTTCTCGAGGGTGCCGAGCAGCTTGCCGCGGGCCTCGCCGACACCCTCCGGATCGAAGCGCGTCGGTAGCCAGACCGGATTGACCGTGACCATGTACCAGCGCAGGGGATCGGCGCCGTCCTGCCTCATGATGGCCATCGGATCGACCGTGTTGCCCAGGCTCTTGGACATCTTCTTGCCGTGACGATCGAGCACGAGCTCGTTGACGAGGCAGCTCTTGTAGCTGCTGCGGCCGGTCAGGAACGTGCCGATCACGAGCATCGTGTAGAACCAGCCCCGCGTCTGGTCGATGCCCTCGCTGATGAAATCGGCCGGATACTGGCTGGCGAACAGTTCCGGATCGCCGAACGGCCAATGGTACTGGGCGAACGGCATCGCGCCCGAGTCGAACCAGCAGTCGATGACCTCGGGCGTGCGCCGCATCGTGCCGTCGCAGCCCGCGGCGCCGCAGGCGAAGGCGAGGTCATCGACGTGCGGCCGATGCAGGTCGAGGTCGGAAAGATCGCGGCCGACGAGCGCGCCCAGCTCGGCGCGGCTCGTCGGCAGGTGCTGCCGCCCGCAACCGTCGCAGATCCACACGTTGAGCGGCGTGCCCCAGAAACGGTTGCGGCTCAGCGCCCAGTCGACGTTGCCGGCCAGCCAGTTTCCGAACCGGCCCGAGCCCACTTCCGGCGGCGCCCAGACGATCTCGGCGTTGGCCGCCAGCAGCTTGTCGCGCATGCGGCTGGTGGCGATGAACCAGCTCGGCGTGGCGTAATAGATCAGGGCACTGGCGCAGCGATCATGGAACGGATACTCGTGGCTGTACGTCGCGCGCGCGTAGAGATGTCCGGAGGCCTCGAGATGGCGCGTGATCGCCGGGTCGGCCTGCTTGACGGGCAGGCCATGCCACGGCGCGACCTCGGCCGTGAAGCGGCCGTTGGCGTCGACCGGCTGGAAGAAGGCCAGGTTCTCGCGCTCGCCGGCCTGGAAGTCGTCCTCGCCGAACGCCGGGGCCAGGTGCACGATGCCGGTGCCGGTGTCGAGGGTCACGAAGTCGGCCGCCACGACGACGAAGGCCTGCCGGTCCGGTGGCGGCTGGCAGAACGGCAGCAACTGCTCGTAACGCCTGCCGACCAGGTCGCGGCCCTTGCAGGTCTCGAGCACCGTGACCCCGCGGGCCTGCTCGAGCACGTCGAGGCGGGCGGCGGCCAATACGAGCACCTCGTCGCCGTGGCGCACGCGCACGTAGTCGTGATCGGCGCCGACGGCCAGCGCGACGTTGCTGGGCAGGGTCCAAGGCGTCGTCGTCCAGGTCAGGAACGACTCGTCGCGGTCCGCGGCGCGGAGCCGCACGTAGATCGACGGATCGCTCACGGTGCGGTAGCTGCCGGCCATCTCGTGGCTCGAGAGCGGCGTCGCGCAGATCGGGCAGTAGGGCACGACCTTGTGCCCGCGGTAGAGCAGGCCCGCCGCGTGGAAACGCTGCAGGATCGCCCAGACCGATTCGATGTACTCGTTCGTGTACGTGATGTAGGGATCGTCGAGGTCCACCCAGTAGCCGAGCAGCCGCGTGAACTCGTCCCATTCCTGCTTGCAGGACCAGACGCTGCGGCGGCACTGCTCGTTGAAGGCCGCCAGACCGTGGTCCAGGATCGCCTGCGCGCCCTGGATGCCGAGCTCCTTCTCGACGGAACGCTCGACCGGCAGCCCGTGCGTGTCCCAGCCCGCTTTGCGCAACACCCGCTGGCCGCACATGGTCTTGTAGCGGCACATGATGTCCTTGCACAGGCGGGCCATGACGTGGTGCACGCCGGGCTTGCCGTTGGCCGTGGGCGGCCCCTCGTAGAAGACCCACGCCGGGGCGCCGCCGCGCTGGTCGATGCTGCGCCGGAAGGTCCCGTGGCGATCCCAGAAGGCGCTGACGGCCTGCTCGGAAACCGCGTCGTGGAAGGCCCGGGCCAGAGGTGGGTAGAGGTCCGCCATGTCGGTGCCGTATTCCCTCGCGTGTCCGCGGCGCCAGCCGCGCTCAGGGCCGCGGCGCGCGCCGCAAGAAGCCCGTGATCAGAGATTCGAGGCGAGGCTGGGCCTCGCCCGCGATCCGCAAGATGTCCTCGACCTTGGCCGGGTGCAGATTGTCCGGGAAGCACGCGTCGGTGATGACCGACAGGCCCAGCACCTTCATGCCGCCATGCACGGCCACCAGATTCTCCGGCACGCTCGACATGCCGACGGTGTCGGCGCCGAGCTGGCGCAGGAAGCGGTACTCGGCGGCGGTCTCCAGGTTGGGGCCCGCCACGGCGACGTAGACGAAGTGGCGCAGAAGCAGCCTCTGCGCGAGCGCGACCTCGTCGCACAGCGCGATGTAGCCGCGATCGTAGGGCTCGCTCATGTCCGGGAAGCGCGGACCCAACCGCTCGTCGTTCGGACCGATCAGCGGGTTGGCCCCCATCAGGTTGATGTGGTCGACGATGACGCCGACGTCTCCCGGCCGGTGGTGGGGGTTCATGCCCCCGACCGCGTTGCTCATGATCAAGGAGTGGGCGCCGAGGGCGCGCATGACGCGCACCGGGAGCGTGACCTCCTCCATGGAGTAGCCTTCGTAGTAATGGACCCGTCCCTGCATGACGCAGACCGCGCGGCCCTCCAGCGTGCCCAGCACGAGGTTGCCCTGGTGGCTCAGCGCCGTCGACTCGACGAAATGCGGGATCTCGCCGTAGGGGATCGCCACTGCCTGGTCGATGCGCCCGGCCAGGTCGCCCAGGCCGGTGCCGAGGATCAGGCCGAATTCGGGCGCCAGCGGCGACCGCTTCCGCACGTGCGCGGCCGCCGCCTGGATGCGGGTGTACAGATCGTCCACAATAGCCTCCGGCAGGCGCCTGGCGCCGCGGACAGCAATACAGACCGGCGCCGCCGGACCGCCAGACGGTCCGCAGCGTCAGGAAATTAAAGCAGCATGGTAAGATAACACGACGGAAGGCGCCAAAAAAGCGGAAAGAGCGGCGAGAGGGCAAGCGCTCGCCGCTCCTTGACCGTCGATCACCGCCCCATTCAGGGCTGCGCGGCGTCCCGCACGGCGCCCGAGACCGCGTCGGCGATCGTCTGGGGCTCGGCCTGCGTGGCCGGGTCGCGGGCCGGCGCGAGGTCGCCGCCGAGGTCTTCGCGCGCCGACTGCGCGATGGCGTAGCTGCGCCATTGATCGTGCCGTTGCTGGTCGTAGGCGGCCGCCAGCGCCGGCTGGGATGCCCGGCCGGAGTGGTCCTCGCAAGTGGGAGCCTTGGGCGCTGGCGTCGCGGCGGCGTCGATCTGATCGAGCAGACGGCCGTCGAGGCCCTGGAAATCGCTGCGGTGCGCCTCGACGAACTGGATCTGCGCCTCGGCGAGGCTGCGGAACCGGCCCAGGAACGTCTCCTTCTCCCGGTGCACCGCCAACGCCTCGCGGCGGAGTTCGTCGAGCCGGGCGCGACCCTCGGCCAGGACCTGGGCCACTCGCTGCCGGGCCTCCTCGAGCAGCAGCTCGCCCTGCCGGCGAGCCGTCTCGCGAGCTTCCTGCGTCACGCGTTCGGCGGTCATGAGCGTATCGCGCAGCGTCTTCTCGAGGTTGCGATACTCGGACAGCTTCTCGTCCTGTTCCAGGACGCGCTCGCGCAGCTGCTTGTTGTCGACGAGCACCGCCTCGTATTCATCCGCCAGGGTGGTCAAAAAGGCGCGGACCTCGTCGGGATCGTAGCCGCGCATGCCGCGTTTGAAATCCTGCTTGCGCACGTCCAGGGGCGTGATCCTCATCTCGTAGGCTCCTTCGTTCCGGCAGATCCGGCCAAGCCGCTGGCATGGCCGGCAGATTTCCAGCCAAGACGGCCGGAGTATCGCCTCCGGTGGCCGTCCGCATCAAGAGCGGTGCCAGAAGCACGCCGGCGCGGCCCCCGTTCCGCGGCACCCGAACGCCAGCCTCCTCACGGCCGGCGCGGACCGAACACGGCCGTGCCGAGGCGCACCAGCGTCGCGCCTTCGCGGATCGCCGCCGGGAAGTCGTCGCTCATGCCCAGGCTAAGCTCCGGCAGCGGCCGTCCGCAAGCAGCCGCCGCCTGATCGCGCATGGCGCGCGCCGCGGCGAAGGTCCGCCGCAGCTCCGCCTCCGCGGCGCCCTCGCGGGCCATGGCCATCAAGCCGCGCAGGTCGAGATGCGGCAGCGCCGCCACCTTGCACGCGACCTCGGTCAGCATGGCCGGCGCCAGGCCGTCCTTCTGCGGTTCCGCGGTCACGTTGACCTGCAGCAGGATCGGCTGCACGACGTCCAGTTCCGCGGCCCTGCGGCTCAACCGCTCCGCCAGTTCCAGCGAGTGCACGCCGTGGATGAGCGCGAAGCGCCCGGCGGCTCGGTTGGCCTTGTTGCGCTGCAAGTGGCCGACGAAGTGCCAGCGCACCGGCGATGCCGCGGCGCCGAGCAAGGCGGCCAGCTCGTCCTGGCGCGGCAGGGCGTCCTGCAGCCGGTTCTCGCCCAGGTCGAACTGCCCGGCCGCGACGGCCTGGCACACCAGCGCCAGGGGAATCTGCTTGGAGACCGCGACCAGCCGCACGCTGCCGGCCGCGCGGCCCGCCTGCGCGCACGCTTCGTCCAGGCGCTCGGCCAATTGCTCCAGGTTCGCCGCGACGTCGACGACCGGCACCGCGAAGACCTCCGCTCACCGCCAGCGCAAGAGGCGCGTGGCGGGGTCGAGCTCCAGCGAGACGCTCGGCGGCTCCTCGCTTTCGTGCGCCTTGAGGATGTGCAGGCGCACATGATCGTTCTGCGACTGCAGGCTGAGGATGACCGCCAGGTTCTCCTCGTGCCAGGCGACCTCCCGGGGAACGCCCCGGTCGTCCAGCTCCTGCCCCTGGCGGTGCAGGTTGCTGCCCGTCCAGATCTCGGCGTCCATCTCGCGCGCCAGATCCCGGATGCCCTGGATCTCCCAGTCCTCGCTGTACTCGAAGCGCGGCGTGCCGTCCATGATGACCATGTCCGCGTCGAAGCCGGCTCCCTCCCGCAGGAAACCGATGGATTGCCGCAGCTTCTCCAGCGTGAAGGTGTCGCGGTTGAAGACCAGGATGTGGCGCCCGCGCTCGACCGCCAGGCGCCGCTCCAGCATGTTCTCCAGGTTGAGCTGGACGGCCATGGCCTGCAAGAGCTGGTCGTAGTAGGCCCGGACGCGATCGACCGGCTCCTTGGTGGAGATGTGCAGCACCCGCTGCCCCTGCAACAAGCGATCCAGGGCCAGCCCGATCAACAGCCCCGTCTTGCCGACGCCGGTCCGCGAAAGGACCACGCCGAAATTGCCGCGGCCGAGGCCGCCCTGCAGCGCGCGATCCAGCAGCCGGATCGGGCTCTTCTCCATGATATTCATGTTCAGGCTCCCGCTGCAGGCAGCTTACTTGCCCTGGGCTCTCTTTTCCAGGTATTCCTTGCGCAGCGCCTCGGCCGTCTCGCGCGGAGCCGGCGCATAGCGCGCGAACTCCATGCTGAACTCCGCCTTGCCCGCCGTCGCCGAGCGCAGCACGCTGGCGTAGCCGAACATCTCGCTCAGCGGCACCTGCGCGTCGATGCGGACGAAGCCCTGATCCTCGGTCGTGCCGACGATGATGCCGCGGCGCTGCATCAAGGTCTTGAGGACCTCGCCCTGCAGTTCGCCGGGGCACTCGACCGAGACGAGCATCAGCGGCTCGAGGACGATCGGCGCGCCCTCGTTGTAGCTCTCGCGGAAGGCCTGCCGGCAGGCGACCTGGAACGCCATGTCCGAGGAGTCCACGGCATGGCTGTCGCCGTCTTCGAGGGTGACCTTAAGTCCGAGCACCGGCGCGCCGATGAACGCGCCCTCGCGCATGCATTCGCGGAAGCTCTTCTCGCAGGCGCCGATGTACTCGCTGGGGATGGTGCCGCCGACCACCGCGTTCTGGAAATGGAACTGGCCGTCCTCGCCCGGCTCGATGCGGCCGATGACGCGAGCGTATTGGCCCGAGCCGCCGGTCTGCTTGCGGTGCGTGTAGTTGAAAACCACCGCTCTGGTCATGGTCTCGCGGTAGGCGACCTTCGGCTGCCCGGTCTGCACGGCGACGCCGAACTCCCGGCGCATGCGCTCGACGTAGACCTCCAGATGCAGCTCGCCCATGCCCCGGATCAACGTGTCGCCGGTCTCCGCGTCGACTGCCGTCTGGAAGGTCGGATCTTCGCGCGTGAAGCGATGCAAGGCCTTGGCCAGCTTGGCCTGCGCCTTGCCGTCGGCCGGCAGGATCGCGAGCGAGACGACGGGCTCCGGCACGTGCATGCTCGTCAAGCTGATCTGGCGCCCGCTGGTGAAGGTGTCGCCGCTGGCGCATTCGATGCCGAAGAGTGCCACGATGTCGCCGGCGCGCGCCTGGTCGATGTCTTCCATCTGATCGGCGTGCATGCGTCCCAGGCGGCCCACCTTGACCTTCTTGCCCGTGCGCGTATTGACGATGTCGCTGCCCTTGCGGATCGTGCCGTCGTAGAGACGGATATAGGTGAGCTGGCCGTAGGACCCGTCCTCCAGCTTGAAGGCATGGGCGACGAGATCGTTCGCGGGGTCGTTGTGCAGCGCGAAGCTGCGCTCGCTGCCATCGCGGGCGATCTCGACGGCCTCGTTGCTGACCTCGGCGGGATTGGGCAGATAGCGCACGATGGCGTCCAACAGGAGCTGGACGCCCTTGTTCTTGTACGCGCTGCCGAGCAGCACCGGCGTCAACTTGCCGCCGAGCACGCCGTTGCGGATGGCCGCGTGCATGAGCGCGGGGGTCACCGCGTCCTCGAGGATCGCTTCGGTCAACTCGTCGCTGAATAGGCTGATCGCGTCGAGCAGGATCTCGCGCCGCAGCTCGGCCTCGACGCGCAGGTGCGGCGGGATCTCCTGCCAGACGACCTCGTCGCCGTGATCGCCCTGGAAGCTGGCGGCCTGCATGCGCACGAGGTCGATGACGCCCGCGTGGGCCGCTTCGAGCCCGAGCGGCAGCTGCAAGAGCACGGCGTTGTGCCCGAGCTTCTCACGCAGCTGCTCCGTCACGCGCAACGGGCTGGCCCCGCTGCGGTCGCACTTGTTGACGAATGCCAGGCGCGGCACGCCGTAGCGTTTCATCTGCCGATCCACGGTGATCGATTGCGATTGGACGCCGGCCACCGCGCACAGCACCAGGACAGCGCCGTCGAGCACGCGCAAGGCCCGCTCGACCTCGATCGTGAAGTCGACGTGACCCGGGGTATCGATGAGATTGATGACGTGGCCGTCCCACTCGCAGTTCGTCGCGGCGGACTGGATCGTGATGCCGCGCTCGCGCTCGAGATCCATCGAATCCATGGTCGCGCCGACGCCGTCCTTGCCCTTCACCTCGTGGATGGACCGGATGCGCCCCGTGTAGTAGAGGATCCGCTCGCTCAGCGTCGTCTTGCCCGAGTCGATGTGGGCGCTGATGCCGATGTTGCGGACCTTGCTCAGATCGCTGGTCATGCTCGTCTTCCCGTTCGCGCCGGCAGTCCGGCGTCAGGCCGGATCGATGAGCGCGAGATTGACCGTGGCCAACCTCGCTGCAGAACTCGCGGTGTCCGGCGGCGGCGGGAAGGTAAGCGCGCGGGCGGCGGAGATCGGAAGAGCGTCGTGTAGGGAAAGAGTGTAGGAT
>CAZJWO010000005.1:0-21867 GCA_964549735.1 uncultured Fibrobacteraceae bacterium | reverse complement strand
GCCGCGGCAGCCGGCCTGGCCGCGGCGCGGAGCGTCCGGGTCAGATCGCGCCGTGCTTCTTGCCGACCCGCGCGAAGGCCTCGACCAGCTGGTCGATGTGCGCCGGCGTGTGCGCCGCCGAGGCCTGCAGGCGGATGCGCGCCTGGCCCGGCGGCACCACGGGATAGCTGAACCCGATGCAGTAGATGCCGGCCGCCAGCAGATCCCGGCTCATCTGCTGGGCCATGATGGCGTCGTTCGCGAAGCGCCGGAAGTGCACGGGCACGATCGGGTGGTCGCCCTCGTCGATGTCGAAGCCCAGGTCGCGCAGCTCCCGGCGCAGGCGCCGCTGGTTCGCCGCGAGGGCGCGTCGCGGCTCCGGATCCTCGCGCAGGATGCGCAGGACCTCGAGCGTCGCACCGCAGACCACCGGCGGCAGGGAGTTGCTGAAAAGATAGGGACGCGACTTCTGCCGCAGCCAGGTCATCAGCTCGCGCGGGCCGGCCGTCACGCCGCCGAGGCCGCCGCCGAGCGCCTTGCCGAGCGTCGTCGTCAGCAGATCGACGCGCCCCGCCACGCCCAGCAGCGCCGGCGTGCCGCAGCCGCCGGGTCCGGTGAACCCCGTCGCGTGGCTGTCATCGACCAGGACCATGGCTCCGTACGCCTCGGCCAGGTCGCAGATCGTCGGCAGGTCGGCGAAGTCGCCATCCATCGAGAAGACGCCGTCGGTGACGATCAAGCGCAGCCGCCGCTCGCGCGCTTCTTCGAGACGGTTGCGCAGCGAGGTCATGTCCGCGTGCCGGAAGATCAGGCGCTGCGCCTTGCTCAGGCGCACCCCATCGATGATCGACGCGTGGTTGAGCTGATCGGTGATGATCGCGCAGTCCTCGCCCAGCAGCGGCTCGAAGATCCCGCCGTTGGCGTCGAAACAGGCGGCGTACAGCACGGCGTCTTCGAAACCCAGGAACGCGGCCAGTTCGCGCTCGAGCTGCAGATGCAGCTCGGTCGTGCCGCAGATGAAGCGGACCGAGCTGAGGCCGTAACCCCACTGCGCCAACGTGCGGCGCGCGGCCTCGAGGACCCGCGGATCGCCGGACAGCCCCAGGTAGTTGTTCGCGCAGAAGTTGAGGACCTCGCGGCCGCCGACCACGACGACCGCGCCCTGGCGGCTCTGCAGCACGCGCTCCTCCTTGAAGAGTCCTTGCGCGCGCAGAGCCTCCAGCTCGCGTCCGAGGAAGTCCCTGATCTCGCCTAGCATCGCGGTCTCAGGCGTAGAGCGCCGCCATCTCGGTCAGGCTGACGCACTTGATCTTGTCGGCCCAGCCAGCCTGCCCGAAGGCGATCATGCGGGCCTCGACGACCACGGCCATGGCCTCGCGCGCCGGCTTGAGGTAGTCGCGCGGGTCGAACTTCTCCGGCTTCTCGGCGAAGACCTTGCGGATGGCGCCGGTGATCGCCAGGCGGTTGTCCGTATCGACGTTGATCTTGCGCACGCCGTGCTTGATGCCGCGCTGGATCTGCTCGACCGGCACCCCGTAGCTCTCCTTGAGGCCGCCGCCGTACTTGTTGATGATGTCGACCAGCTCGCGCGGCACCGAGCTGGAGCCGTGCATCACCAGATGGCAGTTCGGCAGCTTCTGGTGGATCTTCTCGATGACGTCCATCTTCAGCACGTCGCCCGTCGGCTTCTTCTTGAACTTGTAGGCCCCGTGGCTGGTGCCGATCGCCACGGCGAGCGCGTCGCAGCCGGTCGCCGCGACGAAATCGCCGGCCTGGTCGGGATCGGTCAGGTGGGCCAGGGCCTCGTCCCCCGAAAGGCCGGCGCCGTGGCCGTCCTCGATGCCCCCCAGGCAGCCGAGCTCCGCTTCGACCGTCACGCCCAGCGTATGCGCGACCTCGACGACCTTGCGCGTGACCTCGACGTTGTACTCGTAGCTGGCGGGCGTCTTGCCATCCGCCTGCAGCGATCCGTCCATCATGACCGACGTGAACCCCTGCTGGATCGCGCTGTAACAGGTCGCCGGACTGTTGCCGTGGTCCTGGTGCATGGCGATCGGGATGCGAGGATTCAATTCGGCGGCAGCCAGCATGAGGTGGCGCAGGTAATTGTCGTTCGAATACGACCGCGCGCCGCGGCTGGCCTGCACGATGACCGGGCTGTTGGTCTTGGTCGCGGCCATCATGATGGCCTGGATCTGCTCCATGTTGTTGACGTTGAAGGCGCCCACGCCATAGCCGTGCTCGGCGGCGTGGTCCAGCAGGATCCGCATCGGTACCAGTGGCATGGCGACTCCTTCGTATCAGGGCGGTCTGCGACCGGGCGGCCTCGCTCGCGGCGAACCCGCGACCCGGCGCGGGGGCGTTATCTGCCGCGACCTTAACACCCGCGACCGCCGCGACCAAATGATAATTGGCTCACAGGATCGCCCGCAGCGCTTCGTCGACGAGATCGCCCGCGGCTTGCCAGCGGCCGTGCTGCGCGTGCACGACACGCGTGACGAGGCAGTGCGCGTCGGGCACCTCGCCGGGAACCTGTCCCGCGAGCGGGCAGACGCGGCAATCGTCCACCAGCGGGCACGCGGCGCAGCTGCGGCCGCCGCTCGTCCAGCCGGCCCGCGAACGCAGCACCGGCAGACCGCGGGCGGGGTCGGCGCGCCGTAGCCAGCGGTCGGTGAAGTCCGCCTCGCCGACGTTGCCGTGGGCGAGGGCCCGCGCCAGGCGCCTGGTGCGTGGCGCCAGTTCCGCCGCCGCGGCGCGGGCCAACTGCACGCAGCCGTGCACGTCGCCGCGTGCATCGACCGTGAAACAGGCGCGCAGGCCGGCGCCGCA
Source organism: uncultured Fibrobacteraceae bacterium (assembly GCA_964549735.1). Taxonomy (GTDB): domain Bacteria; phylum Krumholzibacteriota; class Krumholzibacteriia; order LZORAL124-64-63; family LZORAL124-64-63; genus Glo-17. Next base: position 19,059 of record CAZJWO010000005.1, on the reverse strand, counting down.
GACGGCCGCTGGCGCGGCGCGCGCGGCGGCCCGCGTCGCGCGGCACGGCAGCCGCAGCTCCGAATCGCCGCTGCGGCTCCGGTGGGCGGCGGCGAGGTCGTACACCGCCTGGAGCCGGTCGGCGAGCGTCGCGCAAGCCTCCTCGCCCCACGCCGGCAACCCGCAGACCGGCGCCAGCGCGAACTGCCGCACGTCCCGGGCCAGGAAGTACGCGGCGACGGCAGGCAGGTCGCCGACCGTCTCCGGCGTGAACACCGCCGCCACGCCGACCCGGCGCCGCCAGTAGTCCGGATGGCGGCGCCGGATCGCCCGCAGCAGGCGGTCGAGCTTCGCGAAGGTGCGACCGCCTCGCTGGCGATCCTGTGCCCGCGGCCCGTCGAAGCTCAGCTGCAGCGCGACGTCGTGCGCGGCCAGCAGATCGACCATCGCCGTATCGAGCAGCAGGCCGTTGGTCTTCAGCCGACGGACGAGGCGCGGCCCCCCTGCCGCCGGACGCCGCAGGCGCGACAGCGCCTCGCGCACCAGTGCGGGCACGAGCAGCGGTTCGCCCCCGCTGAGTTCCACCGTGAGCGATGGCCCCGCCAGGTCCAGCGCCGCGTCCAGGGCGCGGTGCAGCGTCGCGCGGGACATCGCCTCGGTCCGCTGCCGATCCCGCGTGCAGTATCGGCAGGACAGGTTGCAAGCATGCGTCAGCAGCAGCGTGACCGCGCGCAGCGGACCCGTTCGGCTCACGTGCTCGCCTTGCGGGCTCGCGGCGCGCGCCCCGTGCCCGGCGCGCCGGCACCGGCCGGCAGCGCGAAGGCGTGGTCGTCAGGCAGCGAGTCCAAGGCCTGCAGCGGAATCTCCGTCAGCACCCGCATGGCCGCGAGAACCCGACGTAGCGAGACGCCGGACGCCCCGAGCGCGTGCAACGCCTCGGCGCAGCTCGTACCGACGATGACGGGCGGTATGATGCGCGGCAGCGGTTCCGCCGGGGGATCGAGGTCTACAGAGGGCGCCTCGCTCGTCGCCAGTTCCGCGCCGCAATACGGGCAGCGCAGCGACGATTCGACGTTACCGAGCAGACGGCGTTGCGTCCGCAGCGCCTTCTTGACGTCACCGCACAGGATGGTCGTCGCTGGATTTCGGCTTGGCATGGCATCGCTCCCGGTTCGAGTTCAGAACACGCCGCCGTCTGCCCGCAGCAGCCAGATCCGGCCGCGCGGGTTGTCGACGGCCCAGGCCAGCACGCCGCCGCCGTCCGCGACGTCGAAGAACAGGTGCTGGTTGGCGAATGCGGAACGCACGTGGGGCGCGACGGGAATCGGCGTGCCGCCCTGCGGATCGACCTCGCGCAGGCTGAAGTGCGCGCGGCCCCAGCGCCCGCTCAGCCAGATGCCGCCGGTGCCCGGCTCCCAGCGCAGGCGCTCGGCGGCGGCGCCGCTCGTCAACGCGCGCGGCGCGGTGCGCCCGTCAGCGTCGATCACCCACAGCTCGCCCGCGCTCGTGAACGCGACCTGCGTGCCGTCGGGCGACCAGATCGGCACCGTGGCGACCATGGCGTCGGGCGTCAGGCGACGGGCCGATCCGGCCGCCCGCCCCTGCGTGATCGGTACGATCCAGACGGCGAACCAACCGCTGCGATCGGAGATGAACGCCAGCCGGGAAGCGTCCGGCGACCATGACGGCTGGGCATCGGTCGCCGGATCGTCGGTGATGCGCTGCGGCTCGCCGCCAGCGGCGGCCACGATCCAGATATCGCGCTCGGCGCCGAGGAAACGGTAGTACGCCACCCAGGCTCCGTCCGGCGAGATGGCCGTGTGCGACGCGTGGCCCGGCTGCTCCGTCAGGCGCCGCGGCGACCCCTGCGGCCGGCCGGCGGCGAGGTCCTGCAGCCATACCTCGGCCCGCTCGCCCCAGCGATCCGAAACGAACGCCAGACGCCGTCCGTCCGGCGTCAGTGACGGAAAGGAGTCGTTGTGCTGGCCCTCGAACCGCACCCGATCGCCGCCGCGCAGATCTTCGATCATCAGCGTCTGGTTGCCCGCCGACCGCGTGCTGTACGCCAGCAGTCCACCGCCGGCCGCGAGGCTCGGGTGGCCCTCTTCGCCGGCCCCGAGCGTCAGACGCTCGGCGAGGGAGGCGCCCAGCCGTATGCGCCACAGCGCACCGACGTTGTCGCGGTGCGAGGTGAAATAGACGTGGCGGCCATCGGGCGACCAGCAAGGTTCCCGGTCGTCCCGGCCGTCGCGGGTCAAGGGCCGCGTCGCGCCCGATTGCGGGTCGAGCAGCCACAGGTTGTCCTTGGTGCTGTAGCAGATCAGCTTGCCGTCGGGCGACCACGCCGGATGCCGGTGGTCCCAGAGACCGTCGCCGGGCCCGGTGAGCGATCGCGCGCCGGCCGGATCGGCCAGATCGACGACGCCGATGCGGCCGAGGCCGAGCGAATCGTCGCGCACGAACGCCAGGCGACGCCCATCCGGCGCGACGGCGGGATCCCGCGCGTCGGCGAGCAGCAGCGTGCAGCCGCCGCCGAGTTGATCGGTCTTCCAGATGTCCGGGCGGCCGAGCCGCTCGGAAACGAACGCCAGGCTGGCGCCGTCCGGAAACCACGCCGGCGCGTAGTCGTCGCGCGGGTCGTCCGTCAGACGCAGGGACGGACCGCCTTGCGCGCTGACGACGTAGATGTCGGCTTGATCCACCACCCGGCTCGTGTACGCGATGCGGCTGCCGTCGGGCGAGAGCGCAGGCTCGGCGTCGAACGCGTCGCCGGCGGTGATCGCGACGGGATGCCCCTGCGGCAAGCCGCTCCTGCCGCTGGCCGGCGACCGCAGAATCCCCACCGCGAGCAGGACCACGGCCAGACAGACCGCGCCCAGCGCCGCGCGCACCAGCCAGCGCCGGCGCGCCACGATCCAGGACGGCAGATCGCGCGCGTGCGCCTGCAGGTCGCGATGCAGGCGCCGCAGATCGTCGAGCATGGCGCGGGCATCGGAATAACGCCGCGCCGGGTCCTTCTGCAGCGCGTGTTCGATGATCCAGACGAGCTTGGCCGGCACCGCGGGATCGGGGTGGCTGACCAGCCACGGAACGGAGTGCACGATGGCATGCATGACGGCACTCGCCGTCTCGCCCGCGAACGGCGGCCGGCCGGTGACCATCTCGTGGAGCACGGCGCCGAGCGCCCACAAGTCGGTGCGCCTGTCCAGCGGTGCGCCGGTGATCTGCTCCGGCGCCATGTAGGCCGGCGTACCGACCAGCCCGCCCGCCGCCGTCAGGCGCGTCTGCTCCGGCAGCATGGCCAGGCCGAAGTCGACGATCTTGGCCTGCTCGCGCGCCAGGTCGCGATCCGCGCACCCGACGGTCGTCGCCTCGGCGCCGGCCGGCGCGACGCCGCTGCTGGAGGCCGGCTGCGCGATGACGATGTTCGACGGCTTGATGTCGCGGTGCACGATCTGCTGCGCGTGAGCGGCAGCCAGACCTTCGCCGATCTGGATCGCCAGGAGCACCGCCCGCGCGACGGGCAGCGGACCGCCGGCTAGCAGTTCGCGCAGGTTCTCGCCGGCGCAGTAGCGCATGACGATGTAGGCGCGACCGTCGATCTCGCCGAAATCGATGACGTTGCAGATGGAGGGGCAGTCGAGTGCCGCCGCGAGCCGCGCTTCGCGCAGGAACCGCGCGCGTGCGGCCTCGCCACGCATGAGATCCGGCCGCAGGAACTTGATCGCGACGAGGTGGTGCAGCGTCCCGTGGCGGGCCTGGTAAACCTCGCCCGTGGCACCCTCCCCCAGGCGCGCGACGATAGTGAACTGCGCCACGGTACGACCGATCACGGCGGCCTCCACGCGGGGCGAACGGAGAGCCCGAGCATCGGTGCGTCGCTAGATCGTCACAATAGCCGAAACGGGAAGCGCTGTCTACGCTTGCGCGAGCGTACGGCGCCGAATCGGCAGATGGTGGAGGCGGCGGGAATCGAACCCGCGTCCGCAACCGGTACCCTGCAGGCATCTACATGCTTAGCCGGCCATTGATCTCATCCGCCGGAAGGTCGGCCGACCCACCAACCAGCGGACCAGTCTCACGAAAGTCTCGCCCTCTGCCAGAGACCTGCTTCGGGCCAGTCATCAGTGAACGTCGCCCCGTCGGTTCAGGCTGGTGACACCCCGGACCCGGGACGGGCGGCCTTAGGCCGCCAGCGCGAAGTTAGCTTCGTCGCTTGTTGGTTTTCCACCGTTTAGCGGGAGGGGTGGGATCCCGGCATGCAGCCCACAGTCCCCCGACCACGTCGAGACCATGTCGCCCCCACCAGGAGGCAGGACTGTTACCGGACAGGATAGCACCGGTCGGCGCCCGCTGTCAACGGCCCTGACGCCGCACCTGGTCGAGGCAGGCGCGACGGCCGGCCGGAAACGGGCGGAGCAGCCATATGTTGACAAATGTACCCTCATATCCTAATATGCTGTCAGATTCCCGCCCCGAACATGGACGCCACGATCTCGAAACGCCGACGGGCCTGCCGGCGTTTCGCGCCTGGCCGTGTCGTGGGAATCGGAAAGGAGCCCCGACCATGCGGCGTTCAGCCTTCAGCCGTCGCCCGTCGCTCGCGATCGCTGCGCTACTCGCGATGCCGGCCGCGGCCGCGTTCGCCTCGCCCCCGCAGGGCGAGGGCCATCCCCCGTTGCCGCCGCCGCGGGACGTGCCCGGCATCAACGCCCCGGACATGTATCCGAACGGTTGCGTCGACTGCCATCTTCACTACCAGGACCTCGGCCTGGACACGCGGATCAGCACGCACATGGCGCAGTGGTGCGCGGGCGCGAGCGTCAAGGTGCTCGCGGCGGCTCGCGCCGCCGCTCCAGCGGGCCTGGCTCTGAGCGGACGCCACCCCGACGCTGCGACCGCGCTGGCCGACATCCCCGGCGCTTGCCTCGATTGCCATGACGCGCAGGCCACGGAGGCGCCTCCTTTCGCGCGGCTGATCCATCGCTTGCACCTCGAGCCGCGCCCGGACAATCCTTTCCTATCGCTGTTCCAAGGCGAGTGCACACACTGCCACAAGCTGGATCTGGCGACGGGCTCCTGGCGCCTGCCGAGCGGCCCGGAGCGCTGAGGCGTTCGTACGCGCGCGCCGCGGCGTTGACCCGGCCCAGACGCGCGGGGCGAGCGGACAGCCGTTGCCGGCGCCTCTCGCCCCGCGTGTCGGTCCGGCCCGTGCCGCCGGCGTCTACCAGTGGCCTTGCGCCATCATGGCGTCGGCGACCTTCAAGAAGCCGCCGATGTTCGCGCCGTTGACGTAGTTGCCCGGCGTGCCGAAGGCCTCGGAAGCCTCGACGCACGTCTTGTGGATCGCCTTCATGATGCCGGCCAGGCGCTGGTCGACCTCCTCGCGGGTCCAGCTCAGACGCAGGCTGTTCTGGCTCATCTCCAGACCGCTCGTCGCCACGCCGCCGGCGTTGGCGGCCTTGCCTGGCCCGTAGAGGATCTTCTTGTCGACGAACAGGTTCACGCCGTCGGGCGTCGTCGGCATGTTGGCGCCTTCGCTCACGACGTAGACGCCGTTCTTCAGCAGGTTGGCCGCGTCCTTGCCGTTGATCTCGTTCTGGGTCGCCGACGGGAACGCGCAATCCGCCTTGTGGTCCCACAACGGATTGAAACCCTGCGCGGGATCGAGCGGCTTATAGACGGCCGTGTTGTACTTCTCGGCATACTCGCTGATACGGCCGCGTTTGATGTTCTTCAGCTGCATCACGTAGGCCAGCTTTTCGCGATCGAGGCCCGCCTCGTCGTAGATGTAGCCGCTGCTGTCGGACAGCGTCAGGGGTTTGGCGCCGAAGTCCAGCAGCTTCTCGACGGTGAACTGCGCCACGTTGCCCGAGCCCGAGACCAGGCACTTCTTGCCCGCGAGCGCCTGGCCGCGGGTCGCGAGCATCTCGGCCGCGAAATAGACCGCGCCGTAACCCGTGGCCTCGGGCCGGATCAGGCTGCCGCCCCAGGCCAGGCCCTTGCCCGTCAGCACGCCGGTGAATTCGTTCGTGATCTTCTTGTACTGCCCGAACATGTAGCCGATCTCGCGACCGCCCACGCCGATGTCGCCCGCCGGCACGTCGGTGAACTGCCCGATGTGGCGGTACAGCTCGGTCATGAAGCTCTGGCAGAAGCTCATGACCTCGTTATCGCTCTTGCCCTTGGGATCGAAGTCGCTGCCGCCCTTGCCGCCGCCCATCGGCAGCGTGGTCAGGCTGTTCTTGAAGACCTGCTCGAAGGCCAGGAACTTCAGGATGCCGAGGTTCACGCTCGGGTGGAAGCGCAGGCCGCCCTTGTAGGGGCCGATCGCGCTGTTCATCTCGATGCGGAAGCCGCGATTGACGTGGAGCTCGCCCGCGTCGTCGACCCAGGGCACGCGGAACATGATGACGCGTTCGGGTTCGACGATGCGTTCGAGGATCTTGGCGGTGCGGTACTCCGGCCGCTTGTCGAGGACGGGCCAGAGCGATTCGACGACTTCCTCGACCGCCTGGTGGAATTCGGGCTCGGCCGGGTTCTTGGCTTTAACCTCGTCCATGAATTGCGCAACGTTACGGGCCATGGCGGGACTCTCCTTCGCGGATGCATCAGATGGCGGCGGCCGGCGGGCGCCGGCTAGCATGCGATTGCGGAAAAATGAAGAGCCGGCGCGGGCGACGCAATGTAAAATCCGTGTTAGCAGACCGTTTTTTCGGGTCTTGTCGCGTGGGAGCGCGCGCTGCTTCTGGACGGCCGCCCGACGATCTGAGATAGTGGGTGCGTTGCCCGAAGAGGCCGCGCCGCGCCGCGCGGCGTTGGAACCGGGGCCCCGTGCCCGCCGGAGCGAACGCGCCGTCAGCGAGGCGACCCATGCCGGACGACCTGGCCATTCCGCGAAACCGCTCGAGATCCTGGTTCTTCGTCACCGACCTGCACGGTCGGCCCGGTCGCTACCGCGCGTTGCTGGCCGCCGTGGCCGCCGCGCGGCCCGAGGCTGTCCTCTGCGGCGGCGACTTGCTGCCCCACCCGTTCGCGCCGCCGCCCGAGGCGGAGATGTTTCCCGACTTCCTGCTGGACTTCCTGCAGCCCGCCCTGACCGAGCTGCGCGAGCGGATGGGCGCGGCCTATCCGCGTTTGCTCGTCATCCCCGGCAACGACGATCCGCGCGCCCTGGAGCCGGATTTCCGGCGACTGGCGGCCGCGGGGCTCTGGGAGTACCTGCCCGGCGCCTGGACGGAGGTCGGCGGGACCCCGGTCCTGGGCTACCCCTTCGTGCCGCCGACACCGTTCCGCCTGAAGGATTGGGAACGCTACGACGTCAGCCGCTACGTCGATCCCGGCTGCGTCGCCCCGGAGGACGGCGTGCACAGCGTCGCGATCGATCGCGAGCGCCTGGCGCTCCGGACGATCGCGGCCGATCTCGCCGACCTGGCGGCCGGGCGCGACCTGGACGACGCGGTCCTGCTCTGCCATAGCCCGCCGTACCGGACCGTCCTCGATCGCGCCGCTCTGGACGGCCGCTCGATCGACCATGTGCCGCTCGACGTGAACGTCGGCAGCATCGCGCTGCGCCGCTTCATCGAGCGGCGCCAACCACGCGTCGGTCTGCACGGCCACATCCACGAGACGGTGCGCCTGACGGGCGCCTGGCGCGAGCAGTTGGGCGGCACGTGGTGCCTGACCGCCTGCCACGAAGGACCGGAGCTCGCGCTCGTGATCTTCGATCCGTCGGCGCCTGCCGCGGCGCAGCGCAGCCTGCTGCCGCCTCTGCCCGCGTGAGCAGCCTCCCCGGCCGAGCAGCCCGGCCGATCTAACCGGCGCGCGCGGTGCCGAGCGGCAGTTCGCGCGCCGCGTCGGTCACCGCGTTGATCTTGGCCGCCCAGCTGGTGCGGCGTTCGACGTCCTCGTCGGTGATCAGGTGCACGTCGAGCAGACCTTTGCTGCGGATCCCGGTCTCCAGGTAGTTCATCTCCGCCAGGCAGCGGCTCCAGCCGTCCAACCAGGCGAGCAGTTCGGCGCGCTGGCGCGGATTCTGGCGCACGTGGATCAACAGATCGATGTCGCTGCCCGGGCCCGCGCTGGCGTTCTTCGCCGAACCGAACACGTACAGCGCGACCACGCCGAGCGCTTCGGCGTCGACCTCGGCGGCGATCTTCTCGGCCATGCGCAGGCGCCAGAACCAGTGGCGCTCCTGCACGACCGCCGCGCGGCCGGGCCGCGGCGCCGGACGTTCCTCGAGCACCTGGTCCGGTTCGGCGAGAACGCCGACGGCCCGGTCCAGTTCGGCGTTCAGCAGCACGCGCAGGATGCGGCCCCCGGTGGTGCCGGGCACGTCGATGACCCGCACGCAGTCGGCGAGATGGGCGAAGTCGGGCGCCAGCTCCGGCAGCAGGTTCGGCGCCCCGCGGAACCACTCCTCGCGGAACACGGTGCCCTGTTCTTCCGGATACAACGGCAGGTAGCGGATGCGCGATTCGACGAGATCCTGGAAGAAATGCGTCCCGAACGAGAGATCCGGCAGGACCTTGCTCTTGCCCGCGGCCATCTCGACCAGCAGCGACGTGTTGCAGATATCCGCGTAGGTGATGTTGACGCCGAGCTTCAGGTCGCCGCGGCTGCCCCAACGGCCCGGTCCCATGAGCACGAACTGGCGTTTGGGGAGCACGCCGTTGAGCACGCTGACGGCGCGACCGACCGCGCGCAAGGAGGCTTCGTCGGGCAGCGCGGCGTACGCGCCGGGATCGACGTAGACCACATGCGTCACGTCGGGCACATAGCCGTTGGAGACATGGCGGTGGGACTCGAACACCAGATCGGCGGCGGGGATCTCCTGCGGAATGAGCGCCGGCGCCACATCGCTGGCCTGGCTCTGCGGCCGGCACTGCAGGATGTAGAAGTCCTTGCCGTCATGGGCGAATTCCACGTCGACCGGCGTGTGCATCGCCGCCTCGAGCACCACGAGCATGCGCTTCATCTGCTGCAGGAACGGCGTGTCGTCGACGAGGCCCTGGAAGGTCGTCACGACATCCTGTTCGGCGGGATCGAAGAGCAGCGGCACGGGTTTGCGCAGCAGATCCCGCGCCTGGACCGAGAAGATCTTGTCCAGCAGCGGGAAGTCGCCCTCCGCTTCGCGCAGCAGCGTCTGGATCGCGATGGTCTCGAAGCGGTTGGTCTCGAGGTTGAGCGCGTCGACCATGTTGGCGCTGTAGCGGATGATCTCGTCGCGCTCGACATTGGCGCGCAGATTGGGCTGGCCCGGCACGAGCAGGGTCGGGAAGTCGTCGCCGACGCGGTCGACCGCGCGCGTGCCCAGGCCGGGCACCAGGCGCACCAGGCCGTCCTCGCGCTGGATGCGCGGCGACCAGCGGAATTCGTTGCGGCTGAACGCCACGCCCGCGAACGCCGGCAGCCAGTAGTCGCCCACGCGCCGACCGACCACCTCCTGGATCAGGATGCCCATCTGCTCGTCGAACTCCAGCAGGCCGTGCTCACGGCGGTATTCGATCGGATCGGGGCCGAGCAGCGAGGCGTAGATCTCGGCGATCGCGTCCTCGAGCGCGGCCAGTCGCTCCTCCTTGGTGCCCTGGTTGGCCAGGAACAGGCTCTTGTACTTGCCCGAGAAGGCCGTGCCGAGGCGGTCCTCCAGCAGGCTGGAGCTGCGTACCACGAGCGGCACCGGGCCGAGGTCGTCGAGCGCGATCGACAAGCCCTGGCTGAGCTCCGGTGGGAAGGTGGAGTTCTTGAAGAGCTGGATGATGTTCGGATACTCGCGCCGGATCGTGGCGAGATCCTTGAACTTCTGCTCCCAGACGTCGTCCAGCTCGTTGTAGTTGAAGAACTCGAGGACGGCGTCCGAGGCCACGTACCAGGTGCGCGGCATCTTGACCTCGGCCAGCAAGGGCTCTTCGCTGCGCGAGAGGATCCAATAGGACAGCAGAAGCCCGGCCGCCTTGCCCCCCAGCTTGCCGTGCGACTCGGTGGACATCACGACGTGCTGCAGCACGTCGCGGAAGTCCCGCACGCGCACCACGTCGCGCGCGACCTGGTTGAAATCGAGCTGCTCGGTCAGCAGCCGGTGCGTCAACGTCACCCGCAGGCTCTTGAACCAGCTCTCGGAGAGCTGGATGCCGTCGGCCAGCACGTGGTAGACGCGGTGCATGGCGTTGCTGATGTCGCCTAGCGTGCTGCGGGGGTTGTTGAGCACCTTGAAGAGGAAGCCCGCGCGGTCCTCCTGCATCCATTTCTGGATGCGCGAGAGGATCTCGCTGTCGGTCAGATGGATCGCCGCCAGCTTGAAGGGGCGGCCCGGCAGGGTCATCTCCTCGAGGTCCAGCCGCAGGGCCGGCGCGTTGTCGCGTCCCTCGCGGTCCGCCGACTCCATGCGGTGCAGCACTTCCTGCGCCTCGGCCACGCCCATGGCGCAGAGATGGTTGAGCATCTTGCGGCCGATGCGCCGGGCGAGCTGCGGATCGGTGCCCTTGAGCATGCGCATGACGACCTGCCAGCCCTTCTCGGCGTGCTCGAGGTCGCGGCCGGCGGTGTCCATGCGCTGCCAGAGCTGGCGCACGCGCTTGTAGAGCAGATAGTGGCCGAGACGGTCGGCGATGCTGCGCAGCAGGCGCTCCTCTTCGAGCAGGAAGGGGCCGAGCGCCTCGAGCGGGCGCGCCTCCAGATAGCAGACCCGCACGCGCCCGGCCTGCTCCCCCTGCACCAGGATGGGGGCCTCCATCATCCAGGGGGTCGTCTGGAAGCGTGAACCCAGATACGTCTGCTGGCCGAGGTCGATGGCCGCCGCGCAGACGTCGTCGTACTGCATCCCGTGCGGCAGGATCTCGACGACTTTCTGCAGCGTCTCGTTCTGGGTCGCGTCGTCTTGGGCCAGGAGACCCTCGATCTCGTAGACGCAGTTCAGTTCCTTGGCCCGCTCGCGCAGAGCGCTGAACAGGGGCTGGTTGTAGATCTCGTCAGTCATGCAACAGGACCACCCCGCGGCCGCGGCGCCCGTCCACCCGCACCTGCAGCGGTCGGTCGCAGCGCACGTGCCGCACCAGTTGTGATTCGTGGATCGCCGGCAGCCGCCGCAGCCGCTCCCAAGCGACACCCTGGCCGCCCCGGTGGGGGACCGAGAGATAGAGCACCCGCAACCCGATCAAGTTGTGGAAGAAGTGCGATCCCTGGCTCAACTCCGGTTCCATCCCCGGCAGGGTCGCCTCGACGATGACCCGCGCGCCGCCGATCTGCGGCCAGGTCACCGGCACGCCGAGCCAGGGATCGCTGCTGCCCCAGCGGCCGAAGCCCAGCAGCAGGTACGGCCTCCGCTCGGCGAGCAGGCCGCGGTTGACGCGGTCCAGCTCGGCGGCGATCTGCCGCGTCGCCTTCGCCTCGAACGTCTCGGGCGGCAGGTACACGATATCGCGAAGATCGTCGCGCTCGCCATTGCCCAGGACATGATCGCTCGCCAGCAGCACCTGCGGCCCGGTCATCTGCTCCGCGTCGACCTGCACCTCGCCCTCGGCCACGGCCATCGGCCGCATCTGCAGCAGCCCCAGGCGCGGCGCGGCCTTGGCGGGCAGGGTCGCGGCGAATTCCAGTTCGACGGCCTGCCCGGCCGCCGCGTCGGCCGCCGCGAGCACACGGCGCAGGACGTTGTTCAGCGGCAGCAGCCGGTGCTGCAGCAGCGGCGCGAAATCGAGCAGCCGCGGCCCGTCGCCCTGCACGCCCGGCCGCAGCCGCCCCGACTGGGCGTCGAGCGTCGAGGCGAGCAGTTCGAGGACCCCGTCCGCTTCGGCGACCGTGAGGTCGTTGCGGACGAGGAATTCCTCCTCGCGCAAGGGATCGGGCAGCGGCGGCGGACCCATGTTCACGGACCAGAAGCCGGTCTGGGTGTTGCGCAGCAGATCGGCCGGACCGGCCGCCGGCGGCGGCGCCGCGGGCCGGTTCGGCGCGTAGGTCCAGCTCAGGCCGCCGTCGACGATCTGCTTGCCCAGCCCGAGCGCCAGGTTCACGACGCCGTCCTCGGGCTTGGACCGCCCCATGGGGTACGGGTTCCAGGAGCGGGCCACGCCAGACAGGTCCGGATAGAAGCGGGGACCGTGCCGGCGCCCGATGATCTCCTGCACGACGACAGCCATCGCCTCGGGCTGCTCCGTGATGCCCACCGCGCGCCGGTAGTCGCGCGCGCCGGCGAAGAAGGTCGACGCGTAGACGAACTTGATCGCCGCCGCGAGGTGCTTGAAGCGGCTGTCGGCGTCCAGGCGTCGGTTGGGAATCATCTTGGTGGCGTAGACCCCGGCGAACGGATGCGCCAGCGCGTCCTCGAGCCGGCTCGACGATCGCACCGCCAGCGGCTGCTGCACCCACTCCGTGAGCGAGCGCAGATCGCCGATCCACATCGCCGGCAGGCTGGCCGCCTGGAAGATCGCGGCGATCCGGCGGTCGCTCAGCTCGTCCCAATCGGAGCGCTGCAGGTCGTTGAGGCTCAGGAAGGTCGAAAAGACATCGGTCGTGATGACGGTCAGGCGCGGCACGTCGATGCGGAAGCCCTCGGTCTCGCGCTCGGCGAGACGCGCGACCACGTCCTGGCGCAGGTCGATCAGGCCGGATGCCTTGCCGCCGAGATCGCCGGCGCCGATGCGCGTCGGGCCCGTCGCCCGGTCGAGCAGCCGCCGCCGGTAGACCGGAAGCTGCCGCGACGCCATGGACGACCTCCCGAATAGCGCGGGCCTGGCCGCAGGGCCAGGCCCGCCACACACCGCTGTGCGCGAGCGGCTAGACCCAGCCGCGCTCGCGGCAGGCCTCGGCCACCCGATTGATGGCCACGACGTAGGCCGCGTCGCGCATGTAGAGCTTGCGCTTGCGAGCCAACTCGCTGATGGCCAGGTAGGCCGCCGTCATCTTGAGATCCAGCTTACCGAGGACCTCGTCCATTTCCCAGAAATAATTCATGTTGCACTGGACCTGCTCGAAGTAGCTGCAGGTCACGCCGCCCGCGTTGGCCAGGAAGTCGGGAATCAGGAAGACGCCCCGCTCCTCGAGCACCGCGTCCGCCTCGGGCGTGGTCGGCCCGTTGGCGCCTTCGGCGATGATCTTCACGCGCGGCTTGATCCTGGCGACGTTCTCGCCCGTGATCTGGTTCTCGAGCGCCGACGGGATCAGGATGTCGACGTCCTGCTCGAGCCACGCGTCGCCCGGCAGCACTTCGTAGCCCAGCTCGCGCGCCTTGGCCTTGTCGATGCCGCCGTAGCGGTTGGTGATGCCCTGCAGTTCGGCGAGGTCGACGCCCGCCGCGCGTCGGAACGCGTAGGAGGTCTGGTCTTCCTGGTCCCAGCTCGAGACGCAGATCGTCTTGCCGCCGAGCTGATGGTACAGCTCGATGGCGAACTGGGCGACGTTGCCGAAACCCTGGATGCTCGCGGTCGTGGCCTCGGGCGCGAGGTCGTGCTCGCGCAGCGCTTCGCGCAGGCAGTAGACGACGCCGTAGCCGGTCGCCTGCTTGCGACCGAGCGAACCGCCCATGCCCACCGGCTTGCCGGTGATCACGCCAGGGTAGTGCCCGCCGGCGAGCACCTCGTACTCGTCCATCATCCACAGCATGTGCTGCGGGCTGGTCATGACGTCCGGCGCCGGCACGTCGGCCACCGGACCGATGTTCTTGTGGACCTGGCGGATGAAGCCGCGGCAGATGGCCTCCTGCTCGCGGGCGCTGAGATGGTGCGGATCGCAGATGACGCCGCCCTTGCCGCCGCCGAGCGGGATGTCGACGACCGCGCACTTCCAGGTCATCCACATCGAGAGGGCGCGCACGGTGTCGGCGGTCTCGTGGGGATGGAAGCGGATGCCGCCCTTGGCGGGTCCGCGCGCATCGTTGTGCTGGATGCGATACCCCTGGAAGACCTTCACGTTGCCGTCGTCCATGCGCACGGGCACGCTGAAATGATATTCGCGCAGCGGGCTGCGCAGCAGCTCCCGCGTGCCCCCATCGAGCCCGATGAGATCGGCGATCTTGTCGAACTGAGCCCTGGCCATCTCGAACGGATTGTAGGATTTGCTGGTCGCCATCGCGGCCCCCTTTCACGGGTTGATTTGGGCCAAAGACGGTGCCCAGCCGCCGCCCTGTCAACCCCTTTGTTTATCTTTTGGCAAAGGGCCGGCGCCAGTTAGATTAGAGGGTTGGGCCAGTCGCGAAACCGACCTTTCCCCGCCGGCTGCGGCCGTCGATGACGACCTCCAGCGGTTGCGCGAGGCGCACGTGGCGCACGTAAGCGCCGCACCTGGTGGCCGGCAGGGCATCCAGCAGGTCCCAGCGGCAGGCCGTGTGCGGCCTGCCCTCGTTGACGGTCAGGTAGCCGACCTGGAAGCTCGTCAGATTCTGGAAGAAATGCGTGCCCTCGCTGGGCGTGACCTTGAAATCGGGCAGGTCCGTCTCGACGATGACCTGCGCGCCGGAGATCTGCTCCCAGCGCACCGGAATGCCCAGCCACCGATCGCTGCTGCCCCACCGGCCCGGTCCGAGCAGCATGTAGGGCCGGCCCTCGTTCTTGAGCGCTGTGTTCAGCGCGGCCACCTCGGCGGCGATGGCGATCGTCGCGCCGCGATCGAATCGACCCGGTGGTATATACACCACATCACGCAGGCCGGGATAGAGGCCGTTACCGAGCGCCACTTCCGTCGTGATCAGGGCGGCGGGATCGTCCAGGTCCGCGGGCGCCAGACGCTGTCCGTTGCCCAGCAAAGTCAGCGGCCGGATCTGCAGGAACGCGAACCGGTGCGGCCGTTGCGCGCCGTCGGCGAGGGTGGCCGCCCATTCGATCTCGACCGGGCCGCTCAGACAGCTACGGCCCAGTTCGAGCAGGAAGGCGAGGATGTCGGCCAACGGAAAGAGCCCGGATTTCAGCACGTGGGCGAAGCTCACGATGCGCGGACCGGGGCGGCCGATGCCGTCGTAGATGACCCCGTTCTCCGCGGAGTAGGTGCTGCCGACGGCGGCCAGGGTGCCATGGCGTTCCGCGTCGTCCAGATCCAGCGTGACCACGTTGTAGCTCTCGTCGGCTTCGGGGTCGGCACCTTCCCGCGAGACATCGACCGCCAGGAACTCCCGCTGGCTGCGCTTGAGCCAGTCGGCGATGGTGCCGAACTGCTGCAGCTTGCCCGGCCGCCGCGGGTTGAAGCGCAGAGCGCTCCCGCCTTCGGCCACGAAGCGCCCCAGACCGAGCGCGGCGCAGACCACGCCGTCGGTCGGCGGCAGTCCCGGCGGCGGATAGTAGTCCGTCGAGTGGGCCACGCCGGCGAAGTCGGGATAGAAATAATGCTCGTGCCGCCGGCCGACGACCTCCTGCAGCACGACCGCCATCTTCTCCTCCTCGACACGGCTGCCGGACGCGTCGAGATAGCCGCGGGCGCCCGCCTGGAAGACCGAGGCGTAGACCAGCTTGACCGCCGCGGCGAGCTGGTCCAGGCGGACCTCCAGATCAGGGTGGCTGTTGGGCAGCATGTACGTGGCGTAGACCCCGGCGAACGGCTGGAAACGGCTGTCCTCCAGCAGGCTGGACGAGCGCACCGCGATGGGATAGCGGACCGTGCCGAGGAACGCGCGCAGATCGGCCATGGCCTCGGCGGGCAACGGCTGCGCACGCAGGAGCCGCACCACCTCGGCGTCGCTGAGGCCGCCGGCCAGCACCCGCTCCCGCAGGCGGTCGCGATCGAGGAACTCGTCGTAGACATCCGTGGCGACGACCGCCGTCGGCGGCACGGCGATCTGCACGCCGGGGAAGCGCCCGTCGACGTCGAAGCGGTTCAGGATCGAATTGATGAAGGCCAGGCCCCGCGCCTTGCCGCCGAGCGAGCCGCCGCCGATGCGCGAGAAATCGCTGCTGGCGTCGAAGTGGTCCCGCGCGAAATCGGCGACGATGCCGCGCTGCGACTCCATGCGGAAGCGCTGCAAGCTGTCGATCAGCCAGGCGCGCAGCTCGGGCACGCCGGCGAACTCGTCGGTCTTGCGCGGACGGATCATCGCCGCTAGCGCGAACTCCGTGCGCGCGCGCAGCCAGGTCGAGAAATGGTCTTGGCTGGCGTGGTGCAGGACCGAGGCGTCGGGAACCTCCCGCAAAGCCTTGACCAGCTCGCGCAGATCACGGGCACGGCCGACCTCGCGTCCCTCCGGCAGCCGGAAGACGAAGTCGCCGAAGCCGAAATTGTCGGCCATGAAGAGCCGCAGATCTTGCAGGAGGCGCGGCGACTCCTTGTTGATGAAGCCAGCGCCGGCGGCGGCGGCCTGCGCACGCAACTCCTGATCGGTCGACTGCAAGACCACCGGCAGGTTGGGATCGACGGCCTTGACCTGGCGGATGAACGAGATCCCCGCCGTGTCGACCGCTTCCCCGCCCCAGGGGAAACGCCCGTCGGCGATGACCCCGAGCAGCCACCCGTGGTACTGGTCGAACCAGTGCCACGCCTCCTCGAAGCTCGTCGCGAGCACGATCTTCGGCCGCGCGCGCATCCGCAGGAGCCGGTGGCTGAGGTTGATGCCCTCGTCCATCAGAGCCTGCGTCTGGCGCACGATCTCGGTGTAGAGCAGCGGGAGGTAGATCGAATAGAAGCGTTCGCTGTCCTCGATCAACAGGATGACCCGCACGTCGCCGTACCGCGTGTCGTGCGGCAGGTTGCGCTGATCCTCCCAGTTCTTGATGCCCGCCAGCAGCAATCGCACGTCGCCGTTCCAGAGGAAGACCCGGTCCAGCGCGCCGGCCGCGTTGCGCGCGCGCAGGAGCTGCAGCTCGCGCGGATTGAACACCAGCGCGTAGACCGGCAGCTCGGGCTGGCGCGACTTGATCTGGCCGGCCAGTTCGACTCCCTCCATGTCGCCGAGGCGGGACATGGTCAGGACGAGGTCGAAGCGCCGCGCCGTGAGCAGCTCGAGCGCCTCCTGTCCGCTCGCGGCTTTCGTGATGCGCGGGGCGAACGAGAGGTTCAGCTCGCGGTACTCGCTCAGCAGGAGCTCGGTCAGGCGCCCGCCCTCTTCCAGGGTGAAGGCGTCGTAGAGTGAGGCGACCAGCAGGACCTCCTGGATCCGGAACGGCATCAGGTGGCCGAAGCCGCTGAAGCGTTCCTCGGCGCCCTCTCGCAATTGCTGCCAGAAGCTGTCGTCCATGGCGGGGAAACTAGGCGGATTCGCCCGCGGAAGCCAGCGCGAATCCGCGACCGACGGCCGGTCAGCCCGCGGCCAACAGCGCGACGGCGTGCACGGTGACGGCTTCGCCGCGCCCCTCGGGTCCCAGACCTTCGCCGCGGGTCGCCTTGATCGACACTTGCGCGGCGGCGACGCCCAGAGCGCGGGCGAGGTTGGCGGCCATGGCGTCGGCCCGCGGCGTGATGCGCGGCCGTTCCGTCATGATGGTCAGGTCGAGGTTGACGACGCGCCAGCCGGCCGCCTGCACCAGATCGCCGGTGCGCGCGAGCAGATCGAGGCTGTCGGCGTCCCGGTAGCGCGGGTCCGTATCCGGGAAGTGGCGGCCGATGTCCCCGAGCGCGGCCGCGCCGAGGATCGCGTCGGCCGCGGCGTGGCAAACCGCGTCGCCGTCCGAGTGGCCGAGCGGTCCGACGGGACAGTCGGCGAATACCTCGCCGCCGAGGGTGCAGCGCCGGCCCGCGACGAGCCGATGGCGGTCGATGCCGAAGCCGATGCGCATGCGATCTTCCTGTCTGCGGGAGGAACCCGCGCCGAGGCGGACTCTCGCCGGCCTGAGTCGGGCAGCTTGCCGCCGCCGGATTATCCGGCTGCACTCTACGCGAGCGGACGCCGCAGAGCAAGGCGCCGCGCCCAGCCGCCGGGCCGCCGGCACACCGCGGCACGCCTACAAAAAATCCCGGTCGCCGGACCCCGCGGGGAGCCGGCGACCGGGAAGGTGAGCGCGACCGAGCCGAACTACTTGACCATGACCATCGCCTTGACGCTGGTCTGGCCGGCGGCCGTCAGCCGGGCGTAGTACGTGCCGGAGGCGACGCGCCTGCCGGACTGGTCGTACCCGTCCCAACGCACCTCGTTCGTGCCGGCGGGCCGGTGCCCGTCGACCAGGGTCCGCACGAGACGTCCCTGCACGTCGAACAGCTTGAGCTGCGCGTGCCCGGCGACCGGCAGGCTGAAGCGCAGCGTCGTCGCCGGGTTGAAGGGGTTCGGCGCCGCGTCGTGCAGCACGAAGACCGCGGGCAGCGAACTCACCGCGGTGGCGGCGCTGACCGTCATCGTCACCGGCACCACGATCGCGCCCTGCAGCGGGTCGTTGTTGATGACGACCAGTTCGCAGGCGTAGACGCCTTCGGCCATGCCGGTCGCATCGAAGTGCACGCCCACCTCGACCGACTGGTCGCCCATGACCATGCCCATCTCGGGCGCGTAGCTGATCCACGGCACGGTGGGCGCCGTGGTGAACCGCAGCGCCAGGCCGTTCTGCAGATAGCCGCTCGTGTTGTACAGCACTTCCAGACCGTCGGTACCCGTCGTGTTCTCGATGCCGACGGTGCAGCTGGTCGCGTCAGCGACCGTCTGGTACTGGCAGACGATGTCGCCGCTCGGGGTCAGGATGACCTGGAAGGTCTCGCGGTTGGCCGAGTTGTTGTAGTGCGCGACCGCCTGGAACTGCACGATGAACCGGTCGTTCGCCGCGTCGGCCAGGTAATAGATCGTACCCGCCGAATTCGGGTTCAGGTCGTCCCAGAACGCGGCGATCATCGCGTTCGGCGCCGCGGTGTTGGGGATGCCCTGGTTGGTGTACGGAGCGGACGTCGTGTTCTCGAAGGTCAAGAACCCGTTCGTGCAGATCCGGACCTCGGTGTAGTCGACGCCGTAGTAGTTGAACGTGAAGCCGAGGCTGTACGGCCCCCGGGTGGCGTCATCCGCCGGCGGCACCACCACGCCGTCGACGCTGATGTCGATCCAGTCGAAGACCGGGCCGCCGGGTTCGTTGCTGTCGATCCACCGGTAGCCGTAGGTGTCCGGGCCGCCCTGGCCGGAGATCGGCGCGCGGCCCGCGCCGGCAACGGCCTCGCCCTTGGCCGCCGCCGTCAACGGCTGTTGCGGCGCCG